>CAYFVP010000055.1:0-70709 GCA_964346655.1 uncultured Thermoplasmatales archaeon
AACTGAGATCGGTAACATTAGTTGTATATGTGTGATTTGTCGAAAAACATTAATGAATATCTATAATTATCCAAAAAAGGTAACATGTACTCTCCTTAGAGAAATGTTACCTATGTTACTTGACAATACACATTGATAGATATATCTACCTCCTTAAAACTATAAATATTAAAAGCCTTAACCTTATTTAGGACATCATTGTTCAGCTAAACGCATGATGGTGATCACATGCCTATGGAAGAAAAAATAAAGGAGTTAAGGGAAAAGAAAAAACAAGCCAGTTTGGGCGGTGGAAAAGAGAGAATTACTGCTCAGCACGAGAAAGGCAAGCTAACTGCAAGAGAAAGAATTGATTTGTTGCTTGACAAAGATAGTTTCGTGGAGTTAGATGCATTCGCGCTCCATCATTGTACAGATTTCGGAATGGAGAAGAAGAGGATATTTGGTGATGGGGTTGTTACAGGTTATGGGAGAATTGATGGACGCTTGGTATATGTATTCTCACAGGATTTCACAGTATTTGGTGGCTCTTTAGGGTGGAAATTTGCTGAAAAGATTTGTAAGGTAATGGATTTGGCTTTAAAGAATGGTGCACCTTTGATTGGTTTGAATGATTCTGGTGGGGCGAGGATACAAGAAGGAGTTATCTCTCTTGGTGGATATGCCGAGATATTCTTTAGAAACGTGATGGCATCTGGTGTTATCCCCCAGATATCTGCAATCATGGGACCTTGCGCAGGGGGTGCGGTTTACTCACCTGCTATGACAGATTTTATTTTTATGGTCAAAGGTACTAGCCATATGTTTATTACTGGACCAAATGTCATAAAAGCAGTCACTGGCGAAAAGGTAACATTTGAGAAACTGGGCGGAGCGATGTCACATAACCAAAAAAGTGGAGTGGCGCACTTTGCAGCAGAAAACGAAGAGCATTGCATAGAATACATCAAAACCCTTCTGTCCTATCTACCATCCAATAACTTAGATGACCCACCAAGAGTAGACACCGACGATGATCCCAACAGAATGGATGAAGAGCTCGTAAATATACTCCCCAAAGAGGCAGATAAACCCTATGATATGAAAGAAGTGATCCAACATATTGTCGATCTTGGTGAATTCCTTGAGGTTCATGAGCATTGGGCAAGAAATATAGTTGTTGGTTTTGCCAGGCTTGACGGTTACCCGGTAGGCATTATTGGAAATCAACCAAAGATCTTGGCGGGCACCCTTGACATAGCTTCTTCCACCAAAGGAGCAAGGTTCGTAAGGTTCTGTGATGCTTTTAACATTCCACTTTTAACATTTGTAGATGTCCCTGGATTTCTCCCAGGAACAGCACAGGAATATGGCGGAATCATAAAAAACGGTGCGAAATTATTGTATGCGTACTGTGAAGCCACTGTCCCAAAAATGACTGTTATCACAAGAAAGGCATATGGTGGAGCATACGATGTTATGTGCTCGAAGCATATACGAGCAGACATAAACTTTGCTTGGCCATCTGCAGAGCTTGCAGTTATGGGCCCTGATGGTGCAGTAAACATCATTTTCAGGAAGGAGATTCAGGTGGCTAAAGACGCCAAGAAAAAGGCAAAAGAACTTGTTACAGAATATCGGAAAAAGTTCGCAAATCCCTATATTGCAGCAGAAATGGGATATATCGATGATATAATAGAACCGCAAGAGACGAGACCAAGAATAATAAATGCCCTGCACACACTTCTAAATAAAAGAGAAGATAGACCCGCTAAGAAACATGGGAATATACCATTGTGAAAAATATGTTCGAAAAGATACTTATTGCAAACAGAGGCGAAATTGCGCTTCGGATCATGAGGACTTGTAGAGAGATGGGAATTGCAACCGTCGCAATTTATTCTGATGTGGATAAGAACGCGCTTCATACACGATATGCAGATGAGGCGTACCACGTCGGTCCAAGCCCATCCCTTCAAAGCTATTTGAACGTTGATAAAATCATAGAAATATCAAAAGAAACAGAGGCAGAGGCGATTCATCCGGGTTATGGTTTTTTAGCAGAAAATTCGGAGTTCGCTTTTAAATGTGAGGAAAACAACATCATTTTTATAGGGCCAGATTTTTGGGCAATGGCAAAGGCTGGCGATAAGATCGCTTCACGTAATTTTGTGAAAAAAGAAGGCATCCCCATTACTCCAGGCAGCGACGGAGCTGTGGAAGATGATGATGCATTAGAAATTGCCAAGGAAATAGGTTTCCCGGTGATTCTAAAATCTTCAGCTGGAGGTGGCGGGATAAGCATGGGCGTTGTGGAGAAAAAAGAGGATCTACTGAAGAATCTCGAATTCGCTCGTTCATCCTCACTTTCAGCCTTTGGTAATCCCAACATCTTTATCGAAAAATACCTTATCAAACCAAGACACATAGAATTTCAAATATTAGCAGATAGACATGGTAATATTATTCACCTTGGAGAAAGAGAATGCTCCATTCAAAGAAGATTTCAGAAGCTGATAGAAGAGGCACCCAGCGTCGTAGTTGATGAAAAAACAAGAATGAAAATAGGTGAAAGAGCAGTACAGATTGCAAGACTAGCCGAATATACAAACGCAGGAACTATAGAGTTCCTCTACGATGGAAAAGAATTTTATTTTAATGAGGTGAACGCGAGATTGCAAGTTGAGCATCCAGTTACAGAGATGATAACAGCTATTGACCTGGTCAAGAATCAAATAAAAATAGCTTCAGGAGAGACACTTGATTATTCACAGAAAGACATTCAATACAAGGGCTGGGCAATGGAATGCAGGATAAATGCAGAAGATCCTTACAATAACTTTCTGCCTTCTCCAGGCATAATATCCCACTATAAACCACCTGGTTCGATTGGAGTTAGAATCGATTCAGGCCTGGAGGTGAGATCTGAGATTTCTACCTATTACGATCCTCTATTTGCTAAAATCATTGTGTGGGGAGATACAAGAGGAACAGTTGTAGGGAGGATGAAAAGGGCATTAAGAGAGATGGAGATAGAGGGCATTGAAACGAATATTCCATTCCATTTGAAGGTACTTGAAGATAAATCCTTTAAGATGGGAGATATTGATACTACTTTTATTACTAGAAAAAGAATTATTGATAAACTGAGAAAAGAAGGCGAGAAACATAAAATCGAAATGACAAGAACGGCCGCTGTGGTTTCAGCAGCTATTACGATGTCGGAGAAGGGAATAACTAATTATCTAAACTTTAATAAAAAAGCTAATAAACTCCAACCAGTCAGTAAATGGAAGATGGCTGGAAGATATACCCAAATCGCTAGGAGACCAAAGAGATGAGATTCGACCTTTTAATTGATGGGAAGATCTACCACGTAGAACTTGGTATGGGCAAGACTATAACTATCGAGGTGGAAGGAAAAATTTTTCAAGCAGAGGCAAAAAAGACCAGCAAAGGAATAACTGTTCATGTAGATAAAAAGGAATTTCTGGTGCAATTTGAGGAAGCACATATATTAATCAATGGTCATAAACACACAATCGAGGTTCGCAATCTGAGACGTGGAAAGCCCTCCTGGTATTCCAGTACTGCAGAAACAGAGGACCTAGAGGTTGGAAAGCTACCTCACAAGATGTCTGGCGGAGAAGGTATGGTTCTCCCTCCAATGCCAGGGAGAGTAGTCTCCATCAAGGTAAAAGAAGGTGATACCGTTAAAATAGGATCCCCAATTCTGGTGCTAGAGGCTATGAAGATGCAGAACGAAATAATCTCTAACATAGATGGAGTTGTTCATGAGATTAGGGTTTCAGAGGGTGACTCGGTCGAATCTGGAGATGTTCTAGTTGTAATAGGAAATTAAATTGTAAAGCTAGGTATCATTAAATTCTCTACAATCTAGTTATTTTTGTCGAAATGCTTATAAGACAATTGTAATATTACAATTGTAAAAGCAGGGAGGATATTTATGCTCGGCTCTCTTGAAAAAAGAATATTATCTGTGTTATACAAAGAGAAAAAAACTACTGCCAGAGAAATCTTTAAAGAACTCAGAAAAGAGGGAATAGCAATTACATATGTGACTGTTAATACTGTACTCTCACGTTTATATAAGAGAGGTTTGGTCAAAAGAACAACAGAGCAGTTTCGTGGTACATTCAGATATACATATGAATACCAGGACATCAAAGATGAGTTGATTGATGGCCTTCTGGGTGATGTAAATCTCCTTTTTGGTGAGGAGGGCATTGACCATCTAAAGATGAAACTGGAAACTGAAAAAGGTCAGGAGTTAGTAGCTGTTGAAGAGAAGGCTATATCTGTCAGCGACTCTATCCCATCCCTGATTACGAGAATAAGTCTATCCAGAAATGATGTTCAAAACGCGATTATTAAGAAGGTTGAAGATATCAGTGGGCAAAATGTTTTGGCATGCTATCAATGCGGAAAATGTTCTGCTGGCTGTCCTATGGTTTCTTTAATGGATTTATTGCCAAATCAGATTATAAGGCTAGTTCAGCTAGGGCAGATAACAGATGTTCTTGGTTCTAAAACTATATGGCTGTGTGCTTCTTGTTTTTCGTGCACTACTAGATGCCCAAAAGGAGTAGATTTGGCAAAGGTGATGGAGGCATTAAGGTTATTACTTCTTAGGAAGAGCACTAACTATGTTGAATTATCGGAAATAGATATTGATGAAAACCTGCCTCAAATAGCACTGGTTAGTAACTTTAGGAAGATGACGGGATAGTGAAAAAATGAAGTTATGTTATTATCCTGGTTGTACATTGAAGACAACGGCTAAAAATTTCGAAACCCCAGCCATTGCCTCAATGGAAAACCTTGGTCACAAGATGGTTGAGCTATCCCGCTGGAATTGCTGTGGAACTGTACATTCATTGGCAACTGACGATTTGATGCACCAGCTAGCACCAGTGAGAACCCTCATTAGGGTTTTGGAGACTGGTGCAGATAAGGTTGTAACGTTATGTGCAATGTGCTATAACACACTCAAACAGATCAATAAGATAATGTTAGAAGAGCCTGATAAAAGAGAGCGTATTAACAATTTCTTGGATGAGGAAAGAGATTATAGTGGAAACATCTCCGTATTACATCTTCTGGAATTTTTACGGGACGAAATTGGATTCGATAAGGTCAAAGACAAGGTTAAGAGGCCATTAAATGGCTTGAAGTTGTCCTCTTACTATGGTTGCCTTTTGTTGCGACCAGACGGCATAGGAATAGATGACATTGAAGCTCCAAGGGTAATGGAGAACCTTCTCGAGGCTTTGGGCGGCGAGGTGGTTGAAAGTCCATTTAAGATCGAATGTTGCGGCTCATACCACACTGTTGATGATATCGAACCTGTAGTCGAGCGAACAAAAATTATAATCGACGCTATTAGTTCTAGGGGAGCAGAAGCCATTGTTGTTGCTTGCCCATTATGCTTTTTCAATCTAGATTATCGCCAAAAAAATGTGGAGTTGAAAAACAGAGTTTTCACTAGGATTCCGGTTTTTTATTTTACTCAACTTTTGGCAGTCGCGTTGGGATTAGGCGACGATGTCTGTGATTTCGACCTTAATTATGTAGATCCACGACCTCTTTTAGTTAAAAAGAGATTGATTTAAAAAGAGAAATGATGAAAAATGAATAAAACAGGTCTTACTAAAGAAGGACATCCGGTGGATCCTCTGCTTAACACAGAATCAATACCATCTGGATGGTGTTCAGGCTGTGGAATTGGCATGGTGGTCAATACCTTTGTTCAGGCAGTCAATAAAATGGATCTTGATGCTAAAAATATACATATAGTTTCGTCGGGTATCGGTTGCACAGGAAAGATTGACCAGCATTTAAGCTTTAAATCAGATAAGATAACCGATAGTAACGTAATTGCCTACGCAACAGATTTAGCAGCTAAAAAACCATATATAAAAGCGGTTCTCTTCTTAAACGACACCGATTTCATTGCATCAAATATAGACGATTTTATAAAAGCTGGAAAGAAAGGAGCAAGAATCGTTGTGATATACATAAACAACTACATCTATCGGATTTTTATGGAATGTAAAGGCCTGTCACAAACCCCATTTTTAAAAGAATCATCTAAAGATAAAATCGTATCCCCATTCAATATACCACACTTAGCTAAATTGAGTGGTGCCGATTATATTGCAAGATGGACGCAATTACATATTCGTAGACTCATGTTTTCAATAAAAGATGCGCTTTCAACAGAGGGCTTTTCTGTGATCGAGGTTATAGCACCCTGCTTGATGTATTATATTAACACTATAAATTTAGGGAAAACGATTGATAGAATGGGGTTTTTTGAGGAAACTTCGATTATAAAACATCGCGAACCGACAGAGAATCTTGATCTTAGAAATCAGAAAGAGATCATAGTTGGAAGATTTGTGTGGAGGGAAGAGAATTGAGTGGAACTAATATAACAACAGTAAGTCGCAAAGGACAACACCCAATCAATTCTTTTTTTTCACCAGATTTAATGCCATCTGTTTGGTGTCCAGGTTGTGGAATAGGTACAATTATATATACATTCGTTCAGGCAGTCGAAGAGATAAACGCTGATCCAGACAAAATATGTATAGTATCTGGCATCGGTTGCACAGGAAAAATTGCCATGTACTTGAATTTTGGTTCACATGAAACAACTGAGGGCAATGTAATTGCTTATGCCGCAGACTTGGCGGCTAAAAAAAAGGATATAAAGATAATTGTCTTTACAAATAATGCTGACTTTCTTTTATCCAGTAAAAAAGATTTTCTTGACATTGGAAAGAAAAGGACGAATCTTCTTGTGATACATATTAACAATATTATATATTGCATTACAGAAAACAAAGCTATTCCAACATCACCATTCCTAAGAGCATCTTCCGATAATAATTTTGAGTTGCCATTCAACATTCCTCATTTAGCGAAATCGAGTGGGGCGGGGTATGTTGCACGATGGACACCACTCCGCGCAGGATGGTTGAAGTATTCAATTATTGAGGCCCTTTCAATGCGAGCCCTATCAGTAATTGAAGTGGTATCGCCTTGTATAGAGTATTATACATTTACAAATAAAATTGGAGATGCAGCTGATCGATTAAAGTTCTATAGTGATAATTCAGTAATGAAACAATACGAACCTACTAAACACCTTGATCTCAGGTCTCAAAGCAAGGTCATTATAGGTAAGTTTGTAGATAAAAATGAGGGTTGAATAATCTTATGACAGCCGAGATTCACATAATAAATGAACGATGCAAAGGATGCAAAATCTGCGTGGAAGTTTGTCAGACAAAAGTGTTAGATATAACCAAAGAGCCCAATCCTAGTGGATATAATCCTCCCTATGTTAAAAACCTTGAAGATTGCACCATTTGTGGACTTTGCGAAATGCTTTGCCCAGACTTTGCTATCCAAGTCTCTTATATAGAGGAAGAAGATAATCTATGAAGCATACGATAACCCGTAAAGAAGCTCTAAACTCAGAGGATTTTTTAGTCGAAGTCAAAGCACCCTTAGTATCAAAAAAGTTTAAAGCCGGCCAATTTTTGATTTTGAGAATTCATGAAAAAGGCGAAAGGGTCCCACTGACTATCACTGATTGTAATCCAGAAAAAGGATTGGTAAGCATGATTGTTAAGGCAGTCGGAAAGACCACATTTGAATTGAGAAAGCTGGATAGAGGCAACTCTGTATTAGATATTGTCGGTCCTTTAGGCAATCCTTCCGAAATCGAGCAATTCGGAACTGTCGTTTGTGTCGGTGGCGGAACCGGAATCGCCTGTCTCTATCCCATCATCAAAGCCCTAAAAGCGGCTGGCAATTATGTAATTACTATAATCGGTGCTAGAACCAAAGATAAATTGATTTGGGAGGATGAAATAAAGACAATTTGCGATGATATGATTGTAACTACTGATGACGGATCATATGGTCATAAAGGCATTGTAACAGAATCATTGGAGGAGATACTAAAGAGTAAAACTGTCGACAGGGTAATAGCAATAGGCCCAATGATTATGATGAAATTTGTTGCTAAGATGACCAAGTCATATGGTGTAAAAACGGTGGTCAGTTTAAACACTATAATGATAGATGGTACAGGTATGTGCGGCGGATGTCGTGTATTTGTCGATGGCAAAATGAAATTCACGTGTATAGATGGACCGGAATTTGACGGACATAAGTTAAACTTTGATGAATTAATGAATCGACTAGACATGTTTAAAGAAAAAGAGAAACAAGCAATAGAACATTACAAAAGAGGTACAAAATAATGGTAGATATAGGTGGAACTCGTATTCCAATGCGAGAGCAGCCGGTTCAAGATCGGATAAAAAATTTTCACTCCGTGCCGTTCGGCTACAACAAGGAAGAGGTGGTAGAAGAGGCACAGAGATGTATGATGTGTAAGCATGCCCCGTGTGAGATTAGCTGCCCAGTCCATCTGAAGATCAAGGCTATGATAAGAAAGATTGCCGAACGCAATTTTAAGGAAGCGTTTCTAATTGCTAAGCAGGATAATCCAATCCCTGCAATCACAGGACGGGTTTGTCCGCAGGAAGATCAGTGCGAAGGTGTTTGTCCATTGGCAGAGACAAAAAACGGCATAAACATTGGTAAGTTGGAAGCATTCATAGCCGATTGGGCCATGGAACAAGGGATTACCGAGAAATTTCACATCAAGAATAGAGCAGAAAAGGTTGCAGTAATAGGTTCTGGACCTGCAGGCATTAGTTGTGCCGTGGACCTCCGTAAATTCGGTTATCAGGTAAAGATATTCGAGGCACTTCACAAAGCAGGCGGAGTACTCCAATACGGCATCCCAGCTTTTCGTTTGCCTAAGGATATTGTGGACTATGAGTTATCGTATCTAAAGGAAATAGGAGTAGATATACAGCTTAATAATATAATAGGACAAAACATAAAGTTTAGTGAATTGCGTGATAACTTTGATGCAATTTTCATTGGTACAGGTGCAGGTGCCCCCCTGTTTGTAGGTATGGATGGAGAGAAACTCAATGGTGTTTATTCGGCCAACGAGTTTCTCATACGGGTAAATCTGATGAAAGCCTATAATTTCCCTAAACATGATACACCTATCGTTTGCGGAGATGAAGTGGGTGTTATCGGGGCAGGAAACGTTGCAATGGATGCTGCCAGATGCGCCCTTAGACTTGGTGCAAAGAATGTGTATATTTTATATAGAAGAACGAAACGAGAATCACCAGCTAGGGATGAAGAATTACAACACGCACTTGAAGAGGGAATAATTTTCAAGGAATTAATTGCACCAACAAGGGTTTTGGGCAACAAAGAGGGTTGGGTGATAGGGATAAAACTGGCTAAAATGAAGCTTGGTGAACCTGATAAAAGCGGCCGCCCCAGACCCATAAAGATCGAGAATAGTGAGTTTACCATGAAATTAGATACAGTTATAGAGGCTCTAGGATCCAGACCAAACAGGCTCTTTCTGGATAGAACACCTGAATTGGAAAGAAACAAATGGGGTGTGTTGGTAGTCGACAAGGATCTTAATACGAATATAGGAGGAGTCTCTGCGGGTGGTGATGCGATAAGTGGTGGTGCTACCGTAATTCTCGCACTTGGAGAAGGAAGAGCAGCAGCAAAATCTATCCATAAATACTTATCAAAGGGGGATGATAAATGACGTCATTACAAGCCGCATTTGGTGCAGATAAAATCGAGATACCTTTAGGTAAAGTCCATATAGTTAAGGATAGGTGTAAAGGGTGTGGTTACTGTATAAAATATTGTCCAAGAGAGGTTTTGGAGGTTTCAGACAAGCTAAATAATAAAGGATATTATTTTCCTCAAGTGAAAGATGAAGATACCTGCCTTAACTGTGGTCTCTGTGAACTAATTTGTCCAGAATTTGCTATTTGGTCTACATTAGAGGGGTATATAAAACCGAAATTGACGAAGGTGGTGGTTAATGAATCCCCCTAAATCCGAGCCGGCAATTGGTATATTCATATGTCACTGCGGAAAGAACATCGCAACTACCGTCGATGTTGATGAGGTAACACAGAACGTGGCAGGGCTTGAAGGTGTAGTATTTGCCGAGAATTATAAGTATATGTGTTCCGAACCAGGTCAAAAATTGATACGCGATACGATTCGCGATAAGCGATTGACAGGGGTTGTAATCGCCGCATGTTCACCTCGCCTCCATGAAGTTACTTTTCAGCAGACCGTAGCTGCAGCAGATTTAAATCCATATCTATGTGAGATAGCTAATATCCGTGAGCAATGCAGCTGGGTGCATAAGGATAAAGAAAAGGCGACGAAAAAGGCTATTAAGATAACTAGATCATTAGTGGAAAAGGTTAAACTCAACGACGTCCTCACACCGATTAGCATCCCTGTTATCAAAAAATGCCTGGTCATTGGAGCTGGGATAAGCGGGATGCAAGCTGCACTCGATATAGCTGACGCGGGTTTTAAGGTTATCCTAGTTGAAAAGAACTCATCGATTGGAGGGCACATGGCACAACTTTCCGAAACCTTCCCTACTCTCGATTGCTCGCAATGTATACTCACACCCAAGATGATGGAGGTTGGAAACCACCCAAATATCGAGTTATTAACTTATTCTGAAGTCGTAGAGGTCAACGGATATATTGGTAATTTCAATGTCAAGGTGAAAAAGAAACAAAGATATGTGGATATCGATAAATGTACTGGCTGTAATGAATGTACCAACGTCTGCCCCGCTGTAGTCCCTAGTGAATTCGACGAAGGGCTTGGTTTGAGAAAGGCAATATATCTCCCCTTTCCACAAGCAGTGCCTCAAGCTTATGTTTTGGATGATCAAGCCTGCCTCGGCTTGCTTCCATTAGCATGTAGTAAGTGTATGGATGTCTGCGAGCCCGGTGCGATAGATCTAGATCAACATCCTGAATATTTGGAAGTTGAGGTCGGCACGATTATTGTTGCTACTGGATACGAACTTCTACCAAAGGAGAATATAGGTGAGTACGGGTATGGAACATACAAAGACGTAGTCAATGGATTGCAATTTGAGCGGTTATTATCTGCTTCTGGCCCAACGTTTGGCGAGATTAGGAGGCCTTCTGATGGTAGGATCCCTAAAGAAGTTGTGTTCGTACAATGTGTTGGTTCTCGGGACCCAGAACATAGTATGCCTTATTGTTCCAAGATCTGTTGCATGTATACTGCCAAACACGCAAAGCTCTACAAACATGCGGTTCCTGATGGTCAGGCATATGTTTTTTATATCGACATCCGCTCTGCTGGGAAGGGCTATGAAGAATTTGTGCAACAGACCATCGAAGAGGAAGGGGTCATATATTTGAGGGGCAAGGTCTCAAGAGTCTTCCGTGATGAAAAGGAAGATAAAATGATTGTCTGGGGTGTAGATACCCTTACAGGCAAGAAGATAGAAATCGCAGCAGATATGGTGGTTCTTGCAATGGCATTGGTTCCAAGCGAGGGTATTAAGGAGCTTACTAAAAAATTGAAGATTTCAATGGACACATTTGGATTTATTACTGAAGCACATCCCAAACTGAGGCCCATCGACACTGCCACCCGAGGTATATTCCTGGCTGGTTGCAATCAAGCTCCAAAGGATATTCCAGATACTGTTGCCCAGGCATCAGGAGCAGCTGCTAAGGCGTCGATACCGCTTCTGCAGGGAAAGATTGAACTTGATCCCCAAACCTGTACTGTAAATGAAGATATGTGTAGTGGATGTGGAATGTGTGAATCCATATGCGGGTATGACGCTATTGAAATAATAGATGATCCGAACCATCCAAAAAAGAAAATAGCTAGAGTCAATGACGTACTATGCGAGGGTTGCGGTTCTTGTGCAGGAGCATGCCCAGCAGGTGCAATGGAACAGAAAGGATTCAAAAGCAATCAACTTCATGCGATGATAGATGTATTTTTAACTAAAGGAGGATAAAACATGCCTAAAGACAAAAAAATGATTCCAATATATATTACCGGAAAAAAATATCTAGTCCCATATGGCCTAACCATTATGAAAGCAATGGAATATGCAGGTTATCGGTATATAAGAGGCTGTGGCTGTCGAGGTGGTTTCTGTGGCGGATGCGGGACTGTTTATAGATATAAGGGCGACTACAAGCTTCAATCAGGTCTTGCATGTCAGACCATAGCAGAGGAGAACATGTATTTGGTCCAGATTCCGTTTTTTCCTGCAAATAAAGCTAATTATAATTTAGATGAACTTAAGCCAGTAGGTAGCACACTCCTTAAATTATACCCTGAGCTAGCTAGATGTATTAGTTGCAATACTTGTACTAAAGTTTGCCCACAAGATATAGAGGTAATGGACTATATGCAGGCCGCACTTAAAGGTGACATCACAAGCGCCGCGGATGTATCATTCGATTGCATAATGTGCGGGTTATGTGCAGCTCGATGTCCCGCTGAGATTGTGCAGTATAACATTGCGATACTTTGTCGTCGTTTGTATGGCAAATATATGACACCAAAAGCAGAGCATGTTAAGATAAAAGCAGCTGAAATTTCTGAGGAAAAATTCGATAAAGAACTAAAAAAACTTATGAAATCCGATATTAAGACACTTAAAAAATTGTATAATGAACGTAAAATAGAACCTGAGGAGAGTAAGAGGTAACGAACATGTACACCAAAGATATGATAGATTCAATAAATCGCCTGAAGGAAACTCGTAGTAAAAGGATGAAGCAAGAGTTACCTTTTTTAACTTCTGAAGAGAAATATGATTTATTAAATAGATTCCATCCTGATTATAGAAAAGGGACTTTAAGAGAGCTAAAAATCGGTCCTAATAAAGGAGAGAGAGTGATACAAGAAATCGCCAACTTATTTGAAGCCTATAGCAAAATCGATCCCAATAATTTCGATATTTCAAAAATAGATTATGACGCTGATGTTCTTGTAATCGGAGGGGGCGGTGCTGGTGCTTCAGCGGCTTTGATTGCTCAAGAGAATGGTGCGAATGTTTTGTTAGCTACCAAACTTCGATTTGGTGATTCGAATACAATGATGGCCCAAGGTGGAATTCAGGCTGCAGATAAACCGAACGACTCTCCATCCATACATTACTTAGACGTGGTTGGTGGTGGTGGATTCGATAATACGCCAGAATTAGTAAATGCTTTGGTTCGAGATGCACCTGAGGCTATTGCATGGCTCGAGGACCTTGGCGTTATGTTTGATAAAAAGAGTGATGGAACTATGATCACGATCCATGGTGGCGGCACTTCTAGAAAGAGAATGCATTCTGCTAGAGATTACACAGGTGGCGAGATAATGAAAACTTTACGGGATGAGGTCAAAAATCGGGGCATAGATGTTATTGAGTTTTCACCTGCAATCGAACTTTTAACTGATGATGGGAAATGTACAGGTGCAATATTATATAATCTTGAGACTAATGAATATATTATAGTTCAAGCAAAAACAACTATTCTTGCTACGGGTGGTGCAGGCAGATTACATGTCCAAGATTTTCCAACATCCAACCATTACGGCGCAACAGCTGATGGATTAGTTATAGCATATCGCGCAGGCAATCCTGTCATCTTCATGGATAACATTCAATACCATCCAACAGGAGCAGCCTTTCCCGAACAAATCGTCGGTCTTCTCGTCACTGAGAAATGTAGGGGACTGGGTGCACAATTGGTAAATAACGATGGAGATAGATTCATTTATGAACTCGAAACAAGAGATATTGAATCTGCAGCCATAATTAAAGAATGTATCGAGAGAAAAAAAGGAATTAAAACACCAACTGGCATATTAGGTGTTTGGCTCGATACGCCCATGATCGAGATCATTCATGGGAAAGGTACAATCCAAAAGAAACTACCAGCCATGTACAGACAATATCAACGTTTCAATATAGATATGAGTAAAGAACCACTCCTTGTTTATCCGACCCAACACTTTCAGAATGGTGGGATAATTGTCAATGAAAAGGCTGAGACAAAGGTTGCAAACTTGTATGGGGCTGGAGAAGTCGAAGGCGGTGTTCACGGACGTAACAGATTAATGGGTAACTCGTTATTGGAATGCATCGTATTTGGGAGACGCGCAGGTAAGAACGCTGCTCAGAAAGCAAAAGAAATCGAGTTTAGAAAACTTACACTTCAGCATATCCAGAAATATCATATAGAATTAAAAATGGCAAATATAGCAGAGGATATAACGTCACCTATGCTCTTACCAGATTATCGGCGAAATGAGACAATCGCAAGAATGATTGATATTTGATGTACATTATGTATGGGTTATATGCTTATTTTAATAAAATTCTAGTATTACTAAATACGATCAGATGCTTAATCATAAATCTCCGCGATTTCAGAATATTTAATATATTTTTATCTTCCGTGAATTTGTACAACTTTCAAAGCCAGCAGATATAGCTATTGCTACAAAACATATATGAATCTCAGGTTTTAAGAATAACATTTAAATGAAAAAAAGAATAGCAAATTTAACATATAGTGATAATATACGGGGTCTAAATAGTTACACAATGAAACAGAATCATATAAGATATAGGAGTATAAGAATAACATGGAATACAATTTTGAGGACAGTGATCCTGCAAAACGGAAATTTTGGCAGGGAAATATAGCAACAGCTGAAGGTGCTATTGATGCTGGTTGCCGTTTCTTTGCAGGTTATCCAATTACTCCTTCATCTGAGATTTTACATCATCTTTCTAATAGATTGCCTCAAATTGGCGGTGTATGTGTTCAAATGGAAGATGAAATCGCATCTCTGGGTGCTGTTATTGGAGCTAGTTGGGCCGGAGTAAAAGCAATGACTGCAACATCTGGTCCTGGTTTTTCATTGATGCAGGAAAACATTGGTTATGCTGTTATGACAGAGACACCTTGTGTGATTGTTGATGTGATGCGTGTCGGACCGAGCACAGGACAGGCAACTCTAGCTAGTCAGGGAGATGTATATCAAGCACGGTATGGATCGCATTGTGCAGATTATGAAATTATCACAGTGGTTCCAAGTTCTGTAAAAGAAAGCTATGAGCTAATTATACAAGCTTTTAATCTTGCTGAGCAATATCGTACACCAGTTATTTTTCTTTCTGATGGACATTTATCACGCATGAGTGAAACATTTGAAATACAAGAGAAACAGCTTATTATAAATAGAAAAAAACCAACACATAAAGGCGAATCTATTTTTGGGTCTATTTATGACAGCGAGCTTGTTCCACCTATGCCTTCTTTAGGCGAAGGATATAATGTTTTGGTCACAGGTAGCACGCATGATATTAGGGGATTTAGAGACACTTTAAATGGAGAAATCCATAGAAAACTAATGCATCGTCTTGTCAAAAAAATAATTCATAATAGAGAGAAAATCATTAAAATCGAGGAAAATAAACCTGAAGACACAATAATTGGAATTATTAGTTATGGATCTGTTTCAAGAGCTGTCTGGGAGATGCAAGAATTAGCTGAAAAGGAGAATATAAAGCTGGCTCACTTAAGGCTAATTACTCTCTGGCCTTTCCCAGATGAAAAAGTAAAATCATTTTTAAGCGGACTAAAACATGTGATCGTCCCTGAGCAAAATTCTGGTTTAATTGTTAGAGAAATTGAGAGATGTACGAATGGAAATACAGATGTTCATTCATTATCAAAAATTGGTGGAGGAGAACCCATTACCCCTAGTGAATTATTGGATTTAGTAGTGAGTTTATCATGATCGAGGAAATATATGACAAATTTTTGCGGGTGACTCCAAAATTCTGCATGGGTTGTGGAAATGAAAAAGTAGTTGATTCTTTGATCCTTGCTATTGATAATTTATATGGTTCAATGGAAGGTTTTGTATTTCTAAGTGGTATTGGTTGTGCAGCATGGATACCAAGTCCTCATTTTAAAGCAGATACTATACATACAACACATGGGCGTCCAATAACTTTTGCAACTGGGATTAAACTAGCAAATCCTAATTTAAAAGTAGTGGTCATAAGTGGAGATGGAGACCTTGCTGGAATAGGTGGTAATCACCTTATTCATGCAGCTAGGAGAAACCTTGAGATTACGGTGATTTGCGTAAATAACCTAGTCTATGGTATGACTGGTGGTCAATTTAGTCCTACAACACCTCGTGGGGCTATTACAAAAACAACATTAAAGGGTAACCTAGAGTATCCTTTTGATCTAGCAAGATTGGTAGCAAATGCAGGAGCCTCATATGCTGCTAGATGGACTACCGTTCATAAAACAGAACTCCAAAGTTCTATTGAAAAGGCATTGAAAAAAGGGCAAAAAGGATTTGCTTTTATTGAAGTAATCTCACCGTGCCCTACACAATTCACACGTCGGAATCTTAAAGCCTTTCAGACAATAAAAAATCAACTAAATTTTGGAGAGTTCATTGATGTTGAACGGGACGGTTTTGCAGAGAAATTTCGAAAAAGTATTTGAGATAATCATTCAATGGGGGTGAAACTATAAGGATCAAAATTTTAATCGCTGGTAATGGAGGGCAAGGAATAATTCTTATGGGAAATATAATTGGTACAGCCGCTACTCTCCATGGGTTGTTTGCAACCCAAGTTAGTACCTATGATGCTTCACAGCGTGGCATGCTTGTTCATACTGATATAATTATTTCAAATGAACCTGTTAAGTTTGCTTTTGTAAATAAACCAGATTTCTTTATAGTCATGACTCCTCAAGGATTTAATGAGTTCAGTAAAAGGATGGGTGAAGATACATTAGTTTTTATTAATTTGGATCGTATGAATGACTTTAAATTGAATTACCCAGGAAAAATTATTTCATTACCCGCATCAGAAATTGCAAAAGAAATAGGAAACCCTATTGGAGCAAATTTTGTGATGCTGGGGAAATTTTTGTCAACCACTCAAATTATACCATTAGAGATTGTTGAAAAAGCAATAAAACAAAATATACCAGAAAAATTAATAATGAAAAATCTAGAAGCTGTGAGAATAGGAAGTACTATTTAACTCTAAACATTATACGATCACAAGTCATCTATTTACCACGATTCTCTGCTTCGCTGCAAACTTCTATTACTCTTTCTTTTAAATTGGTAGATTATTTAAAATCTGCAGCTATAAAATATTTCATAGAAAGTGTTGCCGCCTTTGTTGAAAAAACTAGTTTAAAATGATAAAAAAATTGGTTAAAACAAATGACTGTAAAACTTTAGAAACATTTATCTATTTAGCCTAACATCGCCATCTTAGGTTTGGCAATCATTAATTGCTTATCTGGGGGAGCAATAATGAAATATGAAACCCTTGAAATACAAATAGAAAAAGATGTTGCAACAGTGTTTCTTAATAGACCAGAAGTTCACAATGCAATGAATGAAAAATTAATGAAAGAATTAACTGCATGTTTTAAAAAATTTACCATTGATCAAAGTATTAGAATTATAATTTTAACTGGTAAAGGTAAATCATTCTGCGCTGGTGCCGATCTAAACTGGATGAAAAGCATGGCTAAATATGATAAAAATGAAAATATTAAGGATAGTCGGCTTTTATCAAATCTTTTTGAATCAATTTATAATTGTCCAAAACCTGTTATTGCCAGAGTAAATGGTCATGCTTTTGGTGGTGGATTAGGTTTATTTGTTGTATGTGATATAGTAATTGCTATATCAAATTGTAAGTTTGCGTTTAGTGAGGTAAAACTTGGAATCATTCCTTCTGTAATCTCAACATATATTGTAAGAAGGATAGGTCTTGCTAATATGAGAAGGCTTTTTGTAACAGGAGAGAGATTCAACTCAGATTATGCGCAAAATATTGGTCTAATAGATTTTGTTGTTTCCGAAGATGAATTAAATGATAAAGTCAAGAAATATATTGAATTATTACGATCTTCTGGTCAAATTGCAATTAAAGAAGTAAAAAAATTAGTAGATGCATGTGAAAATATGAATAGAAAAGATTATATCGAGTATACAATAAACAAGATTGCAGAACTTAGAGTATCTAAAGAAGGACAAGAAGGTATAAATGCTTTTCTTGAAAAAAGAAAACCCGATTGGAGTGGATAGTTATTTTCAAAAAAATCCTTATTGCCAACCGTGGAGAAATTGCCGTCAGAATCATTAAAGCATGCCAGGAAATGGGTATTAAAACTGTTGCAATTTATTCTAATGTTGATAATAATGCTCCTCATGTTCAACTTGCTGATGAAACTATAAATTTAGGCGATCCAACTCCTATTGAAAGTTATTTAAATATTTCAAAAATTATTAAGATTGCCCAAGATGCTGGAGCAGAAGCAATTCATCCGGGTTATGGTTTTCTTGCTGAAAATCCTGATTTTGCCAAATCCTGTAATGATATAGATATCAAGTTTATTGGTCCAAGCCCTGAGGTTATTAGTCTCATGGGCGATAAAATTGTTGCAAAAACAAAAATGGAAAATGCAGGTGTTCCAGTAATTCCAGGATATCATGGTGATGCTCAAGATAGCTCGTCCTTAATAAATGTAGGTAAAAAAATTGGTTTTCCACTTCTAGTTAAAGCTGCAGCAGGTGGTGGTGGAAAAGGGATGAGAATTATATATTCTCAGGACCTTTTAGAAGAATCAATTGAAAGTGCAAAGCGTGAATCAAAATCTTCATTTGGTAATGACACAGTTTTTCTTGAAAAATATATTGATAAACCCAGACATATTGAGTTTCAAATTCTTGCAGATGAATATGGCAATACTATTCATCTCTTTGAAAGAGAATGCTCTATTCAAAGAAGGCATCAAAAGATAATCGAAGAAACACCATCTCCTGTTGTTACATCTGAACTTCGTAAAAAAATGGGAGATGCGGCAGTAGCTGCTGCAAAAGCAGTAGGCTATACAAATGCTGGAACTGTCGAATTTATGGTTGATGGTAATCTGAACTTCTATTTTATGGAGATGAATACTCGTCTTCAAGTGGAGCATCCCATTACTGAAATGACTACAGGTATTGATCTTGCCAAGTGGCAATTGAAAATTGCCAGTGGAGAAAAATTAACTATAAAACAAAATGATTTATTTCAAAGAGGTCATGCAATTGAATGTCGAATTTATGCAGAAGATCCTTCTAATGGTTTTCTTCCTAGTGTTGGAACTATTGGAAAAGTTGAAGCTACAACTGGACCTAATATCAGAAATGATACAGGAATATATTCTGGTATGGAGGTTACCTCATACTATGATCCGATGCTTGCAAAACTTATAACATATGCAGAAAATAGACTTGATAATATTAACAAGATGATATGGGCTCTTTCTCATTATATCATTCTTGGAGTTACCACAAATATATCCTTTCTAAAAGAAGTTCTTGGCCATGTTGAATTTAAAAAAGCAAACATTACAACACATTTCATAGACAATTATTTTCAAGATTGGACAGTTACAAAAAATGGTTTACCTATCGATGCGATTATTGCACTTGCAGTATACGATTCTATGCACTCAAAATCCCAAGAAATTGTAAGATACAAAGAAGCTGATCCTCATTCACCATGGAAGCATGTAGGTAGATGGCGAGTTGGTGGAAGGGAGGTGTAAATAGTTGTTTATAAATTACGAGCATGAAAACCATGTTTTCAATGTTACAATTGAACACAAGGATAATTATTATTTTGTTATTTATGATAATACAGAATACAAGGTAGAAGCTGAGGAAATAAAACCAGGGCAATTGAAAATAAAGATTGGTGATAGAACAGTTAAATCAATTATTACAGAAGGTAATAAAGAAAAATATATTTTTATCGATGGAGCAGTTTTCAAAGTAAAACCTGTGGAACTTACTGGCCTTAAAAAACAAAAGAAAAAAGATAAAGGCGATCTTGGTTCACCAATATCTGGAAAGGTTGTAAGTGTTAAGGTAAAAAATGGTGATTCTGTCAAAAAAGGTGATGTTTTAATGATTATTGAGGCCATGAAAATGGAGTATCTTATAAGAGCCCCTTATCCTGGAGTTATAAAAAAGATAAATTTTAAAGAAAATGAACAAATTGAAATTGGACAGGTTACATTAGAACTCTTTAAAAAGGGAGGATAGGTAAATGGATGTTATTGAAAGTAATATTGATTCATCTAGTAAGGAGTTTATTGATAATTACAAACATTATGAACTTTTAGTTAAAGATTTAAAGCAAAAAATTTCACAGTTTCAAATGGGTGGTGGTGAAGAAAAAATAAGGCTTCATAAATCAAGAAATAAAATGCTTGCCCGTGAAAGAATTGAAGCATTAGTTGATCATAATACACCCTTTATGGAATTTAATCCCCTTGCTGGTTTTGATATGTATAATAATAAAGCACCATGTGCAGGCATTGTTACAGGTATTGGTTTAATACATGGCCGTGAGGTAGTAATTATTGCAAATGATGCAACTGTTTCTGGTGGAACGTATTATCCAATGACTGTTAAAAAACATCTTAGAGCTCAAGAAATTGCCCTAACTAACAATTTACCTTGTATATATTTGGTAGATTCTGGTGGAGCATTTTTACCGATGCAAGATGAAGTTTTTCCTGATAGAGAGCATTTTGGTAGAATTTTTTATAATCAAGCTGTAATGTCAGCAAAAGGTATTCCACAAATCTCTTCCGTTATGGGTTCTTGCACTGCTGGAGGTGCGTATGTTCCAGCAATGTCAGATGAAACAATTATTGTAAAGGGAACTGGAACAATTTTTTTAGGTGGTCCTCCTCTTGTAAAGGCAGCTACTGGTGAAGAGGTTTCTTCTGAAGATTTAGGTGGAGCAGATGTTCATTGTAGAGAAAGTGGTGTGTCTGATCATTATGCCCATAATGATACAGAGGCAATTCGCATGCTTAGAAATATTGTTGAAAATCTTAATCGCCCAGAAAAAACTCAACTTGATGTTAGAAAACCTGAAGAGCCTAATTATGATATTAAAGAAATTTATGGTGTTATTCCAAAAGACTTGAGAAAACCTTTTGATGTACGAGAGATACTTGCTAGAGTTATTGACGGTTCAAAGTTTCATGAGTTTAAGTCTCTTTATGGTAAAACAATTGTTTGTGGTTTTGCACGAATTATGGGTTATCCTGTAGGGATTTTGGCTAATAACGGAGTTCTTTTTTCTGAATCTGCTTTGAAGGGATCACACTTTATTGAGGTATGTTGCCAACGAAAGATACCACTTGTTTTTTTCCAAAATATCACTGGTTTTATGGTTGGTAGAAAATATGAAGCAGGTGGCATTGCAAAGGATGGTGCAAAGATGGTTAATGCAGTTGCAACTGCAAATGTTCCAAAGTTTACTGTTATTATTGGTGGGTCTTTTGGTGCTGGAAACTATGGAATGTGTGGTAGGGCCTATCAACCTAGACAGTTATGGATGTGGCCCAATGCCCGAATATCAGTGATGGGTGGTGAGCAAGCAGCTAATGTTCTTTTAACTGTAAAACGTGATCAGCTTTGGAGGAAAGGAAAAGAGCTTACCAAAAAGGAGGAAAAGGAAATCACAGAGCCCATTTTAAAAAAGTATGAAAAAGAGGGGAATCCATATTATAGTACAGCTAGAATCTGGGACGAGGGTATCATTGATCCTATTGATACAAGAATGGTTCTGGGTCTAGGAATTTCTGCCTCTCTTAACGCTCCAATTCCTGATTGGAAGCCTGGAGTATTTAGAATGTAAAGAAAATAAATTTTTTATTCTATTTCTTTGATTAATTTTTCTAGTACTTTGTATCCTCTTATGGCATCTTTTTCTGTTACAATAAATATTATCTCAAGGTCGATTGTGATTAACTTAATTATATTAATATCGTCCCATGCAAAATTTCTTACAATTTGAAATAATACGCCAGCTGTTTCTGTTAATTTCTTACTGATTAATAAAGATAGAGAGACTAGGTTTTTTTTAATATTTAATATTCTCTCACTGTTTAAAAAATTGCATATTTCTTTGTTGTATCGCTCGTTTGTTACAATACTTGCTGAGTTTCTACCATAGATTATATGCAATATATCTCCATTTTCAAAATTGATTATATCATATATTTTTTTAAGTTTATCAAAAAGAGTCGGTGATCTTAAAACATTTATATAGATTACATTGGTCTTAAGGTTTACTTCACAAGTATATTTATCAAATATTATATCTTTGAATTTTATTTGCATTTTTTCTGCATGTCTTCGTATTGCTGCAACTATTGCATAGTGTGCCGCTTCTTTTCCTAGAATATCCTCTATATCAGGTTTTAATTTTTTTGCAACAGACCCATAAGATGCTATGCCCCTTCCTATCGCCTCTTGTAAATAAACGCTATCATTAATCAATTTATTTACCACATGACTGATGGTAACCATAGAACCCTGCCAAATATATATTAAAAAATATATATAAATTTTATGTAAAATATATCATTAATCTGTAATTTAAATGTAATATATTATAACAAATTGTTACACCAATAACTATTTATATAAAAATTGTATTAAAATAAAAAATTATTCCAAAATTTTTGTAATAATTTAAGATTTAGAACTATTATTAACAAAAATTATTTACAACATAATAGCCTTTATAAATAAGAAAATTATATTGCTTAAAGGATTGGGAAACTCTATGAAAGATAAAATATTAAAAGAGGTTCAAGCGTGGTATGACGAACATGAAGAAAAAAACGAAGTATTTTTTGAAGATTTTGTAGATATTGTTATATCAAAAACTGCCGATGTTTTATTTGAAGAAATAAAAGATGGATTCAAAGAAGAGTTTAATAAGGGAAATCTAAAGCATCCATTTGTAATTTCACCTGAATATTACCTATACCTAAAATTAAAAGAAATAAAAGAAAAATGTGTTCCTAGTGATTCGACAGATGAACCTTTTGAAGAATAAAATTTATCTATTTTTTTCTATTTATATTTTTAAAAATCGAATTGATAGGAAATAAATAAATGAAAATAAAAATAAAACTACTTAGGCCATTTTCAGATGTTGTTGGTAGAAAAGAATTTTACCTAGATTTTAAAGGACAAAATATTTCAGATCTAATAAAAACTTTAGTAAAAAAGTATCCAAAGTTAGAAAATGAATTTTATAAAGAGACAAAAGAATTATCTGAGTTTGTGTGTATTTTTGTAAATGATAAACCGATTACTGCATTAGATGGATTGGATACAATTTTAAAAGACGGCAATGAACTTTTATTTTTCATGCCTGTTAGTGGTGGATAGAGATTTTTTTTTAAAAAAAGAAATCAAAATATTAGTCTTTTTATGAAACAGATGCTTTAATAGTCTGTATAAAGTATATATAGCACTAAAACATTTCCATTTACAATATTTTACGGGGAGGCAAGTTTTGGGAAAAAAGAATCCATTGATTTTATTATTAATAACTATCTTAATATCATTTATTGATTCTGTTAGACAGAAGGTTTTCTTTTTTGTAAATTTTCAAGTAAATGATTTATATTGTTTTGACGGCCGAGACGGATTATTTATGCCTAAAGGAACCTTTATCTCGGGAGGTCAAAAAAGATATCGAGGTGAAAAAATATGAAAAAAATATACTCTTTAATAACAGTTGGATTAATGATTGCAACTGCAATATTTTCAATGACCACCGTTTCTGCTGAATGGGAACCTAGCCCTCCATATCAACCAATGCCAATGATTAAAAATGTTAATAAAGATGATTGGCATGGACGTCCAACAGTGCCTGGGGATAAAAATATTTATTTTACTGCAACAGTAGATTATATGGAAGGACCATTTCATTGGATATATGAATTTACTTTTGTGGAAGGACAACTAGGTGCACCTGATAATCCTATCTTTGTAGAAAGTGATAATGATTTGGAATACAATAGAATGAATCCTACATGGTTTTTTACATATGGATTTAATTTTGTTAGTACTTATACTGTAAAAATAAAAGTTTATAACGATACAGGAAAACAAGCATCTTGGCCACAGCTCATCCCAGCTGATAATTATACATATATCGATTTAAATGTTAACGCTAATAGTGAAGATAGAAATTACGTTGGTATCTCTAATTGCACCTATGATTGGTTAAATTTGCCAGATGGTTTTTACCCTGAAAAATATGGGGTACCTGTACGCTTAAAAGGATCTGGAGAAATTGATGATCTCTATCAGTATTCTGGTTTTACGGAGGAAATAAGTTGGAAATTCGAAGGAGGTCCATACCTTGATGGTGACTGGGAATGTGAAAAAATGCATGATGTAAATATGACAGGTGATGATGATGCTTTATTTGATATAACCTTAAAATATAAAGTCATTTGGGGTGACGAAGAACGGAATGAGTATTGGGAAGATGAAAATACAATAGAGAATGATGTTCTTATTTATTCTAATTGGTTTTGGATGGAACTAGATGTTTATCATTGGAGATACGGAGATACATTTTTACATAATCAGCCAGCATGGTTTCGCGGAACCTATTATGTTTATCCTTCTATTACTGAACCACAAGGAATTCCTACATTTAGAAAAACACCTGAAGTTAAGGTAAATATATCTGTGTTTATCAATGTTAATCCACCATTTGCACAAGAAGATGAAAAGTTAATAGATTCAACTATCGATGAGTTAGGTAGAAGAAATCCAAGTCAAAATTATCAATGGTGCCAGGGAAATTTTAATATTGAAACATATTGGTGTGAACATACCGGTCATTGTCAATTAAGAGGTACTGTATATTTCCTTGACACATATCCAGAGTATAAAGACTTATTATGGCAAGATGAATATTACGATTTTTGGGTTATTGTACTCTAGAAATCCATCATAATTGATAAATAAATTATAAGCCCTCCTTTATGATCATTTATTGGTCATGGAAGAGGGAATCATTTTTTTTCATCGAAAAAGATTATTTTTATATTGTTTTCTGTTTTTAAAAATTTTAAAATTTAAAGGGAATGGATCATACCTCTTTTATAAAGTATCGTTGCATCAAGTATTTCCTCATCAATAGAGGAAAGAAAATCAAGTGTCTGAACAATTATATCAAGCATATCTTGCTTTTCCTGAGGTAAAATACCATAAACACCTCTATAAATGATATTGCCACCTGCCCAAATATAATTGGTAAAATGATCTGAAGCAAGTTCACATTGTTTGACATTTAGATTTTCAATAAATAATTTTACTTCCTTTAACTTTTCGACAGGGGATGTAGGTTTATAATTTCCATAATTCATCTCTTTTTCAAGAAGTGAGCCATGCTGAACAACAAGAGTTCTAAGCCTAATAAAATCAGGATTTACCATATTACAAATCTTTGCAGATTCAATTGCATGTTTTTCAAGACGTCTCTTACCACCAGCACCAATTAAAATATAAAAAGAAAGCTCAAGACCTGCATCTTTCGCAGCCTTTCCTCCAGATTTTATTTCTTCGGGAGTAACACCTTTCTGCATGAATTTTAAAGTCTCTTCATCTCCAGATTCAAGACCGACATGGACTCTAGTAAGACCTGCCTTTTTAATCTTCCTTAACTTTTCAGAACCTATTTTCATTAATGATTTTGCTCTGGCGTAAGATGTTATTCTGTCAGCATCAGGAAAGCGGAGTTTGATATACTTAATTATTTCAACTATATCTTTCATAACAAGACTGTCAGAGTCAGCAATAAAAACAGTTTTTGCTCCCTCATAAATTTTTGCTGCAATGTCAATATCTCTTTTAATTTCATCAACAGATTTCGGTTGGAATTTAAAGGTCTTATACATCGTACAAAACAAACATCTATTCCATGGACAACCTCTAGAAGCACGTATCAAAGCAGAAGTTGCTTCATTTGGAGGTCTATAAGGTGGATAATCATAATCAAACATAAGATCTACCCAAATTCTTTTGCATATAAAGCAGCACCAAAAGCGCCACAAAGTTGAGGATTTGGAGGAATTAATATTTCATTTCTAACAAATTTAGATAAGATCTTTAGTAGAATATCATTATAAGCAATAACACCACCAGTAACAGCTACAGTTCCCTTTAATGTGTCCATCTCAATTACACGTCTTGCAACTGATTCAAAGGCACTTTTAATCATGTCCTCTTTTTTTTCGCCTTCTTTGATACGTGTAAGAATTTCGGTTGAAGCAAATACTGTACAAAAACTGCTAAGAGCAGTATCTTTCAAAGATTTTTCTGCAAGATTATTCATTTCATTTATTGGTATATTTAATTTATATGCAATTTCTTCAAGAAATGAACCAGTTCCTGCAGCACATTTTCTGTTCATTTTGAATCCAATAATTCTTCCTTTTTTATCGATTTTAATGATTTTTGTGTCTTGACCACCGATATCAATGATTGTAATTTTTTTTGGAAAATAATAAAAAGCTCCTTTTGCATAAGTACTAATTTCTGTTTTAATACTATTTGCATGAGTTACATTATTTCTTCCAAAACCTGTAGCAGTAACATGGCAAATATTATCCTTAGATGTATTTGCTGAAGCAATTGCTCCTTTGAAAGCGTTATTAATTGATTTTTGTAAATCTGCATCTGTTTTTTCTATAAAGGATCCAGCAATTTCGCAATTTCCATCAATGATTACTATTTTAATGTAAGATGTGCCGACATCAATTCCTGCAAAATATTTTTTTGACATGAATTCACCGTGAATAATTAAAATAATCAAATATGAAATAATTAATAATATATCATTGTTAGCATTAATTTATAAGAATCAGAGTAAAAAATAAAAAATAATAATAAGTTCTTCTATAATATGGAAATTGACATCAGCCTATCGTTTTAGTGAGCCGGGGGAGATATAATCTCAAATGAGGAAAAAAAACTTCGAAAAAAGTTCAGTGCAAGTACAGATTTGAAACAGATTATGGCTGATTATTATTATGAACTAGATTCTGCTGTTAAAGATAAAACAAAAAAGGTTGCATGGTGTTCAAGTGTTGGACCTGCTGAGATTCTTAGAAGCCTAGGTTTTTATGTATATTTTCCAGAAAATCATAGTGCAATGCTAGGATCAAGCAGAATGGCAACAGATTTGATTCCCTATGCAAATGCTGTTGGGTATTCACCTGAAATTTGCTCCTATTTAACAGCTGATATTGGCTCCTATTTAAAAAAGATCACACCTCTTTCAAAAGCATATGTTGGTATAAAGGGTATTCCTAAACCTGATGTAATAGTTTTTAATACAAATCAATGTAGAGATGTACAAGACTGGTTTAACTGGTTCGCTAAAGAATTTAGAGTTCCTATTCTTGGAATTTACACTCATAGAGGTGTAAATGAAATTACCGATAGTCACATTCAATCTATCTCTCAGCAGTTCAAAGATCTAATCGAACCTTTAGAAAAGATTTCAGGAGACACTTTTGATTTAAATAATCTTAAAAAAGTGCTTTCTTTATCACGAAAATGTTCTGATTTATGGAAAAAAGTTTTAGATACTGCATCAACTATTCCTTCTCCTATAACATTTTTTGATGGAACCATACAGATGGGACCTGCAGTGGTTTTGAGGGGAACACAAAAAGCAGTAGATTATTACAAATTACTACTATCTGAGTTACAGGAAAGAATACAAAATAATATTAGTGCAGTTGATAATGAACGCTTTAGATTATATTGGGATGGAATGCCAATATGGGGAAGATTAAGAGCACATTCTGAATTATTCTACAAACAAAATGCATGTGTTGTTGCTTCAACCTATTGTAATAGTTGGATTTTTTCGAGTTTTAATGAGGAAGATCCCTTTAAAAGTATGGCAAGAGCTTATACTGAATTGTTTATAGTGCGGTCAGATGAAGAAAAAGAAAAATACTTGAAAAAAATGATAGATTTCTTTAAAATTGACGGTTTAATTTTTCATGATGCAAAAACATGTCCAAATAATACAAATAGTAGATATGGAATGCCACAACGACTTGAAAAAGAAACAGGGATTCCAAATCTTGTTGTAAATGGAGATTTAAATGATTTAAGATGCCTATCTGATGAACAGTTCAGAACAAATGTTGAGGCATTTATTGAGCAGCTTGAAGATAAAAGATAAAAGACGTGAAATAGAAATGGAGGAAAAAATTATGGCTTGCTGGTTGAACTTAGCAGAAATGGTTAAAATGAATGCAAAAAAGTTTCCAAATACCATTGCATTAAAGGATAGCAAACGAAGTTTTACTTATTCTGAATTAAATAGAAGGGTCAATAAACTTTCACATAGTCTTCTTTCACTGGGATTGAAAAAAGGAGATAAATTTGCTGTACTTCTTGAAAATTGTGTTGAAATTGTTGAAGCATATTTGGCTGCTGCAAAAACAGGGCTTGTAATTGTTCCAGTTCACTTTCGTTTTGTTGGCAAAGAAATACTTAATTTAATGGAAAACTCAGATGCTGAAGCATTTATCGTTCATGATGAGTTTGTGCCTGTTGTCAATCCAATTAAAAAAGACCTAACAAATGTAAGAGAAGATAGATATATTGTTGTAGGAACGAAAGTTAAGGGATACAAAGAGTACGAAGAATTTATTCAAAACTCAAGTGATGACGAATCTAATATAAACATAGATTGTAAAGATCCATGGATAATTCTATATACATCTGGAACAACAGGTGTCCCTAAAGGAGTAGTTCGGTCTCATGAATCATACATTGCATTCTTCTTAATCAATGCCGTTGATTTTGGATTTACCAATCGTGATATATGTATAAATGTAATGCCTTTGTATCATGTTAATTCAACTTTCTATACCTTTTTATTCTTGTATTTAGGTGGAACAGCATACATTCATCCAGCACGTCATTTTAGAGCTGATGAAATATTAGAAATTATCGAAAGAGAAAAAATTACCTATATATCTTTAATTCCTACACACTATAATTTAATTTTAAATGCATCAGAAAAGGCAAAAAAACGTAATGTCAAATCAATAAAAAAGCTTCTTTGTTCCTCAGCACCAGTTACAAAAAATATGAAAAAAGAGATTATGAAATTTTTTCCAGGTGTTGAGCTTTATGAAGCATATGGCTCAACTGAAGCAGGTTTAGTAACAATTCTTAAACCTGAGGATCAATTAAAAAAACTTGGATCCATTGGTTATGAAGCTGTTGGAACTGATACAATTAAACTTTTAGATGAAAACGGTCATGAAGTAGGCATTGGTGAAGTAGGTGAACTATTTTCACGTGGACCTATGATGTTTGAGAAGTACTATAAAATGCCTGAGAAAACAGAGAGCTCATTTAGAGGAGAATGGTTTAGTGCTAGAGATATGGCTATGCGTGATGAAGATGGTTTTTATTATATTGTTGATAGAAAGGATAATATGATTATTACAGGTGGGGAACATGTTTATCCAAGTGAAGTACAGGAGGTTATTACCCTGCATCCTGATGTTTTTGATGCTGCAGTAATTGGTCTTCATCATGAAAAATGGGGAGAACAAGTAACCGCTATTGTTGTGCCAAGAGATAATGTCAAAATTAATGAAAAGAAAATTATTGAATATTGTAAGGATAAAATGGCTGGATATAAACGTCCAAAACAAGTAATATTTATCAAAGATGAGGAAATGCCACGAACTCCAACTGGAAAAATACTTCATAGGAAACTTAGAGAACGTTTTAATAAATGCGAGGAATAAATATGGATAAATATAGATTTGGAATAATTGGTGCTGGACCAGTAGGAAGTATAATGGCTGCTCATCTTGCAAAAGCAGGCCATAATGTTATCTTAATTGATATCTTAAAAGCACATATGGATGAAATAAAGAGAAATGGCCTTTCTATTACTGGCTTTAGGAAAATGAATGTAAAATTTCCTGATGATAATATTTGCTATGGTATTGACGAGATAAGTGGAAAGGATTTTGATTATATTTTTATCTCTGTTAAAGCATCTGTTCTTCCTCAGATTTTACCTATAGTTAAAAAAGTTGTAAAGCCAGGTATTAATTTTATCAGCCTACAAAATGGCCTTGATAATGAGGAATTAATTGCAGATGTTTTTGGAAAGGCTAACACATTAAGAATTGTTGTAAATTATGCAGGAAACCTTATTGATAATGGAAAGATAAGAATGTCATTTTTTAATGCTCCAAATTATATTGGCATGATTGATCCAAGGGCTGAAAAAAAGTCAAAAGCTCTTGCAAAGGTTATTTCTGCAGCAGACCTGGAAACTTCATTTACAAAAGAAATCAAGAAATATGAATGGGAAAAAATCATACTTAATGCAGCACTTAGTCCTGTGTGTGCGTTGACTCGAAAAACAATGAGACAAATGATGGAATTTAATTATACAAGAGATCTAACAGAAGCTATTCTTAAAGAGGGAATTGAAGTTGCTGCAGCAAATGGGTTTCATTTTAAGCCAGATTTTTTAGAGTTCTGTATGAATTATTTGGACAAAGCAGGCCATCATAGAACTTCCATGCATGTTGATATTGAAAGAAAGAGTCCAACTGAGATAGGATTTATTAATGAAAAAATTGTAAAATATGGAGAAAAAAAGGGAATTCCCACTCCTTTTAACTCAACGATTGTTTCCCTTATTAAGGGCTCAGAACTTCCTGAATATATTGGGGCATAAAATGGTAAATTTGTGGATGGGGTCTTGTTGCATTATGTAATAATAGGTAATGGTGGTGCAGGGGTTAGCGCACTTCAAGTCATTCGTGAAGTTGATAAAGTTTCAGATGTAACAATTATATCTAAAGAGAAGTATCCAGCTTATTCACCATGTTCACTACCAAATTTAATTGGTGGTGAAATTGATAAACCTACCATTTTTCGATTTGATAAAGAATTCTATAAAAGATTAAACGCAGGTTTTATAAAAAATACACAAGTAATAAAGATTCACCCTGATAATAAATCAATAGAGTTTTCAAATGGTAAGGTTTTAAAGTTTGATAAGTTGTTAATTTCTGCAGGTGCAAATCCAATAACACCAAAAAATATTGATGGATTAAATCTAGTTGGAGTTCATATAATGGGCTCACTTGATTCTGCCCTAGGTATTATTGAACATATTAAGCAAGGTGTAAAACATGCAATAGTAATTGGTGGAGGTTTTATGGGTATTGAAACCGCTACCATGCTAAAAAAAAGAGGTATAAATGTAACAATTGTGGAGATGTTACCACAAATTCTAGCTAGAATGCTTGATTCAGATATGGCTGAAAAGATAACAGAAATACTAAAAGAAAATGGCATAAACCTTGTTTTAAATGATACAGTAAAAGCTGTAAATGGAAACAAAAAAGTAAAAAGTGTTACTTTGAATAAAAAAACAATAAATTGTGATATGGTTGTTCTTGCAATAGGTGTTAAGCCCAATATTGAGCTTATTCAAGGTTCAGGGATAAATGTAAATCTAGGCATAATAGTTGATTCAAAAATGCAGACAAATAAAAAAAATATTTTTGCAGCAGGTGACATTGCAGAGGTAAAAGAGCAAATTGAGGGAAGAAAAGGCTCTTTTGCAATATGGCCAAATGCAATAGAACAAGGACGAATTGCAGGTTTAAATATAGCTGGTAAACCAACAAAATATGATGGTGCAGAAGTGGTAAATGTTCTTGATATCTATGATATCCCAGTTGTTGCAATGGGCCAAATATCTAAAGAAATTGGAAAATGTGAAATGATATCACGATTTACCCCTCATTCATCTAAAAAAATTCTCATAAAAAATAATAGAATAATTGGCCTTCAATTTATTGGTACAATAAGAAATACTGGAGTTTTTTATAGCCTTATGAAAAAAGGAACTGATGTCAGAGATATTAAGGATAGACTGCTAGATGATAATTTAATAATTGCTCCTGATATCTAGATATAAATTCCTGCTGCTCCTAAAATAAAATAGAAACCAAAAAAGATTAGAATTGCACTAAATATCAGCATTAACGGTTTGTACCATTTTAATCCCATAATATTTGTCCCTTTTTTTGAAAAATACGCAACACTTGTAAGCCATGCATAATCCATCCAGACATGGCAAATAAACATAAAAATTACTCCAAGTAACCCTGCAAATAAAAGAGCATTAAAAATTAATATACCTCCAACGGTTAACCACCATATAATAAAATAAGGATTAAGACCAGTAAAGGCAATTCCAATAAAAAATAGATATTTGTAAGAGGATTTTGGCTTTATTAATTCATCTGGTTTTGAAACAATTATTTTTCTGATTTGAATAACACCAAATATTATTAGAACAATTCCCCCTGTGACACCTATTACAATTTTTACAACTGGTTCACTGGCAATGGTTAGTAGTCCTAAAGCAAAAAGCATGATAAGTGAAAATTCTACAAGTGTGTGGGCAATAGCAAAAATAAGACCAGATTTGGCACCATGTTTGGTTCCATGCGAGATTGTTGCAATAAATAATGGACCTGGTGCAAGTGCACCAGAGGCAGAAATTATAATAATTGATGCAACAAAACCTAAAAGCTCCATAGTAAAACCAGTAAATAAGAATTTTTTATAATACTATTGCCTATTTCTTTGAAATTTCTAAAAACCTTTCAGCCATTTTTTTACGTCGCTTTTCAAGTTCCTCTGTTTCATCCAGATATTGAATCGCTCCAGTTGAACAGTATTTAACACATTTTGGTTCTCCATCACACAAATCGCATTTGATAATTTCATTATCAATTGTTGTTACTGCATTATATGGACAAAGAACTGCACAGAGTCTACAACCTATGCATCTATCTTCGTCTCTAAAGATAATACCATCTTTGATAGTGTAAGCGTTTTGATGGCAAAACTTTAAACAAACTGGATCATCGCATTGGAAACAAACAATGGGAAACTCATATCTATTGAATTCATCTCTAACAATATAAATAGCCGCTTTCTTTGGATTGCATTCCCCAAACTTATTAAGTGAACAAGCAATCGAGCATTCCCTGCAACCAGTACATTTCTCAGGATACACATAGAGATGTTTCACAACAATTCCTCCAGTTCTCTAACACGTTTTTCTTCAACAAGTCCGTTACTGTCCCAACCTCTGAGTTTATAGTAACGCATAAGAAGACTATCAAATTCTTTTCTATCTATATGATGACCTTTTGATAAACCAAGGGGCATAGGCTCATCAAAATAACGTTTTGGAAGTGTATCATCAGTTCTAGAAATTCCCTCTCTGTTATTGAACATTCTTTCAACATCAATTATTCTTTTTCCAACTTCTTGAAGCTCTTTTTCTCTAAAATTCCAACCAGATGCACAATGAATCAGTTTTTTCATCCATGTATAATCGATAAAATGTGGGCTGTTAAAACCATGACATATAAATTTGCATACACCTAAACTATCAATTACAGCAAAGATATTATCTGAAAAATAAACAGATTTTTCTTTGGCTTTATATGATGTAGGATCGTTATTTACTCCTTTACCATATATTTTTTCTTTGACCTCTAATGGTAATCGAAGAAATATTTCAAGTGTAGGTCTGCTTCTTAAATGATCTGCACCTCTAGATGAAGTTGCAATGCCTAATGCAAATGCCTTTATGTATCTACAATCATGTGGATCGCTTTGAGGTAAACCTTTAATAGCAATTAGAAAGTCTTCAGATTTTTTACCAAATCGCTTAACGTTTTTGGTACTATCTGCTAAAATATCTCCAAATCCTTCCCTTCTAGATATTTTATAAAGTAATTCTTTTGCTAATTCAAAATCCCCGAAATGTAGGTCCTCACCAGTCATCTTTTTATCAATAATTCCCCGTTCATAGAGTTCAAAGGCCCATGCAAGAATAGTTCCAGATGATGATATATCAAGACCCAGTTCATTACAAACATTGTTAAGTTCAATTACATGAGCAGTATTTTCTAGCCCTAAGTTTGCACCAAGAAGACCAACAGCTGTATATTCAGGACCCTCGCCGCCTAATTTATTTCTATGGCGACAATGTACCATACATGAGGAACAACTAATCATTTTTTCAACAAAGGTTTCAATTACCTCAGCGTTTAATGAATCTGACCAAGCATTAAGCTGACTGTTTTTAGTTCTAATAGCACCAAGGGTATTGCTAACTTCATAGAGAAGTGGAGTTCCAACACTACCCAAAATAGAAGTAATTTTTGAACTCATCAAGTAATCCTTGAGTTGCTCTACAGTTTCAAGCATTTCTTCAGGATAAGCAATTTTAATACCTTGTGTTCCCCTTGCAGCAATTGCCTTTAAATTTTTTGAACCCATTACAGCTCCAAGTCCACAACGCCCTGCTGCATTTTTAACTCCAGTTCTGACACATGCAAACCTTACAAGGTTTTCACCTGCAACACCACAAACAGCAGCTTCAACTTGCCCAAAATCCTTTTTTAAAGATTGTTGAACATCAGTTGTATCCATTCCCCAATATACACCTGCATCCTTAATTTCAATTTTTCCATCTGAAACATATAAAATACAAGGTTTCTTTGCCCTTCCAGTAATAATAAGTCTATCAAAACCTGCGTAGCGTAGTTCAGCTGCAAAGTAGCCTCCAGAGTTTGCATCTCCAAGAATGCCTGTTTCAGGTGATTTTGCAGAAACATTAAAACGACTGGAGTTTGGAACAAGCGTTCCAGTTAAAAAACCTGTTCCAAATATTAACACATTTTCAGGTGAAAAAGGATCAATTCCAGGCTTTAACATCTTATAAAGATAGTAACTATTAAGTCCTCGCCCTCCTAAAAATAATTTCTTTAATGAATCTGGAGTTTTACTGATACTAATTTTTTCTTTAGATAAATCAACGATTCCAAGTTTTTTATTAAAGATTTATTTTCACCTCAATTGTGACTCTTATCCTCTTACAAATGCATTAAATCTCTTTTCATCTCCTATGGTTGTGAGAGGTCCATGACCTGTATAAACAATGGTATCATCAGGTAATGTGTAAAGGCGGGTTTTAATTGAATTAGCTAAATCTTCAAATGAACCTTTTCGAAAATCGGTTCTCCCGATACTTCCCTGAAAAAGGGTATCACCGCCAAACAACATTCGATTATAATGGAAACTTACTCCGCCAGGTGAATGTCCTGGTGTATGAATAACTGTGAGTTCATAATTACCAACTTTAATCTTCTCTCCATCCTCAATATATCGATCTGGTTTGGGAGGTTGAGCAATTTCAATTCCCCAACGTCTAGCAGCATTTTCTCCATCTTCAATAAAAAAGAAATCATCTTTATGTGCTAAAAACTCTGCTTTTAATTCTTTTTTAAGTGGAGCAACAGCCCCTACATGATCAAAATGACCATGTGTAGCAAGTATAAATTTAATTTCTATTCCAAGATTTTTTACCACTTTTAAAATAGTTTCTGCATCATCACCAGGATCAATTATTACTCCCTGGTTTGAATCCTCGTCCCATAAAATATAACAATTTGAAAATAAGGGACCAACAACGAGGGGTTCCACTTGTGGTTTAGAAGAGGTCATCGAGTTCATCACCTTCTCCATCACCTGCTGGCATTTTTCCAAATTGCTGGAGAAACTGTTGTATTAGCTCACTTTCTCGTTTGGTATACATAGGATCTGTTTCATACCAAAAATATCTTGCTTTAGTATCTGAATTCAACTTTTCCTTAAGATCAGCTTGAATATTTTGTGTGCCTTTTATTACAATTATTACCTTGTTTTCATCTTTTAATTGATACACTCCTTCTTCAGCAGGAACCGCTAAAACATTTTCATTGTTGAGCTCCAGCCACTTATCAGGTGGAAATGTAACTGGACGTATATTCAAACGTAAATCACACCTTAAACAACGTATTGATTCCTTTTTGGCTTGATCTTCATTGTAACAATTCTCCACTATTTCAAAATTATTTTTCCTTATATTTGGAGAAAGTTTTGGAGGATCTATTCTGTTCATATCTGCAAAACCTTCTAGAGGTCCAATATACGGATCTACCTTTATGGATGGAGCAAGTGTAGGATATATATTTCCATCTCCACCAAGGAACTTATCAATTGAAGTTGCTGCTGATGCTCCATCTGCAACAGCTTCTATTACTGAAGCTGGTCCCCTTACAACCTCACCACCTGCAAAAACACCAGGAAGATTTGTTTCCATATCTTTATTTACAGAAATCATCTCATTCTTACTATCAATTCCTTCTATCCATGAAAGATCTGAACTTTGACCAATGGCAAGTATTGCCTTATCTGCTTCAATTATTTTAGTTACACAAGTGTTAAATTTTGGAGAAAATTTACCCTTCTCATCAAAAACAGAGGTGCATTTTATTAGCTCAATACCGGTGATCTTTCCATTTTTGCTTAATATTTTATTTGGGCCCCAAGAAGGATGCATCACAACACCTTCATCCTTTGCATCTTTGATTTCCCAGTCATGTGCAGGCATATCTTTTTCACATTCTAGACAAGCAAGCTTGACATCACTGGCGCCCAAACGGATTGCGGTCCTTGCAACATCTATTGCAACATTGCCACCACCAATAACAACCAACCGATCACTCATGGTTTTTACATTTTTCTTTTTTACATCTCTTAGAAAATCTAGGCCCCATTCTACTCCTTTCAGCTCTGAACCTTCAAGTGGGATTTTCTTGCTAAGCCATGCTCCACTACCAATAAATATAGCATCAAAATCCTTACGAAGATCTGATAATTTTATCTTATTTCCAACTGAAGTATTGGTTTTAAACTCTACCTTTAAATCTTTTAACTTTCCAATTTCTTTATCAAGGACAGCTGGAGATAGACGGTAATCAGGAATTGCATATCTGAGCATACCACCAATATTTCCTTCTGATTCAAAGATAGTTACACTATGACCTGATAAAGAAAGGTAATATGCAGCTGAAAGACCAGAGGGACCACTTCCAACAATAGCAACCTTTTTTCCAGTAGATTTTTTAGGTTTTAGTTTTAAAGAACCATTGTCATTATCTGTTGCAAACCATTTCAAAGCACATATGGACATTGGTTCATTTAGTTCCCCTCTACGACAAACATCCTCGCATGGATGAAAACAGACACGTCCTAGAATATCTGGGAAGGGTATCCTTTCTCTTATTACTGCTATTGCTTCAGAATAATTTCCCTTATTGATAAGATGTATATATCTAGGAATATCTACACCTGCAGGACAATTCGCAATGCAGGGAACAAGAACGTCTTCTCTTTCTTCACGAGGTAGGTCTTTGTCAGTTAAAGCTCCAGTTGGACAAACCTCAACACAATTACCACAGAACCTACAATCAGAATCATCATACATAGAACTCTTTGTAAGACCAACGATTACCTTATCCTCATTAAAGACAAATCCCAAAGCATCAATACCCCTTAAATCACGGCAGGCCCTAACACATCTCAAGCAAGAAACACAGAAATTATAATCACTTTCGAAAAGTGGTTCATTATTATGTTTTGGAAGGTTTTTAAAAATATATTTGGATAAATCCTGTCTAATACCAATGTATTGAGCAATCTTCTGTAACTCGCAGTAGCCAAGAAGTGGACAGCATCGCTCATCTTCTGGAACGTTAGTTGAACATTGAGTCCTTGAGCAACCATCCTGTTGGGCACATTGAAGACAAGCATGTGGATGATCTCTTAATATCTCAGCAAGGTTGTCCCTACGTGCCTCTTTTACTATATCAGTTTCGGAGTTTACCTCCATTCCTTCTTCAGCAATAGTATCACATGCGGTTACTAGATCTTCTCTACCCTTCATTTCAACAAGACATAACTGACAACCAGAAAACCCTTCTTTAGGACCTGAACCATCATTTCTATATTCACTGTTTTCTCTGAATATTTTTTCAACTGGTTTTTGACCATGTGAACTACCTAGACTAGGATGATAACATAATCTTGGGATATATATATCATTATCTTGAGCAGCCTCTAAAATTGTCATTCCTTCTTTACATTTGACACTATTACCATTAATATTTAATGTAATACTCATGAAATTCCTCTTATTTTCAGGTAAAATGGGAAGAGATATTCCCAAATAGTCTCACCATGAATGCGAGATTGCGTCTTGTTTACATGCAGTTGTACAGGGTAAAGGTGGTCTGTTGGTCATTGGTTTACAGGGAGCACAGGTATATTTAATCTTTTTTCGCTCTGCTTCAGTAACAAATGCTACTTCGTCATCAGAAAATGGGTCGTTTTCATCAGGTCCCACATCCAAAACACCATATGGACATGCGTTAATGCAATCCTTACAACCATTGCATTTATCTGTGTCTATTGCTATAAAATAATCCCCAGAACCATCCTTATATCCATAATTTGCTATCAAATAAATTCCCCCAAGCTACTTTTTGCCTTTCTCCAGTAATGCCTTTGCAAAGAGAGCGGCACCTATTGCACCAGCGAGCTGTGTATCATAATCTGTTTTCATTATAGGAATTCCAACTTCCTTTTCAAGTCTTACAACTACCCCCTTGTTTTTTGCAATTCCACCGGTTATGGCAAAATCTTCCTCAATTCCTATTCTTTCAAGAAGTGTCATAATTCTATGAGCCATAGCAGAACAATAGGCAGCAAGGACTTTATTTTTAGGCCATCCCTCCCTTAGTAGACCAGTAGCCTCAGTTTTTGCATATACAACACAAGTGCTACTAACTGGTGGAGGTTCTTCCTTAACATCAAGTGAAAGATCTCCAACATCATTGATGGACACACCCAGAAGATCAGCAAACACCTCCATTCCACGACCTGTACCAGCAGCACATTTATCGTTCATAAGAAAATTTGTAACCTTTCCACGTTCGTCACAATGTATTGCTTTACAATCCTGCCCACCCATATCTAAAATTGTTCTAACTGTAGGTCCATACATAAAGTTACCGCCACGGGCATGACATGCAATCTCTGTTATTGCTCGTTGGCTAAAAGGAACATTTACACGGCCATAACCTGTTCCGACGGTATATTTTATATCCTCAAGTTTAAGTCCAGTATCTTCCATTGCCCAGTTTATCGCCTTCATTGCTGAATCAGGGCTGTCAGAGCCAGTTCTCATATTAGAATACGCATAAAGTTCACTATCTGCAAGAATAACTGCTTGTGAGCTAACAGAACCTACATCCACTCCAGAAGTAATCAGTTTGCCTTTCCAATCTAGATTAGGATTTGTCCAGCGGGATTCAGTCCATCTCCAAAATTCAAGTTTTTCAACCATTTTACTTGCCTCCTTTCCAACCAGCTGCAGCAAGTGCTGCACCTAATGCTCCAACATATTCAGGATCTTTTGGAACAACTACTTCAAGTCCAAGGTCTTTATTAAGCGAATCAACAAAACCTATATTTTTTGCAACACCTCCTGCAAGTAGCACATCTTTAGTAAAACCAATCTTTCTTATCATAGATGAAATCCTACTTGCCATAGCATCATGAACCGCTTTTGCCATATTTGCTTTTGAAACCTTATTATGCACCATTGTTACAACTTCTGATTCTGCAAAAACAGTACACTGAGCATTCATTGGAATATCCTCAGTCGCCTTTAAAGAGAGAGATCCAAGTTCTTCAAGATTGACTTCTAGTGCACGAGACATAGCTTCTGTAAATGCTCCTGCACCTGCTGCACATTTTTCATTTACCTCAAAATCTATTATTTTCCCAGTCTCATCACATCTCATACCTCTTCCTTCTTCAGCACCTACATCTATAACACTTCGAGTAGCTGGATGGAGAAATACACCACCAAGTGAATCACACCCTACAACAGATTTTGTTTCATCGTAAAAAGGAGCAAGTTTTTCACCTGTTCCAGTGGATATAGTCTTTTCAATGTCATCTTTTTTAATGCCTGCCTGTTTTAAAGCCTTTTCAACTGCTTCTTTTGCGCTTTTTTCCACTTCAAAACCTGCAAGAACATTTGTTTTTGCAAGAATTTTATTATCTTTCAAAATTACTACTTTAATATTTTTTGCACCTAAATCTATGCCCATAGTAATCATAATTATTTCCTCCGTTATTTCACGCCAAGTGTCTCCATAAAAGCGTTAATCTTTGCCTTAGTTCGTGCTTCATCAAACTCCCTTTCATCTGCGTTGTTTCCTTCAAAAGCCATAACAGGAAAACCTGCATTAAGAAGTGCAAGTCTATTTTCAGCTATGCCAACAGTTAATCCTTCACAACCTCTATTATAGTGAAGCATTACACCATTAAGTTTCCACTCTTTTGCAATCCTTATCATCATTTCACTTTTTAGGTGACATGAATAGAAATGCTGCCATTCAGGTTTATGTAATTCATATTTAACATATTCATAAAGAGCTTGATCTCTACTTGAAAACTCTATATCTGGAATTGTTTTTGCACCCCAGGTTCCATCTTTTTTAACCTCCCATTGACCAATAAGTCCAAAAGTATAAAGTGAACCAATTGAGATACATCCAAATTTTTCCAAATATCGAAATATACTTAAAAAACTCCATGGAGGTTGCGTATCTGACATAACTCTAACTCGTTCGTTGGGAACTGCTGCAATACCTCTTTTGACTCTGTCTTTTACTTCTGGAAGAAGATCTTTTTCATAAAAATCTGCCACTTGTTTCCCTGATTTTTGTAGAGTTCCAAGGACATAGAGTGAGTAAATAGATTTTTCATCAAGTGGTGCAGGTATTGCCTTATTTAATACACAAATCTCTGCCCATTTTGAAGTTGATATAAAATGGTTTCTTATTGCTTTAAATAATAATTCATCATTGTAATTCCTGTGAGTTACCTTTTCTAAAAATTTAATTCCATCTTTCAACTGCTCTACTACATATTTTATTTTACTATCGGTAAGCTCGTTGGCAGGTCCAACAGCATTATCAACAGTAAACATAGGAATTCCACCTTCAAGGTCTGATACGACCTGATACCACTTTGCATGCGAACAACAGATATGATCCTGCCAAATAAAATCAGGTTTCGGAAATCCTAATGGTTTTGCCCCTTCAAATCTTGGGACAAACTCTCCATCCTTATACCCAAATGCAAATTTATCAGTAATAATAGAACCCCAATAATTCCGCATATAAGAACATAGATCCCGCGGATAACCCTTTACCTCTGTTGCTTCCATGCATTCCAATGAAAGCTCCTTGTCAAATGCAATTGTAGCACTATAAGGTTCACTTGTGATAGGATAAACATCATCTCCCAATCCTGCTGGGATTGCATCAAATGTCCAGGCTCCACCTGCCCATCGTAATCCTCCTTTGTCCTGGGCTTCAGCATAGTCCTGATAGAATTTCATTCGAATATTTTTTGCTTTGTTCCAGCATTTTAATTTCTCAGTTGGATATTTAGTCTCTAATTCCATCTATGTTCACCTCTTAAAATAAATCCTCCTCACCAATCATTTCAAGGAATGCTTCTACACGAATTTTGAACTGACCTATTGGAACAGTTACATCAAACTCTAAAAATAAAGTTGGTATTCCTGCATCTTCAAGCGCCTTTTTAATAGCGACAAAATCTAGCTCATGGGGATCGCAGAACTTCTGTTGCATAATTATTGCTCCATCAACCTTCCAATCTTTGCATAGGTTCAAAATATGGGGGATTCTCTTTCTTTCTTCCCAATCTTTAGAAGGGCATGGAATCCTATCAATATATCGTGCTGCAATAGATGCTAATTTATCTTTTCCGTTTTCTACTTCATTCCAAAAATATCTAGACCCTGTACAGTGGTCATCTATTACAAATGTTGCACCACAGTTTTCAACCATGTTCATAAAAACAGTATCATCATCCTCAGAACCAAGAATCATTAAACGACTTCCAACTTCGCGATTAGGTTTATATTTTTCAAGTTTGCTTATAAGATCCTTCAAGATTTTATTATGTTCTGCTTTGTCAGTCATCTGCATAGCTATTACAACTTCCATTACCTCTTCACCTGTAATTGGGGGATTATCACGTTTCCTTAGATCATAGAGCTTTCTCATTAACCGTCGATTTTCATTGTAAACGTCTATTGCTTTTTCCAAATCCTTATCTGTGATTTTTTTACCTATCCAATCCTCAGTTTCTTTTTTAAAAATTCTATACTCTTCTGTTAAAAACTCATATGAATGTGGACTCTGAACCTTATGCGGCATGCAGAGAAATTTTTCAAATTCAACTGGTCTATGTTTTATCCAACTGGTATAAGCTTGTCGAATATGAAGGCAGGATTGAGCTATCATCAGGCCATCAAGATATTTGTATTTATTTTTAAGTCCCTGAGCAAGACAATCTCTGCAAAATGGACAAAACATACCAAAGATATGAGGTTCAGTTACATCCTGTGGTTCGTGACTACCTAGAATACGTACTGGTAAAACACCTGCAGCATACAATATTTCTTCAGGTACATATGTACAAAAATATCCTAAAACCTTACCACCGGTTTTATTCTTCCATTCTTTAGCATAATCATGCCGATTCTTATCCCATTGCTTAAATTGCTCTATCAATTCTATCATTCTCCCTTTTATTTTAATAATTATTTATTTTTTAGTTTTAAATTAATGAAATTACTTTTTTCAAAACCAATTGATTTGAAGAAGGTAATCAAGTCTCCACTATCCCATTTCACTGTGGTATACACCTCTTTTATTCCTTCATTTACAAAGTATTTAATCAACGATTCTCCTAAGGTCTTACCAATACCTTCTCCCATAAATTTTGGATCAACTTCTATCATCTCAATCCAACCAGAAAGATCTACTCCAAATCCCCATTCTTTAATACTTCCAATAATAAAACCTACAACTTTGTGTTCTTTTTCTGCAACAAAACATGTTTTTGGACTCTTTTTCATAAATGATTTAAATAAATCCTCAATTGCATAATCTGTAACTTGGCCTAATCCTTCTCTAATAACTTTTCGGTGAATATCAGCTGCCTGACTTATGTCATTTTTAACCATTGTTTTTATTGTTATTTCTGACATATAAGCATACCTCAATCTACCCGAATAATTTTGACTTTCTTCTCAATCCAATCAGGAGGAAGATAAATTCGACCACTATTTCCACACTTTTTTACTATTTTTTCAATCATTTCCTGACCATATACCTCAAACTTGGTTGAATTATCCATAAAAACCCCATAGCTATATTATAGCTATATTATAACTATATTTAAATTTTATCATAATATTGTTTTTTTACTAATATTTTTAATAAAAAATATAAAATTATTCAACTTAATAAATTTTTAAAATTTTCACACAAAAGTAAAATAATAGTGTAACATACTCATTTGAATCAGTTTTGCGGCCATAAAAATTCTAAAATTAAATTGAATTGGAGGAGCAAAAATGGAATTAGAAGGAAAAACAGCTATTGTTACAGGTGGAAGTATTGGAATTGGTGCAACTATAGCAATAGAACTTGCCCGTGAAGGAGCAAATATTGCCATTAATTATAGAAAACATGACGCAGAAGCAAAAGAAGTTGCAAAAGAAATTGAGAAGTTAGGTAAAAAATGTCTTGTTGTTAAAGCTGATGTAACAAGTTATTCCGATGCTGAAACAATGTTTAATAAAGTAAAAGAAAAATTTGGAGGAATAGATATTTTGGTTTGCAATGCAGGTATTAACATAGATCGAGTTATTTGGAAAATGAGTGAAAAAGATTGGGATAATGTAATAAATGTAAATCTCAAAGGATATTTTATTTATAATAAACTAGCAGCTGCTTACTTTAAAGAACAAAGATCAGGTAAAATTGTAAACATTACATCTATCAATGGTCTTAGAGGAAAATTTGGTCAATGTAATTATTCTGCGTCAAAAGGAGGCATTATTTCACTTACCAAAGCTTTGGCAAAGGAAGTTGGTAAATTTAATGTCAATGTCAATGCTGTTGCTCCAGGTATGGTAATAACTGAAATGGCAAAAAACATACCACCTGAATTTCTCCAAAAAGCAATTGACGAAACTGTTTTAGGTCGGATTGCTACAACTAAAGATGTCGCAAATGTTGTAGTTTTTTTATGTAGTGAAAAATCAAGACATATAACAGGAACTGTTATACAGGTTGATGGAGGTCAATATATATAAAACGTAGGTGAAATAAGTGAAAGTAGGTATTGTTGGAATTGGACATGGAAAATTTGGTAATCGAAGCGATTCAACTGTTCAGGAACTTGCATTTGAACCCTTTAAACAGGCAATTGAAGATGCCAAGAACCTCCGAAGAAAAGACATCGATGCATTAATCGTAGGTTCAGTTCCAGAGTACCACATGCAACGATCACTACCAGGTGTTGTTGCAGAGTATGTTGGAATGAATCCAAAATCAACATGGCTTACTGAAGCAGCATGTGCCTCAGGTAGTGCTGCGATTAGAACTGCTTATATGTCCATTAAATCAGGAATGCATGATATCGTTGCTGTTATCGGCGTTCAAAAGATGAGGGAACTATCAACTGAAGAAATCTTAGCATTAATGGGTAGAGTTGGAGATGTTCAATGGGAGTCAATTTTTGGAACTACATTTCCTGGTTACTATGCACTATATGCCAATAGACATATGCATGAATTTGGAACTACAAGAGAGCAAATGGCCCTTGTTGCAGTTAAAAATCATTATTATGGATCAATGAATCCACATGCGTTTTTTCAAAAAGAAGTTACATTAGATCGTGTAATTGGTTCAGAAAATGTTGCTTATCCCGTAAGTGTCTTTGACTGTTGTGCTAACGCTGATGGCGCCGCATGTGTAATAATGACTAATGATAAATTAGCAAAAAAATTCAATGATACACCAATATGGTTTAATGGTCTTGGATCTTCCTCTGCTCAGATGTCACTTTTAAGGAGACCTAATCTTGTTGAAATTCCAAGTGCAGTAGAGGCTGCAAAACAAGCTTATAACCATGCAAAACTTAAGCCATCTGATATTCAGGTTGCTGATGTTCATGATTGTTTTACTATAGCAGAAATTATGGCATATGAAAACCTGGGATTCTGTCCAAAAGGCAAGGGTGGTAAGTTTATAGAGGAAAAACAATCATATATCGGTGGTAAAACACCAGTCAATGTTGACGGGGGACTAAAGGCAAAGGGTCATCCAGTTGGTGCTACAGGTGTTTCAATGACTGTGGAAATTGTAAAACAATTAAGAGGTGAAGCTGGAAAAAGACAGGTTCCTGGTGTAGAAATAGGACTTACACACAACGTTGGTGGTATAGGTCAATATACCTTTGTGCAAATATTAGGGAGGTAAATTAAATGCCATTCAAATATTTTGGAAAAATAAACTTCACACCTTATACTAAAGTAGACAAATTTGCTGACTATCTTCACAAGGGAAAGCTCATGGGAACTAGGTGTAAAAAATGCAATGAGAGATATTTCCCGCCCCGTGCAGATTGTCTCAAATGTATGAATGATACTTTTGAATGGATAGAATACTCTGGAAAAGGAACACTTCATAGCTTTACTAAAATATATGCCGCGCCTAAGGGCTTTGAAGACATAGCTCCATACACCTTGGGAGTTGCAGATCTTGAAGAAGGTGGGCGTGTAATTGCCTGGATTGAAAATATCTCAGATAAAGATATAAAAATCGGCATGCCAATCAAGATTGTTCCGAAAATATTTGAGGAAATTGAAGAAATCAAATTATACTATACAATTGAAAAACCTTAGGATTCAGGTTTCTTTAATGGTTTTGGAAGAACTGCTTCTTTTAGTTTATCATTAAAGGGATGACCTTCAGCTAAAAGCTGGCGATATTTCACAAAATCAATAACATCTTTACCAGTTAATTTTTTATTATTAAATGCATGAAAACCAAGAAACGCCTCTGTTGCCATGTTTGCAGCAAGCCAATGACGATTTGCAAGTTTTGTTTGATCCCAGAAGAATTTCTTTTTCATTCTAATTCCATCAATGGATTTAATTAAACATCCTGGCATTAAATTGGTATAAGTCCAAAGTATCCTATCAATTGTCTTATCCAAAAGTTCAAAGTCTGTAGGATAAGATTTAATTAACTCCCTTGCTTTTTTAAAATCTTCACCTTTTAAAAATTCTCCATATACAATTTCACTGTCTTCTATATATTTATCTATGATAACTGTTGGATTTCTTACAAATTTCGCGCCCTTTTTTAAAACAGGAACTACCTTACTAACAAGTCCTAATCTTTTCATTTTATATGCAGACCAAAGTTCACAGGAAATACAGTTCCACATTGCGTCTTCTATTCCTAAATACCATGGAAGAAAATCTGTTGAACCACCATCTGGTGCAGAGCCATGTCTAGGACCAGCTTGACCGAAAATTGCTGTATCTGAAGAAACAGAAATATCACAAGCCATCCCTATTTCTTGACCGCCTGCAACTCTCATGCCATTTACCCTACAAATTATTGGTTTTTTACAATTTAATATAGCATCAACCATGGCATTGAATAAATCCATGTATTCTCCATATTCATTTGGTCTTCCAGAATAATATTCAGCATATTCCTTGGTATTTCCTCCAGTGCAAAAGGCTCTATCACCAACTGCAGTAAATATTGCTGCAACAACACTACGATCCATTGACGCTTTATGAAAACCTGCAATAACTCCTTTTACCATTTTTGTAGTGTATGAATTATATTGCTTAGGATTGTTAAGTATAATCCATGCTGAATTCAGTCCTTTTACTTTTTTTCCCTCAGAATCTACAATTGGCTTTAATTCATAAATTATACTTGGAGGTTCTTTACTAAAGTATTCATCTCCCCATAGGTTATGATTTTTAATTTCATCATCTTTTGGTAACCAATCTAAAGGCATTTTAACCCTCCCTCATGATAGAAAGCTTAGAGCAGAATGATATTACATTATTTATATCTTTTTTAATTCCTAACTAAAAATTTAACAATATTTTATAATAAAATCATAAATTCAATTTTCTTATATATTTAAGTTTAATAGAAGTTTATTTTAACTTTTCAAAAAATAGTTGTTATAATTTAGTAAAATAAAATAAATAAGATTATATACTCTCCACTATTTCACAAAATCCGGGGAGAAAGTTATGAAAGCAGCAGTTTTATATGGAAAAGAAGAATTAAAAATAGTTCCTGATTTTGATGATCCTGTTATGAAAGAATCGGATGTTTTAATAAACTCGAAATATACTGGTTTATGTAGTACAGATAGAACACTGTATCGTGGTTTTGTTCCATTTACACCACCATTAATAATAGGTCATGAAATCGCAGGAGTTGTAGAAGATGTTGGTAAATCTGCTAAAGGTTTAGATGTTGGTGATCATGTAATTGTCCCTCCAGTTTATCCAGGATGTGATAATGAAAATTGCCAAGCATGCAGAGAGGGACTTACAAACAGATGTAAAAATTCTATTTTTATAGGCCATGGAGTACATGGTGGTGATGCTGAATTAATTGCAGTCCCATCAAAATATACATTTAAAATTAAAGAGGGTGTTTCATTGGATGAGGCTTGTATTATACCAGATGCCGTGTCAACACCATTTCATGCATTAAAAAGTAGATCTATTCCACCACATATAATTCAAAATATACCAAATTCTAAAAGGTTATTTGAAAGACAAACCCATTGGTTAAAAGGAAAAAATATTGTAATTTTTGGTGTAGGTGGTGTTGGAGGTCCAGCAGTAAACCTTGCTAAGCGTTATTTTCAAGCAAAAAATATTCTTGCTGTTGATATTTTTGATAATAAACTTGAGTATGCAAAAAAACTTGGTGCAACCCATGTAGTTAATTCTTACACCTATTTTAAAGAAAATAATATTCAAATAAATGAACTAACTGGAAGAGAAAAAGCAAAGGCAATTTCTGGTCTTGCAAGAAATATTTCTTCCAATTTTTCAGAGGATAAATTCCAGGTTGATTGCGTTCTTGACTGCTCCGGTGTACCCGATACATTTCCAGTAGCCGTTGAAACTGTAAGTAAAAATAGAACTGTTATTCAAGTCGGATGGCCACCAAAACCAGTTAGTGAGTTTTTAAACCAAAAAATCATGGATAAATATCTTACAATTAACGGAACATGGGCATGTCCAATGGATGAAATGGAAGAAATTGTGAAAGCAGTTGAAGAAGAAACAGTTGATTTAAATTTACTTGTAACAAACAAAGATTATTCTTTAGACAAATTAGAAACTGCAATTCATGATTTAGAAGCAGGAAAAATTCTTGGACGAGCAACCATTTGTGTTGAATAGATATAAGGGGATTTTGTTATGGATTATAAGACAATTATTGTTGATGAAAAAGATATGATCGGAAAAATCATATTCAATAGACAACCTTTAAATGTTTTGAATATTGAAATGATGAAAGAGATAAATCAGGCATTAAAAGATTTTCAAGGTAAAAATCTAAAAGTTTTAATATTCGCTGCCAATGGAAAGGCTTTTTCTGCAGGTGTTGATGTTTTAGATCATACAAAGGATAAAGTAAAAGATATGATACAGGTCTTTCATGATATTTTCAGAAATCTAAATAAAATCAATGCTCCAACTGTTGCAATTGTAAATGGATCAGCACTTGGAGGTGGATGTGAAGTAGCAACTTTTTGTGATATAGTAATTGCATCAGAAAAATCTAAATTTGGACAACCAGAAATAAAAGTAGGAGTTTTTCCACCAGTTGCTGCTGCGTTCTTTCCAAAAATTATGTGGAATAAAAAAGCTCTAGAGCTTATTATGACCGGAGATATTATTGGTGCAAATGAAGCAAAAGAACTTGGCCTTGTAAATCATATACTTCCAGTTGAAAATTTTGAAGAAGCTGCGGATTTACTTATCAAAGAAAAACTTGCAAGTAATAGTGCAAAAATTCTTCAATTAACAAAGAGAGCTTTTTTTGAAGGTGTAACTAATAATTATTCTGAATCTATTAAAAAAATCGAGGATATTTACTTAAATGAGCTTATGAAGACCAATGATGCAAATGAAGGTCTTGCTGCATTTCTTGAAAAAAGGCAGCCTGTTTGGAAAAACAAATAAAGAAATATTTTCTTTAAATAAACTTTAATATTTTTTCAAGTAATATGGGTCAGCTATTGTTATTTTTAAAAGTTATAAGGATAAAAACTTAATACCTATTAAGAGATTATGGATTTGTATTCTGGGGAGACATATATGAAGAAAAAAATAATTGGGATTTTTATTATATTGTTAATGATCTGCAGTGTTCTTGCAAGTGCTTCTGTAAATATTAACATAGAAGCAAATATGTTAGGTGAAAAAGAAAATATTATAAAAGAAACTATCTCTGTTGGAGCTTATCAAATAGAAAGCACTGAGCAAGGCGTAAAAATTTGTGTTAATAATTTTGGTCGTTTATTGATACCTGGTAAACCTAATTTACCATCAAAGATATTTTCATTTGCTATTCCACCTGGTTCTGAGTTTGTTGATATCAACTATAAAATATTGGAACGCGAAATTCTTCCAGGTAATTATTATGTTCAACCTACTACTTTACCACGGGTAATAGGTCAGGAAAAACCTGAAGTTTATATGCAAGAACAAAAAGTATATGAGGACAATTACAACAAGGTCTATTATAGCAAAGAACCGTATCCTTCTTCTGCTGTTGAATTTGTAAGGACTGCAGGTTATAGAAATTTTAATCTTGTTGATGTTAGAGTTAATCCTTTTTCATATAATCCACTATCTGGAATATTAGAATTTTTTTCAAATATTGATATACAAATAACATATAAATTTCCTGATGGTTATCCAGATAATAATTTAATGATTGACGATAACATAAATGTCAATAAAATTGCAGAAAAAATCATTTTTAATTATGATCAAGCGAAAAACTGGTATAAAACCAGTTTAAGTGGAAGAGAATCTTATGATTTGGTAATAATTACAACCAGTACATTAACTTCAAAAGTTACAGATTTAGTAGATTGGGAAGAAGAAAAGGGAAAAAGTGTAAAAGTTGTTACTACTTCTTGGATTAGTTCCAACTATGATGGGTATGACTTAGCAGAAAAGATGAGAAACTTTCTTAGAGATAAATATCCTTCAAATAAATGGGGTATTGAAGATGTTTTAATTGTAGGTGATTATGATGATGTTCCAATGCGACGTACTGCCCAGGATACAGGTTATGGAAGACCTGAGACTGACTATTATTATGCAGAGCTTTCCCTTCCTGATAGTCAATCTTGGGATGCAGATGGTGATCATCAATATGGTGAGGATTCAGATCCTATTGATTTTTATACCGAGGTAAATGTTGGAAGGATTCCCTGGAGTAGTACTTCAACTGTTGAAGATATTTGCGAAAAATCTGTTGATTATGAACAGAATAATGATGTATCTTTTAAGAAAAATATTCTCCTTTTAGGTGCCTATTTTTGGCCAGATACTGACAATGCAGTATTGATGGAGGAAAAGGTTGATCAAGAATGGATGGTTGATTGGACTATGACTCGAATTTATGAACAAGGTCATTCCTCTTATCCATCTGATTACGACCTTACTTATTCAAATGTTGAATCAGTATGGTCATCAGGTAAATATGCTTTTGTGAACTGGGCAGGTCATGGCTCTCCTACTGGCTGTTATATTTACTATTCATCAGGACCTTTTGTTGATACACAAACATGTAATTCTTTAAATGATAACTATCCTGCTATTATCTTTGCTGATGCTTGCAGTAATTCAGATACAGACCATCTCAACCTTGGTCAGTCTATGTTAAGGAATGGTGCTGTTGGATTTGTAGGCGCAACAAAGGTTGCTTATGGTATGCCTGGCTGGAATAACCCATATGATGGCTCAAGTCAATCAATGGATTATTTCTTCACGACATGTGTAACATCTGGTGAATATTCACAGGGTCAGGCTCATCAATGGGCATTACTTGAGATGTATACAAATGGACTTTGGTATTATAATAAATATGAAACATTTGAATGGGGAGCTTTATGGGGGCATCCTAATCTAGCTATGGAACCACCTCTCTTAAAAATTAAGCTACAAGATGAATTACCTAAGTTGATAGAACCAGGAGTCTCAACATCCATTTCTGTTGAAATTGAAGAAAATACAGATAACTATATTCCTGGATCAGGTAAGCTTTATTACAGATATGACAGTGCAACATTTATTGAATCACCTTTAGAGCATGTTAATGGTGAGCTATATGAGGCTACATTACCACCAGCATATTGTGGCGATATACCTGAGTATTATTTTAGCGCAGAAGGAGAAAAGGCTGGAACAATATTCAAACCATATGGTGCTCCAGACAATTTATATTCTGCACTTGTAGGAGAATTTATCACAGTGTTTTCTGATGATTTTGAAATAGATAAAGGTTGGACTGTTGAAAATGATCCATATTTAACGATTGGTGCTTGGGAACGAGGAGTGCCAATTGGCGGTGGTGACCGAGGCGATCCGCCAGCAGACTATGATGGCTCAGGACAATGTTATCTAACATGTAATCAAGATGGAGACTCTGATATTGATGATGGAATTACTTGGCTTATATCTCCAACTTTTGATCTTAGTTATGGTTTAGATCATATTATTGAATATGCCTTATGGTATACCAATAACTATGGGAATGATCCAAATAATGATTTATTTAACGTGTATGTTTCAAATGATGATGGCTCAAACTGGGTTTTAGCAGAAACCATTGGACCTGCATCTTCTTCAGGTTGGAAAGAACATAGTTTTGTAGTTAGCGATTATGTTACACCCAATAATGAGGTAAAGGTTCGCTTTGAAGCATCAGACTTAAATGCAGGATCAGTTGTTGAAGCAGGAATTGATGCATTCCATATTTATATCCACGAATGTAATAATCCTCCAATGCCTCAGCTAAGTTGTAGTGGAAATCTTAATTGGAATAGGGTGCAACCAGAAGAAACGGTTACAGGTTCTTTTACAGTTGAAAACTCAGGTGATCCTGATTCACTTTTGAGTTGGAATATTGAAATTCCCACAAGTTGGGGCTCATGGATTTTCAATCCTGAGTTTGGTATCGACTTAAAGCCTCAAGATGGACCAGTTACGATAAATGTTGAAGTTGTGGCTCCATCTGATCCACAAACAGAATTCAGAGAAAAAATTAAAATATACAATCCGGAAGATGTTGGAGATTACTGTGAAATAGACGTTGTTTTAAATACTCCAAGAAACAGAGCCATTAATATGCCACTTTCTATTTTTAAAAATAGAAATTTACAGATATTTACGTTTCTTCAGATGTTATTACATCTTTTAATTAAATAAAGACTTTAAGCTTTTTTTATTTTAATATTTCAAAATCCATAATAAAATAATCTTTTATTATATATTACAAATTTTATTAAAATTAGACATACTAATTTATATACCTAAAATCTATTTATTATGTATTAAATACGGCGGAGGTGGAAAATTTGAAAAAAACAAGTTTTAGGAAAAAAGGCTTAGTAGTATCTATAATTATTTTATTTATTGGAGTTGGTATTTACCCTGCTATTGCGATATTCCCTGACAAATCTTCTGATATTTTCTTGGATAAAAATATCAAGCAAGGAAAAAATACAGAACCAAAAGAATATTTATTTCAAACTATTATTGATATAGCAAACAATCCTGAAGTAAAGGATTTATTTGAACAAACAAAAAATAATGGTGAATGTATCAGTTGGGATTGTGATTTTAAAAGTGTTTTTCAAAAATTATTATTTAGAAAACCCATACTTATCATTTCTTTGATATTTTCTATACCTAGTATAACACATTCTTATCTTAATAATAATTTTAACAGAGGTTGTGAAATAACAAAAATACTTGGAGAAGAAAAAGTAAGTAATATAGTTGAATCAACTGAGATTACTAATCCTGAATTTTTCATTGAATTAAATGACATCATTACAAATGATGAAGAATTGTCTAATAGGATTTCAATTCTATCGGAGATGAATGAAGAGTTAAAACCTGATGCACCTTTCCAGAATGATTCATCTATCTGTGTACTTTTATTTATACTTTGGTTTGTATATATTATTAGAACTGGGATATCAAAAATAATAGGTAATTTCTTCGAAGGCTCAATTTTATCAAAATTATTTGATTTGCTATGGTATAAAAATTGGCGTATAGCAGGTATCATTGCATTAGTATTTGATTTAATGGATTGTGATCATATTATCTAAATAATTATTACATAAAAATTATCAAGAGCTCAATTAAAAAAATCTATTTTTTTTTAAATTTTATATATTTAATTTTTTTTAAAACAAATTTTTTTAACAACATTTTTGTTTGGTTTTTTCCGAACATAGTAGTATAATATATAAACTATAAAAATGCTTCTTATTCGAATCTTGATACATAGGACGACATGAAATCACATAGAAATTCCATTGGTAGTAGAAATCATGAAAAAGAAATATAAAATTATAATTGGTATTGTAATATTATTGGTTGGCATTATTGCATTATTTTTTGATAATGCAGTTACTGCTACATTATGCGTTCCAATTGGAGTTTCTCTTATTATATTTTCAAAAATAATATAATTTTTGTTGAAAAAATTAAAAAAATATTTTAAAAAAGTTTATTTTCTAGTTATTTTTAATAAATAGTAATTATATTTATTTGAAGATAAAATTTAATTTTTAATAATAAGATTTATATATGATATATAGAGGTAAAAGTTATATACACTAATTGTCATATGATAAAATATAAGAGGGGGATAGAAAATGAAAAAAGAATTATCCAAAAGGGCGCTGGTTATTGGAATTATAGTAATATTTATTGGTGTTTCTGTTTCACCAGTAATTCAAGGATCAAATCTTAAAACAGATTCATATAAAATAAGGGTAAATAATGAAAATCAAGATACTTCTTTTATAACATTTCATACTTTTGATAAATCTGGTTCAAAAAAGTGTGGTGTTGAGCTATCTTATAATGCTGTTGAAGAAATCTCTTCCATGTTCGAAGATTTAGAACATAAAATTATTAATGAACCTTTTAGTTCGGAAACTAAAGCTTTAAAATCTGATTTTGTTGATCTATTAGAGTCGTATGACTTGTTTCCTGCTGGGATGTCCAAAAATAAGGTGCTTTCTTTGTTGAATCCGTCCTGGCTTAGTTGGTTTGAAAAAAGACCATATTTTAAAACAAGTAAAGCCTTAAAAACAGGTTTTTTCAACATCTTTAATGTATTGGGAAATCTTCAAAGGTTTTTTGTTTCTTCTGATATCATTGAGTCGTTGGTAAGATATCCTGAGCCATCTTCTGCTGCCGCTGATGCATTTTTATGTAATATAATTAGTTGGGGTGTTGGGGTACCTATCCCTTTGTTTATGCTTCCTAGACCTCGTGGTATAGCTTTATGGTATGCTCCAAAAGAATCCCTAACTAATGTAGGTCAGCTAGTGATTGCAAGTGGATTTCAAGCAAAAGGCACTCAATACGGTATTGCTTTAGGTTTTGTTGGTCTTGGCCTTAGTTTTGCTGTTTTAGGTGAATTTCTATATGGTATCATAGGTTATTCAGTTTATGTATATATTAATGCAGATGAAATTACATCGATTTCTTAATCCAATTAAAAATCCCTAAATTCTAGTTAATCTATTTATAACATTGTAAATATTTCAACTTATCTAAATTCTTTTTTAGAATTCTTTTTTTTATAGTAAAATGTAAAGATTTTATCTTTATAAAAAAGCTTTGATTTTTTACTTAATTAAGGGAATCAAAATTATTAGTAAGAAAACAGAACAATTTTAACAGATTCAAAATTATGCTATTAATAATGGTATATATTTAAATACTTAAACAAATATAGATAATTATTGGGGGTAATATGCAAGGAAAAATAGGTTTTAGGAGAAGATTTTTTGTAATATTTGCAGTTTTAATATTAGCATGTGCTACTATTATTCCGAATGTGGTTGGTCAATCTTATGTTGATTCAAAAAAAGCTGAAGAAAAAGAAATTAAAAATTTGGCTAGTTTTAGATCACTTTTTAGAAACTTATTAATTAAAACACTTTCTAATAGATTTCAACCAGTAGGAATATTAAAAAGTACTCTTAACACAAATTGTGATGGTATTGAACTATCAACAGAGATAATATTTGGTAGAACAAAAGAAATAGATATTGATAATAATTTAGATACTGGTGTTAATGGTAAAGACATTAAAGTTAATTATTTTATTTTACCTTATATTAAATTTGACTTTGGTATTGGATTAGGATTAACATTTACGTTTTATATTGAGCGTATTGGTGCAGAAATAAAAGATAGCGATTTCAGTGCAAGTTTAGAAATTGCTCAGAAGACTATTGTTTTAGGATTCAAATCCCCTGCTGAAATTGGAAATGAAATCCCTTTTTCCACTCGAGTATCATTTAATTTATATTTTTATTTGCTTAAGAGAACTCGTGGATTTGGTTTGGCATTGACTCCTGAATATTCTAGTGGAAATGATAATAAAAAGATTGAACTTTTTGCAGAATATTCTGGTGAAGAACCAAAACGGGAATTCTCGTTATTATTTGACCCTGCTATACAAACTGAAATAGGTTTTGAATCAACAAAGATAAAGGGCGTTTGGAACTATAATTTCTATCGTAAATCCTCAGATGATTGTCAACTTACATCTAATTTTAAATCAATAGAAAACGGTGCGTCAAAAGATACAACAATTACAATAGATAAATTGCCGAAAGAATTAAAATTTTCGCTAGGATTAACACCTCTTTCTCAAGGAGGTGGCCAGTTTTTATATGAAAGTAGTGATAAATACGATATTGAATTACAAATTATAAGCAGTGAACTAGGAATCTGTGGTTATTCATATCTAAAAAATACTCCAAAAAGAATTTTTGCAGAATGGATTCCTACTTTCCTTAATGGAGAATACCATATAGATATAGATTCAAATGGGACAGATTTTGGTATTAAGGATACATTAGTTAATCCATATATTAATCTTGAAGTAAAAAGCCTTAAAACAATTGAGGTAGATGCATATTGGAATCTTACAAATCCAGGGGATTTTACAGTTTACAAAGATACAGATATTCATGTTGACTTAGATTTTTCAATTGGAGAATGGGTTGCAAACCTTGATGTTGAACCAATTGCAAAAAACATTTCAACATCCTGGTTTATAGATATATCCGGTTATTTGACAATTGATACAAATGGAGAGCCATTTAGTATTATGGATTTAACTGTTAAAGGACCTTTAATAGGTCTTCGTATTATTGGAGAATCGTTTAAATCTGAGGATGCAAAAATTTCTTGGACTTTATGGCCACCTCAGGAATGGGATTTAACAATAACAGGCTGGGTTATTGCATCTGAAATAAGTTCCATTGATATATACTTAATAGATAGTTGGTATCATCTCTGGCCGTGGTAATCTCTTTTTTATTTTGAACCAATATACCCTAAATTCATAGGATTAAAAATCAAACACATCAACAGAAGGCATAATTTAAATGAGATAGACTTTTTACTCAACGTTCTAACCTCCTCAATAATTTTTACAGATCTAAAATATTTGAAACTTCAAGATGATTATCTCTGGGTTAATCTTTAATCTTGTAAATAAAAAGTGAAAAATCTATTTTGTAATAATAATTTTAGATTTATTAAAAAGGTTCATCCCAACAATTAAACTCATAGCCAATTACCCAAGTTAATAACCAAATCTCAGCAAAAGGAACAGCAAGTAAAGTAAGTATAAAAGCCTTTAAAGGTTCTTCTCCCAATAAATTATTGTATACATCTTTCAAATAATACAAAGTGTCTTTAAATGAAAAATAAATATTTTTTAAAATATCACAAATTGGTCTATCGTTATTTAAATCTTTTAATGCAGAAATTCTAATAGATAATTTTTCCCATTTCTCTAATAAATCAGGATTGTTTATATAGAAAAACTTTAATATCTTTGTATAAACCTCTAATCTATTAAACATCCTATCCAATTTAACAAGATAACTGTTGCTTATTTCTTGACAATCAAAATCCTCTTCACTTTTATTATTAACTATAAATAATTCAGTTTCAATAGATATAGCAGAAGAATAACTAACTCCAATAAATAATATAATGATACCCAGAGTAAGGGTTTTACTTAATAGATTTTGTTTTATATACATACCTCCTCTTATCTTAGATATTTACAATTATTTGTAAATGTTTAAATTTATGCATGAATTTTTTGATAAAATACCGATATTTAATATTTAAAATCCTAGTTTTGCACTTAAAATAAATAAAAAATTCGATTATAAATTAAAAATTGAAAAGTATAGTTAAATCAGCTTATCAAGTAATTAAATTTTTTATATTATGAAGTATTAAAAGTTAAATATAGAATTATTACAAAATACGAATTATCAATAAAAAATCAGGTTGGTTTTATATTGATTTCTTATTGACCCTTTTTTTGAAAATGTTTTTAGATGGTTTCTAAGTCTTCTTCTGTGAAAAATTTTAATTCTGTCCCATCTGGAAGAATTGCAATTTTTACTTTTTCTCCTGTTTTTGGATCAACTTCATCTCGAAATATTGTTCCTTTAGGAAAATCCATTTTTTCCCCTCACAAAATACTATAATACATATTTGTTTTAAAAACTATACGACGATATCTATATATACATATAAATATACATTTGATAACCTTTTTACTATTGGTTTTGCATTTTTATTTAATACATAATTATGCAGATGCATATGCAATTGCATATGCAGGTATTTATACATAGAAGAATAATAATATAAATAGGGACTCACATCTACATATGGACGGGATGCAGGAAGATAATCAATTAGAGTCTTCTATCAATATCAGAAGACCCTTGGTTATTAGAGCTTTAAGGCGAAGCAATGTAAGAAAGAAAATAGCAGAATATTTATTTGAAATTAGTCCTAGTAGTAGCTATACCTCTGAAATTGCTTATAATGTTAAAACCACCCCAACAAATGTAATTGGTGCAATTAGAGGAATGGGATCAAGGTATAAGGTTGATGAATCACTTTTAAATTTAAAAATTATTGAAGAAAAAAGCACTGGAAAAAATATTAAATTATATTGTTTAACTCCTTTTGGAAGAGAAATAATTTCATCTTTATTAAAAAAAGATATATAATTTTTTTAATATTATTTAAAAAACATTACAAAAAAACATAAAAAACATGTATTACTCATCTTGAAATTGCTCTCTCATTTCTTGTCTTTCTGCCAATATTTCCTCACTGTAATATTTGCTTCTACAATTTGGGCATGTAATTGGGGATTCCTCTGAACTTCTCACCCATCTATGTCCACAAAATGGACAATTTTCTTTTTTCAATTTGAAGCCCCCGTGTAAAGAATATAATATAGGCAGTTTAAAAATATATCTGTTATATTAATTTTTTTACATTTTTTTATTTGTTTTAAAATTTTGAAATTTTGAATTTTTAAAGAGTCAATCTAATTAAAGAATCTAAATATAAAAGATAAATATCATTGAATTAAATATGAATTTTGATATATTTATTTTTTCAAAGATATTTTTTATTTATTTGATAGTTTAATTAGAACCGTTTTTCCACTTATATTCTAATTTTTTCAGGTGAGGGGGAACCTTTTTACCATTCTTTTTTCTAAAACCTTCTACTGGTTGCCATTTTATTCCATACTCTCCGATTTTACTATATTTATGTTTCATTTTTTTCCTCCTAACTTCTTCTCATGCTATTTAATAACACGCTTACCTTTTGAATTTATTTATATATAAAGCTAATGTGGAAAAATGTCAAAATGAAAAAAAATTTAGGAATAAAATCTATAGTTCAGACAGTTTATTCCTTGCAATTTTTACATAAGATTCATCTATTTCAAAGCCAATAAAATCCAACCTTAATCTTTTACATGCAATAGCAGTTGAACCAATCCCCATGAATGGATCTAATACAAGTTTTACTTTTTCAACACCATGCAATTTTAAACATGTCTCAGGTAATCTTATAGGAAAAACAGAGGGATGCGGGCGGGATACTTGAATTGTTTCATAAGGAATAAACCACGTATTTCCACGAGGACGTAAATCATCAATTGCTTTTTTCCATCGACCAATGTTACTTTTATCTTGGTAACAAACGCCTATCGCCATTTTATTTAATTTTACATCTCCACTTAATGTAAAATGAAAAACATACTCATGACAGCCACTCAAATATCTTTCACTATTTACTGGTTGGTAATGACCAACAGAAATATCATTATTTATATTTGTATAATTTCCAACATCTTGTTTTGAAATAGAAATTGATTTTATCCAATGAATTACATTTTGTAAAATAAAATATTTTCTAAAACGCTGAGCAATATCAAATGGAATCCAAAGGTCAGTTGGTTTCCCGCCAACATTTAAAAAAAATGAAGAATTGTCATTCATTACATCTTTACATTCTTTTGCCAAATGTTCCAACCAATTAAGATACTCTTCTCTTGGTTTTTCATCATAATAATTACTATATTTTTTACCAATATTATAGGGTGGTGAAGTAACAATTACATCTGAAAATAAAGACTGCTCTTTCATAAGGCCAATTCCTTTTATGCAGTCCATTAAATATATATTATTTAACTCAAGTTGAAGATACATATTATCTAAAATTTTTTTATTTTTTGTTTTTTTCAATATTGATATCTTCAGTAATATTGGCAAGACGTTTTGCAAGTTTTATATAATGATTAATATCTGTTTTTGCATTTATTACTAACTTTGCACTATCTGGAGAACCACCTCCATGCATGCATCCCGGAACTCCTGCACCCAAGGTAAGCCACTCTACTAACCTTGCTATTTTTGCTCGGGTTTCCCCTGAACAGTTTGCCTGTAAATATTTCTTTAATAACTTTCCATATTTTGGATCATTAATATCTTTACATGAAGGTAAACAACCAGTTTCAGCAATTCCTCCTGCAATATCCTGAGTAATTCTTTTTGTTTCATAGGGAAGTTTTGCCACATGAACCTTATTAATGTTTGAAAGAAGTTGATCTGGAATCCAGACACCAGAGGGATGTTTTTTCCCAAGAACGCCTGCTGCAATTCCCATACCAAAGGTTGTTTCATTGTTAATTATCATTTGAGTAATTTTTTCTCTAAACACTTTTTCAGAAAGACCATTTGCTCGAGCCATAAGAACGGCTGCACCAACCATTACATCTCCTTGACCTGCTACGCAACCGCCAATTGCAGCTCTATATGGAGCAATAAAATTCATTATAGCTTTTGTTGAATAATCAAATTCACCACACATAAAAACTCTTTCATTTGGAATAAATACATCTTCAAACAATAGATATGCTTGAGTTATACCACCAATATCAACAGGGATATCAAAACCATTTTCTAGTTCTCTATTATCACTTGGTCTTCTGGTTTCCACGATTGTTAGGTTTTTAATATCTCGAGGAATAACAAAAGAAATTGCATAATCTTTATCAACTTCTTTATATCCAGATCCCGGCATTATAAAAATCTCATTTGCTGCAGCAACCCCACAGATCATGACCTTTGCACCGCGGACAATAATTCCATTATCTTTTTTTTCAATAACATGTAAACACAAATCAGGATCTTTTTGATTGGACGGAGATTTAGTTCGATTTCCCTTTGGATCAGTAAGTGCACCCGAAATAGTAATATCGCGATCTTGGGCAGATTTCAGCCAATTATGAATTCTTTTATGATACACAGTTCCAAGATCTTTATCCATATCAAAGGTTGTTGCCCACATTGAATTAAATGCATTAAACCCTGCACATCTACCTCCAGTACAAGTACCAGTAAGATTAAACATCAATCTTTTCATATGCAGATTTGCAATCATATCTTGAGCACTAGTAATAATAGAAAGATATCTTGATACCTGTTTACCACTTATACTTGATTTAGTAGTTAGAATATCTTTATACTCATCTTTAAAAGATGCATCAAAAATCTGGGCATGTCCTGCAACTGTTCTCTTAGTTGCAGGGTGAATTGTTACATCTTTTATAAGTTCACCAAATTTGTAAATATTTGGTTTCATTTTTCGAAGGCTTTCTTTGTAATCCTTACCTGTTTTCATATTTATTTTTTCCCTTTCACTTTAAATTCCCATTTTGGAAAAGTTAACTTGATTTAATTTTTTTGATTTACTAGTGTTTTCTCATTATTATTTTATATTTTTTTAAGATGTCAATCAAGTCCTATTATTTAACTTTTTAATTTATGATAATTTTTTTTCTTGTTTTTTTATCAAATTATATAGGGTTGTAAGCCTAAAAAATTGATGAGTCAATCTTTTGAAAATTTATTCTATAAGCAGCAATTAATCCCTGATTCATTGGTGGATGGTGGGGATGGTGTTCAATGTGTGGGCGGAGCCACCATTGAACAGGATTCCTTCTCAGATTCTTATGATAAAAGTTCATTATGTTCTCCTTTAGGAACTTTTGTAAATTTAGAATATATTTTTGAAACGTATCCTGTTGTTAAAAGAATTTTTGATAAGATCTCTAGGTGTGGTATTATTTATCCAGAGTTTCTAAATATTAAAACCTTGGATACAATTAATATTAAGGCTTTTTGTGATAATCGTGTGTGTAAAAATCCTGAATGTCAGAAACATCGTCTTTTAAAGTTTATGAAGGAGCATATGTATCAGATATTTGATATTCAGAAAGATATGAGGAAGCCTAAGGCTTGGATTTTTACTGTTCCTCATAAAAAATATCCTATTGATAGGAAATATTGTATGAATAAACTAAAATTTCTTTTTTATCTCTTATCGAAGGATAAACATTCAAGTTTTGGATCTAGTTCTTTATTTTCAGTTCATATGGAGATTAAGTCTAGTGTTAATAGTTGGTTTTTACATTTTCATATTGTTAGTGGTGGTATTACTAATCTTAGGTTTATTAAAAAAAAGTGGAAATATATGATTAGATATCAAGTGGCAATTAGTCCTAAGCAGCTTTCTCGTTATGTTTCAAAATATGCTTCTAAAACACCTTTTTTTCCAAATAAATTGGCTTTCTTTGAGTATGCTCAAGCTGTTTATAAACTTCAGATGCATCGTTTTTCAACGAAGATAAAAAAATCTAAAATTGTATCTGATTGGGTTCTTATTGGTATTAGTGGATATAGTAAATCCAATGATTTATTTAGTGATATGAGTCAGTATTTGGATAGATATGTTGATGATTTTGGTTATGGGAGTTAATTAAGAATCAAAATTGTTCTCCTATTATTCTAATTTAGGTTGTTAAATATTTCCTCGTTATATAATCAAATGATTCATTCTTTGAAATTTTAAAAGAGTTTCAGTACCCTTATGTTTTTTATTATAGTTTTATCATATATTCCATTGCATATCAGCTTAATATTATGAAATCCAAATTTTACTTCATCCCATGAATAGGTGTATAATGAAAATCTATCTGCTCGTTTAAATTTCTCATCAATGTAAAACTCTACTTCGGCTAGATTTTCAGATCCATTGACCTCAATATTTATTTTACCTATTATTATCGGGAAGATAAACGGAATTAATTTTTTATTATTCAAATATATTCCAGGTTTTGGTTTTTCGACACTGATGTTCAATAAAACAGGTTGCATTACAAAATCAATTTGTAAGGTTTCACCATCTTGAATTGGATATTTTTCAGTTCCTGAAGGATAGTGTCCATCTGCAGTAGCATGAAGTCTTACTTCTCCAGCGGCAACATTCATCTCATAATATCCTGAATTATCTGTTTCTGTGTGATTTCCTCCGCAATAATCTCCATTTTCATCATATGAAGAAGCTGAAACATAGGCACCTTTAATTTCTGGATGAGTAGTAGTATCGCTTTTAATATAACCTTTTACAACTGAATTTTTAGGAGGATATGGGTCTAATGAGATATTCAGCAATATGGTTTCATCTTCTCCTATCATGTAGGTATCAGATCTAAAACTATAATATTCTCCACTTGAAGCAGAAACATAAATTGAGATATTCCCAGGTGCAATATTCATTTCGTAAAATCCTAGATTATCTGCCAAAGTATTTTTACTAAAGTGATGACCTTGTCCATCAAACCAAATACACCTTATATGAGCCTCTTCTATTGGATCATTTGTATTATTGTCAGTAATATATCCCGTTATTTTTGCTGTTTGGGGAGGAATTTCATATAGTGTTTGGTCCCAATAATATGTTTCACCTTCATTTATATGATCGTGAAGGCCATAAGAGGAAGTATGGTGATATGTAAATGCATCAATCCAAAAATCAGATTCTGCAACCATTATTTCATAGTATCCATCTGCATCTGTAAAAGTGAAATTCCAATCAAAATGAGGAATTTCATAATTATCTGACATTACTTCTATTAAGACATTTTCTATTGGTTCACCTGATTGTTCTTCTGTTACATATCCACATATCATCGCGGAATCTGGATATCTAGGATAAAGGTGGATGATAAACTCTGTCGTCTCTCCATCTCCAACTAGTTTTTCTCTTTTATATGTTTCATAATAATCCTCTGCATAAACCCATGGCATTGCCTCTCCTGCAGCAACGTTTACACTGAAAAAACCATTATCATCAGTAACTGTATATAACCATTCTCCATGATCATTGTTATCACTCCAGGTTATATCAACAACAGCGCCTTCAATAGGATCTGCGTTATCAGCATGATATACATATCCATTAACAACAGAATTCTTTGCAGGAGCTCCAGGTGTTAATGTTTTATTTATCCAATTAATCTCCTCGTCATGTAAATGAAGAATATCACGAAAGCCATAGTAACCTTCAGCACTAACAAAATAAATTACCTCACCATAAAAGATTTTTTCTAAATTTATTTCATAATATCCTGTTGAATCAGTAGTTGTTTCATCTCTATCAAAACTTAAATGTTTACCAATTGAAATTATTAAAATAGTTGCATCTTCAATAGGTAAACCGTTATTTTCATCTGTGATAAAACCTTTTAGTGTATAATCAAAATAACCTTGATAAAAAATAGGTTCATTGGAATTTTCATAAAAAAGTGTGTCTTTTATTTTTAAATCATAAAATTTACATACTTCTTCTATAGGTCGTAAGTTTTTTTGCTCTTCAATATTAAGATATTTTGTTTCAGTTATGATGTGATTAATAGATATTGGATTATTCTTTACCAGCCCCATTATTGTTGGAGATAAACTAGTCCCAATAAACAATAATATAATCATATAAGCAATTTTTTTCTTCATATTGTTCCTCCCTTTTCTTATTATATATTAAAATTGCAATATATAAGATTTATTAAGATATTTATAGTCAAATCTTGAAAAAAATAAAATAATTTACTATTTTGCACAAAAATAGAACAATGATATTCATTTATTGAACATTATCTTAGAGATTATTTTAAACACAAATAAATATAATTTTAAAAAAATATTATATTCAAAACTCTTTACTTGTTCATATTGCCAGTAAATATGCACTTTATATGATGAGGATAAACCTAATTAAACTGAATGATTATATTGTAAATTCCCATTCGCACCACAAATTATTAGGATGCATATCAGGAGGACAAACATTACATCTAACTTTTATATCAGGATTAAACTCTTTGGCAAATGCCTTTAAAAAACCATATCTAACAGGTTTACATCCAAACTCAACAAGGCCTTTTTTAATCCTTGTATTTTGAACACGACATTTAACATTTCTAATTATTGCCCTGTTAGTTTCAACAATTATTTCTTTATCTTCAAGATCAAGAGCCCAACCAGAATAACTAAGTGCTTTTATTAGAGAAGGAATATCATTTTTTTTAATTTCGAATAATTCTTTAATTCTACGAGATTCAATCTTTCCCATTACTTCCCATACTTTTTTATCAATTTCGGTTGCAGCATTAGTTCCAAATTTTTCTTCAATTCCAAGATAATAAAGCCCATCAACTGTCCACAGATTCCTTAAATGCATAAAGATAAAATCAGCAAGTTTATCACTAGGAATTTCTTCTATTAACTTTTTATCCTTAACTCGACTAATAATTAAACACCTCATCAAGATTTTAATTTATTAATAAATAAAAATCAGGATATTATACCAATTTTTCTTTAACAGCATTTGTAAGTTTTGGAAGAACCTGATAAAGATCTCCAACTATCCCATAATCTGCGGATTTGAATATAAGTGCCTCAGGATCTTTATTAATTGCAACAATTATTCCTGAGTCTCTCATACCAGCTATATGTTGAATCTGACCAGATATTCCTGCAGCAATATATAGTTTGGGCTTAACTTTATGACCGGATAGTCCAATCCAATGATCCTCAGATAGCCATTTAAGGTCAGCTGCAATAGGCCTACTGCAACCAACAGTTTTTCCTTTTAGAACGTCAGCAAGTTCCTGTACCAATTTTATATCGTCCTTGTTTTTAAATCCTCGACCACAGGATACAATTATTTCCGCATCTTCAACATTAACTTCACCTGTTTTCATCTCTTGAACCTTTAATATTTTAGAATCAGATTTTTCAATATCAAATTTCTTTTTGGTAATGTCGCCTTTGCGTTTATCATCTTTTGGAAGAGGATCAAATACTTTTGGTGGAATTGTGATAATTTCAGGTTTGGAATTGAATTGTTTAACAGCTATAGCATTACCACTATATACAACACGTTCGACAGTGAGTTTTTTATCTTTTAAATATACATTTATACAATCAATTTCACAACCTGCATTAAGTTTACCTGCTAGTCTTGAGGCAAGTTCTTTACCATTTTTATTAGACCCAATTAAAATTGTATCAATTTTAGTTTCTTTGACAATATTTTCTAAAATATCTGCAAATTCCTCTGCTTTGAATGAATTAAGATTTGTTTCTGCAACAAGCACATTTTCTGCTCCATAGGAAATATATTCTTTTGCTAGAGCATCATCGCTTTTTCCAATTATTATTGCTGTGAGCTTTGTTTTAAGTTCTTTTGCAAGTTCACTACCCTTATTTAAAAGCTCAAAAGTCAATTTTTTATCATCAGAATAAACCAGAACCATTTGAAATCACCTCAAAACTCCCTCTTTAGCAAGACTATCGATAAGTTTATTTACAGATTCATCTAAATCATCTTGATAAATAATATTTTTTCTTTCCATAGGAACTCCTTTTAATTCAATAGTTTCAACAAGTGGTTTCATTCCACTTTCAATAGAATCAGCAGTCCACTCGTTAATTGGTTTATTTGCAGCACCTAATATTTGCATAAGACTAGGAAGTCTTGGCTCATTTATTTCTTTAGTAACAGTAATAAGAACAGGATATGTTGACTCCTCTGTTACTGCTGTATCACCCATATTTCTTTCAGCTGTAAGTTTGGTCTTTTCAGCATTAACACTTTGTGCATAAGTGATTTGTGGAATATTTAAAAGGCCTGCAAGACGAGGACCAATTTGACCAGAAAACATATCAATAGATGCTTCACCACATAAGATAAGGTCGTATTCGCCTATTTTTTTAATAGCCCCTGCTAATAGATTTGATACAATATGATAATCATGTTTTTCTGGAGGAATTACAAGTACCCCTTCATCTGCACCCATAGCCAAAAGTTCCTTTATTCGTTCTTTAGCATCAGCCGGTCCGATAGTTACAACTGTTATCTTACCACCATGTTTATCCTTGATTTTTATTGCCTCCTCCAGTGCGTTCTTATCAATGTCACTTATTTTCTGTGGAACTCCTTGAAAAATTGGCTTTTTTGTATTTGTATCAATTTTCATTTCAGATACATCAACAACTTGTTTTGCACAAACAATTATATTCATTTTATCACAACTCCTTTTTTTTCAAATTCTAACTCCCTTAATTCCTTTCTTTTTATTTTGCCACTTTGAGTTTTAGGAAGCTTATCAACAAATTCAACCTCTTTAGGATACTTATAAGGAGCCGCAACCATTTTGACATGATCTTGAATCTCCTTTACAAGATCTTCAGAAGCCTTTGAATTATCATGAAGAATAACAAATGCCTTAATAATAACACCAAGAACTTTATCAGGACTTGCAACAACTGCACATTCAAGAACTTCGGGATGTGAAATAATTGCTGATTCAACTTCAAAAGATGATATTTTATAACCCTCAGATATGATTAAATTATCATCTCTACCACTGTACCAAAAATAACCATCCTTATCCTGATATAAAACATCACCACTTAAAAACCAGCCATTTTTAAAACTCTTTTTTGTTTTATCTGGTTTGTTCCAATATTCTCTAAATAGACCTGGATCAGTTTCTTTAATGCCTAAAATTCCATGTTCACCAAAAGGAAGAGTTTTTCCATTGTGATCAACAATTGCACAAATTTTTCCAGGTTGAGGTTTACCACATGAACCTGGTTTTATTTTCAAACCCTCAAAGTTGGAAAGAAAAACCATGATTTCTGTCATACCTATACCATCATATATATCAAGACCAAAACGTTGTTTCCATTTTTTTATTATCTCTGGATTTAGCGGTTCTCCAGCAGATATACAATGTCTGAGTGAAGATAAATCATATTTTTTTTCAGCATCCTTAACTGCTAAAAACAATCTATATGCAGTTGGAACAGATGCAAGATTAGTAACTTTGTATTTTTCTAATAATTTTAACCAATTTTCAGGATTAAATCGACCATCATAAATAAGGGTAGAAAATCCCCATCTCCATGGATATAGAAAGCCATTTCCAAGTGGAAAAATCCAATTAAGATCACCAGTATGAGCAAGTAAGTCATCATCTCTTCCTTGCTGCCAAAAAAGCACACTAGGATCATTTCCTGGAACCCATCGATGCAAATGCACAGCACCTTTAGGATTACCGGTTGTTCCAGATGTATAACAAAAAAAGGCAATATCATCCTTATTTGTTGGTTCAAGGTCCAAATTGCCAGAAGCTTCTTTCATTAATTCATCATATGAAAGTTGATCACTATAGGCATCATCAAGAACAATAATATATTCTAAAGAGGGACAATCATCCTTAATTTCATTAATTTCTTTAACATATTTTGAAGTGGTAATAACAGCTCTGGATTCGCTATCATTAATTCTATATTCAATTTCATGGGCTCTAAACATTACAGACGAAGGAATAGGAACAGCACCAATTTTTGTTCCTCCTAAAAATGAAATTTGAAACTCTGGAAGGTTAGGAAGACGAATTAAAAATCTATCACCCTTTTTAAATCCAATATTTTTCAAGGCATTTCCAAATTTATTAGTAAGTCTTTTCATTTCATTATAAGTAAATTTATCTGATTCACCGTCAGAATTTTCCCAATATAAAGCTATTTTATTTTTCTTATCGGTAAGAGTATGTTTATCAACACAATCAAAACCGATATTATATTTTTTAGGGATATCCCATTTCCAATTATCGTATTCTTTTTTATAATTGAACTCCCCCATTATAGTCCACCTGATCAATTATTATCTTAACAGACTACTAGAAATGACAAGGCGTTGAACCTCAGAAGTTCCTTCATAGATTTCAGTTATTTTCGAATCTCTAAATAAACGCTCAACAGTATATTCCTTGGTATAACCATAGCCACCATGAATCTGAACTGCTTTTATTGCTGAATCTACTGCTGTTTCAGAGGCAAAAAGTTTTGCCATAGCCGCTTCTTTACTTATTCTTTCTCCTGAATCCTTTTTGTAAGCTGCATTATAAACTAAATAACGTGCTGCTTCGATTCTTGTAGCAATATCAGCAATCATCCATTGTATAGCTTGGAATTGGGCAAGAGATTTTCCAAATTGTTGTCTTTGTTTTGAATACTCAATACTTTCGTCAAGAGATGCTTGAGCAATACCAACTGCTTGAGCAGCAATACCAATTCTTCCACCATCGAGAGCACTTAGGGCAATTTTAAAACCGTCACCTTCTTTTCCAAGAAGATTTTCTTTAGGAACCTCCATATTCTCAAAAATCAACTCTGAAGTTCCAGAAGCATTTATTCCCAATTTTTCATAAATACTTCCAACCTTAAATCCTTTAAATGTATTTTCAACGATAAATGCACTAATACCTTTTGAGCCAGCACTTTTATCAGTAACAGCAAAAACAATGAAGATTCCTGCGTTTGATCCACTTGTAATAAATGTCTTATCACCATTTATTATAAATTTATTACCCTTAAGAACAGCTGTGGTTTGCATTGCTCCAAGATCTGAACCAGCATTTGGTTCGGTACCCGCAAATGCACCTATTTTTTCTCCTTTAGCAAGTATGGGTAGATATTTCTTTTTCTGTTCTTCATTTCCATATTTGATAATAGGCCATGATGCAAGAGAATTATGAACAGAAATAATAACTCCTGTTGAAGCACATTTTCTTGATAACTCTTCGACAATAATAGTATAGCTTATTGTATCAAGACCTGCCCCACCATATTCAGTTGGAATAATACTTCCTAAAATCCCAAGTTTTGCTAACTTTTCAAGAGTTTTTGTTGGATATTCCTCCGTTTTATCAAGATCTGCAGCAATTGGTCCAACTTCTTTTTCAGCGAACTCTCGTATCATTTTTTGTATCATTTTTTGTTGTTCGTTTAGTTCTAATTTCATGGGGGGTGGAATTAAATTACTAAAAATAAAGTTTTTGCTAGAAAGCATTAACTTAACAGATGTAACAAGAGAGCAATAATCTTCTTGTTCAATTTTTAATCGCTTGTTTTCTTGTTAGAATTCTTCAATTATTAATAATGCTTAATGATAAAATCATTCCAATTTTAATAAAGAAATTAAAATAATATTTTAAAAACAATTTTTCATTTTGATATTTTAACTCAATAAATTTAAATAATATTAGTATGAAAAATAAATATATTTAAAAGGAATGGTAAAGATAAAAAGGAGGGATGTAAATTAAAATTATAAAGATAGTGGTAATACCAGCTATTTTTTTCCTTGCATCTAGTTTTATAGTAAATGCTGCTCCACAATTCGATTCTGGACGTGGTAAAGGTTTATGTCAACTGCTTGATAGTGAAAATAATTCTGTCGGAACAATTTCTTTTAACTTTAGAGTCTCTGAGAAGATTCACCCAAAACATGGTCCGGTTTATGGATTTATAGAAATTGAAATAGATATGGAAAATGATGGAATAGTAGATACTATCATAAGTTTAACAGATATTGATATTATTAATTTTGGTTATTCTATTATCCCAGAATGGATTTATGGTTATCAATGTAAGCTTGAGGGAATGGCAAGTATCACTGATGCAGACATGGGTTATATCGGTGATGAATATATTGTAGTGAAATTACATGATAAAGCATCTACAGATGATTTTGATCGCATTGACTTTCAGATGGATACTCAGACATTTAATATTGGAGAGATCATCAGTGGAAATATATCAATCAAAATTGCTGGATTTAATAGTCGTAGATAGGTAAAACTCTTCTATGATAATTCTGTCATGGAAGAGCCTCTTTCTCTTTTTTTCTCATGACACATTATCTCGTGTTGCAATACCTTTTTTTCAAATACCTTTATTTATCACCTCTGATTTATAGATTATGATGGTGAGGTCGTTATTGACGACACTCTTCTATACGGGTACTGATCCACACTTATGAGAGGAGTGTGGAT
>CAYFVP010000056.1:0-18512 GCA_964346655.1 uncultured Thermoplasmatales archaeon
ATTTTGTGTGGAAATTCGAGGATAAAACACTGGAATTAAGATGGTAAAACTCTAACTGTCAAATTAAATTACGGCAATTTCTTAGTGAGAAAAAGGTCAAAATGTCAAACTTAAGTTAATAATACAGTAAATCAATCTATTTTGAATAATTATTACTAACCAATTTCCGACATTGATCAATTATAATATACAGGATTATTTAAACTACAATATATTTGATTCATAGTCTAAAAGGTTTATATACTACATATATGATTTAAATTATTAGAGGAGGTAGTTTTATGAAAAAGAAAACCTTCACATTGGGAGTTTTATTCATGCTGGTACTTACTACATTTATTCCTATATCAGTTGGATTTAATGTAAATTTTTTATCAAAAGAACAATCATCTATTGTTTTTAATCATAGTAAAAGCAAATTTGAAGATAGCAGTAATATTCCATTTTATCATGAAAGAAATGACTGGAATGTTACATTTGGAGGAACCTCTTATGATGAGGGTTTTTCGGTTCAACAAACCAATGATGGCGGGTATATAATTGCTGGGGCTACACATTCTTATGGTGCAGGAGATTGGGATGTTTGGTTGATAAAAACTGATTTTAATGGAAATGAAGAATGGAACACTACATTTGGAGGTAATAGTTACGATAGAGCTTATTCGGTTCAACAAACGAATGACGGGGGTTTTATTCTTACAGGATGTACAGCTTCATATTGTGCGGGAGAATGGGATGTTTGGTTGATAAAAACTGATTTTAATGGAAATGAAGAATGGAACACTACATTTGGAGGTAGTGGTAGTGATTGGGGGTACTCTGTTCAACAAACCAATGATTTCGGTTACATAATCACGGGATATACAGACTCATATGGTGGTGGTTTATCCGATGTTTGGTTAATTAAGACAGATACAAATGGAATTCAAGAGTGGCAGCAAACATTCGGAGGAAGTGAAAATGATAGAGGTTATTCGGTTCAGCAGACGAATGACAGTGGCTATATAATCACAGGATATACAGTATCATACGATTCAGATAGTACCGGTTGTGATGTTTGGTTAATTAAGACAGATACAAATGGAATTCAAGAATGGCACAACACATATGGGGGAAGCGGAATTACCAATAAATTCGATATAGGTCATTCGGTTCAGCAGACTAATGATGGTGGTTACATAATTGCTGGAGATACAGAGATATATTTTATGGTTAAGTCTGATTTTTTGCTGATTAAAACAGACTCTAGTGGAAATGAAGAATGGTATCGTAAATTCGGAGGAGCCTCCTCTGATAGAGGTCGTTCAGCTCTGCAGACTGTAGATGGTGGCTATGCAGTACTTGGATGGGCTTCTTCATATGGTCCAGGTGATTCAGATGTTTATTTGATTAAGACAGACTCTAGTGGTAACAATTTAAGGAATTATATATTTAAATTTGAAGATAATAGTTCAGACTGGGGTTATTCGTTTCAGCAGACTAAGGATGAAGGCTACATAATTGTGGGATCTACAATGCCTGATGGCTGGGAGGGTTCTGAATCATCTAAAACAAATCCTGAAGAAACAACTGATGTTTGGTTGATCAAAATTGCAGGTGAAAATCAACCACCAAATATACCGACAATTAATGGTTCAACAACTGGGAAGCCTGGCATTGAATATGTTTATTGCATTAATGCAACCGATCCAGATAATGACAGTTTATATATTTTATGGGAATGGTCTGATGGAATGAGTAGTGGCTGGCTTGGCCCAATTGCTTCAGGGGAAGAAGTATGTGAGTCTCATATCTGGAATAAAACAGGAACATATACCATTTCTGTAACACTTAGAGATGAGAACGGTGAGAGTGTAAAAGCATACTTGAAAGTTAACATTCCAAGAAACAGAGCAGTATATAATTCATTACTACTAATGCTTTTCAAACGGTTTACAATTCTACAAAGACTTTTAGGTTGAAACAGATTTTAAGTAAAATCATTAACGATTCATTTTTTTGTAATAATCCTTAATACTTCTGGGCATATCATTATCAGTAAAATCTGGATGTTTTGGCTTTCGTTTATAATCTTTGTCTTGTTTATCCTCCCTTTTAAATGCTATGCCACTAATAATAAGGCCTAATCCGACACCAGCAAGAACTGCAAGAATCGCAATTGATACAATAATTTCAATATGTTCAATTAGTAAATTTTTATTATTTACTAAAGAAACATCAACCGTTCCAACATACCTAGAAGAAGCAGTTCCAGTGGTAACATTTGTTAGACCTAAAGCACCAGCTATCATTCCACCCAATTTATAGTATAGCAGAGCATTTTCATAATCTGATTCTTCATTTAAACTTTCACCATATTCGTAATAACTAACAGCAAGAATCGGCTCGATCCCTATATTTCTACTAGTAGTAATTTTATTACTAGCTGATTCTCTTGCAAGATCAATTTTATCAATGGGCTCAGCTCCAATAATTTCAATAGCTAGATTTGCCCTAACAGTTGCTTCTAGAGAATCAAATATTGCGGCAGCTGGTAAATCATTATCAAGGTTGTTTCTTGCATAAGTTAATATATTTTTGGCATAACTTAAGTAGGATAAAGACTGGCTACTAGCACTACCTATTTCACCTAGAATTATGCTTGAATAAAATCTTGATTGTTCTGCCTCTTCAATATATTCAAGTGCTAGGTTTTCAACTGTTTCTTTATTTAAATCCCCTGTTTCATTGAAACTAGTGCCAATTTTAAGCCACCATCCAACACTTTTACATCTTTCAACAACAAAAGCAAGGTTATACAAAAAGTCCATTGTATCAAAACTAAATGGATTACGGTTTTCATATGCGCTAATTGCCGCATCTAATGTTCTTTTTGCTTCAGCTGCCCTTCTTTGAGCAGCGCCAACTGATTGAAGGGATATAAAACCTGAAATATCTGTATTTTTAGCAGCTTCAATTGCCTCATTATATTTTGTTTGCGCTTCTGTTAATAAATCATTAAAAAATTGATCATCTTCTGAATTAAAAAAATCACATGCATATGTTATAAACCTGCTAAAAATTAATGCGTTAAATGATTTACTTGTACTAGTGTAATAAAGTCCCTTATTAAACCATTCTTCAGATTCGTTAAGCCTTACTTCTGCAACAGCATATCTATCGTTAACTGTAGCTTTAGTAGAATAAGGATAATTGGGAATTGTGGTATTTTCAAGATTTGAAGTAGCATTATTAAAAGCTTGTCTTGCATCATCAAGTAGTGATATAGCAAGCGGTTTCATTGATGTTATATAATCTTCGGTTGTAATTTTGCTATCTGTTTCATTGAAAAAGAATCTGTGATTTGTAAAATTTTCTAAAGCTTCATTAATATCTGCAACTTCTGTTACAACCATATTATATTGTGCCGCATATTCAGATATTTTTCTTGTGACTGGAGTAGTAACAATTCTTTCCCAGCCATTTATTCTTTCAATTGATTGCACATATTCTGTATATGTTCCTTGACCATGTGGAATTAAAAAATGCGTTGCGCCAACTGAGTAAGCTGCATCAATTTTTTGAGGAATGCCACCAATTGGACCAATACTTCCATCTGGATTTATCATTCCAGTCATTACTGTTTTATTGTCAAGTTCCCAACCTTGGAGCAGGGATATTGTTGCAACAGTCATTATTGCCCCTGCGGATGGACCACCAATAATAGGAGAGTCGGTTCTGACAACAAAGAAATAGTCATAGGTAGATGGATCAACGCTAGAATTTATGTCATTTCTAACAAGAGCACTTGCAACTTTTACTGCTAATCTAGCTGAGCCTTGCATATCAACTTGAGTAAGGGGTAATGTATCAACAAAAACCCTACCACTGCCATTATTTTGAATTGTAACTGTAATAGTTGAGATTAAACCAACATAACCAGATTCAGTACTAGCAACTGCAGGTGCAAAAACAGTAACATTACGATACATAATTGATGATTCTCCTTCATATAATTTCCCAGGAATGGTTACTGCAAAAGTTGGTTGATTTAAAAAGGGACAAAATAGCGCTAATATAGTAATTATCAAGGTAATTTTTTTAAACATTTTTCATTCCCTACATTATTAGTTAATTATATTTTGGGAATCACCATATAAATAGAACTTATTAAAAAATGTTTTGAGTAAATATATTTTCTAAGATTCTTATTTTTATTATCTTTTTAACCCACATTTTATGATTTATTAAAAATTAACCAGAAATCTTCTAAATTAAAATTCATTTTTGCAAACAACAATAAATGATATCGCCATATATTTTTGGCTATATGTTATATAGGCGAGGGGAGCTTTACTCCAAATTTCAATATAAAAATTTTACTGCCCCTTGAAATATACTCTTTATCTAATAAAAAGGTGTAATAATGACTCATTAAATTATTAGAACAATAGAGTCAGCAAGTGATAAAAAACTAGCCTTAATTTTTGCAGAATCTAGCTTTGATGAACTGCTTTGGTTTGGTAACCATTTTGATTATTATATGATGTTTGATGAACCTAGTGAGTATGATTGTAAGGACGATAAGAGATATGGAAAAATAGGAGACGGAATTGCTGAAATAAAACCAGAAACTGCTAAAAAAATACTTAATGCAGTAAAGAGACCTAAAATTATTGACACAAAAGACTATAATGACATAGAAGATGAAGATGAATTGGCATTTACCTTAGTTTATGATGGTTTTATTTATTCTATAAAAGAAGATTGTCTTCTTTTAATTTTTGATAATGAAAAGGTTGATACAATTGAGAAACTGGAAAAAGCATTGAAGATTACTGATAATAAATTATTTGTAATCCCTGCTGACTTTCATTCTTAAAAAATAGAATCGAATATGATGGGGTCCAGTTGTTGAGGGAGGAAGTAAGATATGAAAAAAGAATCCTAAAAGTTCATATTAAACTTCCGGACTAGACCCCATAATATTAACAATTGTTAATTAAATATAAATACTTTTCTATTTATTTTTTGAACGAAATAACAATATATCAAAAGATTTTTTGAATTTTATCTTCTTAGTAAATCAAGTGATCCAAGTTCTTCGGAAAGTTTTTTAACAGCTTTTGAGACATCTTCTGTTTGACGAGCTCCAGTACAAACAATTTTTCCAGACCCAAAAAGCAACATTGCAACCTTTGGATCTCTAATTCTATAAACAAGACCTGGAAATTGTTCAGGCTCGTACTCGACATTTTCAAGACCAAGTCCCATTGCAACTTCATTTAGGTTTAGTTCTGTTCCAAGGTCTGAAATTGCAACAATATTTTGAATAACAATCTTTAAATCTTTATAAACGTCAACACCAAGTTTTTTAAGTTTATCAGCTATAATATCAACTGTTTTTCTTACATCTTCAACATTTTTTGCTCCAGTACAATTAGCCTTCCCACTTCTAAATAAAAGTGTGGCAGTTTTCGGGTCAGATAGTCTATAAACAAGTCCAGGAAATTGTTCTGGTTCATATTCAGCTTCCTCAAGTGATTGTGCTATTACGTCTAAATCTAATTTATCTGCAAAAGATGTAGACGCAACAATATTTTCAACTATTACTTCTGGCATAATATTTCACTTCCTATTATTTTTTATAAAGCCTCAATTGACGAAAGTTTTTCTTTCATCAATTCAATTGCCTTTGAAGCATTATCAATGGTTTTTGTTCCAGTGCAAACGATTTTTCCAGAACTAAAAACTATTACCACTGCTCCAAGGTGATCTATTTTATAAAGTAAACCTGGGAACTCCTCAGGTTTATAATTTACATTTTCCATAATTAAACCTTTAGATATTGAACTAAGATGCAATTCTTTTTCAATATCTATGGACGCAATAATATTTTGTATTTCAATTTTTGGTTTTGAATTGACATTTATTTTTGCTGACGTCATTTTATCTATAGCTGCATTAATTGAACATTCTACTTCTTCAATTCTTTTTGCACCCGTACAAATGACTTTTCCATTTGGAAGAATTATAATTGCGGCTTTTATATTACCAGGTTTCCATGTTAGGCCATTGAACTCCTCAGGTTTATACTCAAAATCAGGTAAGATTTCTGCTAAATTATCTATATCAAAACAATCCGCCAGCTGAGCATAAGCTACAATGTTTTCAATTTTTATCCATGTCATAAATATACTCTTCGTCCCTTCCTGGAGTATATAAAGGCTTTTTATAAAGATTTCGCACACAATAAGGAGAAAATTATTTTTATAAAAATCTTTATATATTATATAATTTTATCAAAATTTAAATCAGTTTCAAGGTCTTTTTTCTTTTTCTGTTTTTTCTTACTTTCTCCATTAATTCTGTCTAACATGCCCCTAAATTCATCAGTTCTATATTCAATTCTTCTTTCGCAACTTGCAACAGCAAGCTCACCACGAGTTCTTTCTATTAAATTTCTAACTATATCTTGTTTTTTCTTAATAGGAATTAAACCAGATGGATAATCAAAACGAATAATTACATCATAAATATCTTCCATCATTTTTAAATAATCATCTGCTTCTTTTGCCTCTCCCTCACGGATTTTATCAAGAGCTGATCTTCTTAGTTCTCCAACAAGATCACAGAGGCCTAAAAGATAAGAACTATACGTTGTTTTTATTTCATCAGGGTCTGGAAGATCATTTCCTCTCATGATATTATAAAGACAGCAAGCCTCTACCAGTTCTTGAGCAGCATTTTCCACAAAACCAGCATGATATAGTTCTGGATGTCCCTCTGTTAAATCATATAGGTCCTGTAGTTTTTTTGATGATTTTTTAATACTTTCTTTTGCATCCTTCATTAGGTCCTGATGAATTAATTGAATGGCCTTTCTACAACCAATGATTATCTCTCTAGAAGATCGAAGTGCCTGTTCGCGAATTTTATCTTTATCATCAATACTTTTTTCTATTTTATTAACAATTTTGTCTAAGTTTTTCATTAAAACTTACAAAGAATCAAGAGTAATTATATTTTTTCCTTTACATAAACTTTTTATTAACCCAAAAATCAGGTTCTTTTCCTGATAATACCTTTATCATTTGCTCTGCACAAATGGTTCCTGCACGAATTTGCGCTTCCTTAGTATTTGCGCCAAGATGAGGAGTAAAAACAATATTATCAAGTGTTAGAAGTTTATTATTTGGCTCAACTGGCTCTTTTTCAAAAACATCGGAAGATGCACCTGCAATTTTTTTCTCTTTTAATGCATCAAATAATGCATCTTCATCAACAACTCCACCACGGGCACAATTTATTAAATAGGCTGATAGTTTCATAAGTGAAAGGGTTTTTTTATTGATTATATAATGAGTATCCTTTGTATGAGGAATATACAAAGATACAAAATCTGATTTTTTTAAAAGATCATCTAGACTAAGTCTTGTTGCACCCATTTTTTTTGCCTTTTCATCTGTACAATGTGGGGAATAAACATAAACATTCATACCAAAACCATGGGCAATTTTTGCTGCATGCTGAGCGATATTACCTGAGCCAATAAGCCCTAAATATTTACCTTTTAATTCAAATCCTCTAAGCTGTTTTTTAATCCATTCTTTCTTTCGCATTGTTAAGTCAGCTCTTGGAATAAATCTTGCAAGAGCAAGCATATGGGCAAAGGATAGTTCAGCCACACTTTCAGTGGAACCTGTTGGAGAGTTTACTACCTTAATACCATTTTTTCCAGCAGTTTCAATATCAATATTATCAACACCAACTCCAGCTCTACCAATGACCTTTAGATTACCTTGTGAACCAGCCTTAACAATATCGGTTGTTGCTTTTGTTCTACTTCTCACCATCAATCCATCATAATTAGGTATTTCTTTTAGAAGTGTCTCACCATCCATCTCATCATATGTAACATCGTAACCTGCATCTTTTAAAACAGATAATGCTTCATCTGCCATTTTATCAGTAATTAGGACTTTCATAATAAACCCCAGATTGCCCATATATAAAAAGATTTAAAAACATTTATGCTAGATGAGCTATTCTAATGTCTATTCCTGGATACTCTGCATTCTCACCAAGTTCTTCTTCAATTCTTAATAATTGATTGTATTTAGCATTTCTATCGCTTCTTGCAGGAGCACCTGTTTTTATCTGACCAGAACTTGTTCCAACAACTAGGTCTGCAATAAAATTATCTTCTGTTTCACCGCTTCTATGACTTACAACAGCAGTCCATCCCTGGTCATGTGCCATTTTGATTGCATTTAATGTTTCAGTGACAGTTCCTATTTGATTAAGCTTTATTAGAACAGAATTGGCTGCGCTAAGTTCGATTCCCTTTTGAATTCTTTTAGTATTTGTTACAAATAAATCATCTCCAACTATTTGAACTTCTGTTCCAAGTTTTTTTGTTAGTTCAACCCATGAATCCCAATCATCTTCAGCAAGACCATCTTCAATGCTAATAATTGGATATTTTTTACAGAGATCAACATAAAAATCAACCATTTCTCCACCTGAAAAAATCTTTTTGCCAAGTTTGTATTTACCATCATAGAAAAACTCACTTGAGGCAGGGTCAAGAGCGATATGCATTAAATTACTAAATCCTGCGTTATCAACAGCTTTTAGCATTAGATCTAACCGATCATCGACATCAGTGATTTGAGCAGGGGCAAAACCGCCTTCATCTCCAATTAAAACACCTCCTGCTCCAAATTTATCCTTTAAAATTTTTGCGAGATGATGATATGATTCAGACACCATCCTGATTCCATCAGAAAAACACTTTGCACCTGTAGGCATTAACATGTGTTCCTGGATTGAATTTTCTTGGCCTGCATGCCTACCACCATTAATTACATTGCACATTGGAACAGGTAATTTATGTGGAATAATACCAAATAATTCCCCTATATATTGATAAATCGGAAGATTTTTTGCAGATGCTCCAGCTTTTGTAACAGCCATTGAAATTGGAAGTATTGCATTTGCACCAAAATTTTCTTTTTTTTCTGTCCCATCTAGTTTTAACATTATATTATCAATTGTCCCCTGATGAATACAATCAAGACCAATAATTTTTGGGGCAATTTTTTGATTAATATTTTTAACAGCTTTTAATGTTCCTTTTCCTAAATATCTTGATTTATCGTTATCTCTTAGTTCTAAAGCTTCATGCCGACCAGCGCTTGCGCCACTTGGTGTCATTGCTCTAAATGTTCCATTTTCTGTTATAACATCAACTTCAACAGTAGGATTCCCTCTTGAATCAAGGACTTCTCTAGCTCTTATTTTTGTAATTTTGGACATAATCTCTTCTCCACCCTGGAATGTTTTCATTAAATATAACTGTTTATAATAATACAGAAAGATTAATAACAAAGTTTCTTTTTTCACTCTGGAGGAAAATATTATGCCTGAAACCTATCTTTATATTATAATAATCATAATAATATTCCTGTTGGTACTACTTGCATCAGCCATAAAAATTATGGCAGAATATCAAAGAATAGTGGTATTTAGATTAGGTAGATTAATTGGAATAAAAGGCCCAGGTTTGGTTTTAATTATACCAATAATCGATAGTTACATTAAACTCGACCTAAGAACACGTGTTATAGATGTTCCAAAACAAAGAGTGATAACTGAGGACAATGTCACAGTTGATGTTGATGCTGTAGTATATTTTAGAATAACTGATCCAGAAAAGGCTGTTATAGAAGTACAAAGATATGATGTTGCAACAAGTTTATTGGCACAAACAACCCTAAGAGATGTTTTAGGACAAAAAAGTTTGGATGAACTCCTGTCAAAAAGAGAGGAATTAAACAAAGCCCTTCAGACAATTATTGATCAAGGAACAGATCCATGGGGAATAAAGGTATCAAATGTTACAATTAGAGATGTAGCCCTTCCTGAAGAAATGTTAAGAGCTATAGCAAAACAAGCAGAAGCTGAAAGAGAAAAAAGATCAAGAATAATCATTGCAGAGGGAGAATTCCAAGCATCAAAAAAGATGACTGATGCAGCACGATTATATGAGAAAACACCTATGGCAATGAGGCTTAGAGAACTTCAAACACTTTCAGAAATTGCAAGAGAGAAAAACCTAATTATTGTTCCAGGTGGAGACATAGGTAAAGTGGCCGGTATTGCAAAGGCTGTAACAAAAGAAGTTAAAAAATGAAGCTAAAACTTTCTCTCATTTTTTTTATTTTTTTATTTATTTTTTCAGTAATAGGCTCAGTTGCACATGGTTCAAATGTGCTAATTGTAGAAGTAACAGACACAATAGATCAATATACAGTTGAAATTCTCAAGGAAAGCTATGAACAAGCAAGAAGGGAAAATGCCGAAGCAATAATACTTCTTTTGGATACACCTGGAGGGGGTCTTCAACAGACTTTTGAGATTGCAGATATAATAAATGAAAGCGAAATTCCTTTTGTAGGATATGTATACCCACAAGGATCAGCTGCTTGGTCAGCAGGTACCTTTATTTTGATGAGCTGCCATCTTGCAGCAATGGCAGATTTCACAATAATCGGTTCAGCTCAACCTGTTGAAATTACAATAGAAGGAACAAAATATGTAACAGAGCCCAAAATAATTAATGCACTTGTTAGCTGGATTGAGACAAGGGCTGAGATGCACAATAGAAACAAGACAATTGCAGCAAAATTTATCACAGAAAATCTTAACCTAAATGGTAGCCTTGCATTAAAATATGAGGTAATTGAATACCTTTCTCCAACTATTTCTCAACTATTAGATGATATTGATAGAACCCCATTAACAACTACTAAGGGAGAAGTAATTCTAGATACAGCAAATGCTAACCAAATAGAATACTCTCCTTCTATTGGAATTTTACTTATGAAATTCTTTTCAAATCCAATACTTACATCACTTCTTCTTATGCTAGGAATTTTCGCATTAATTTTTGGAATATCTGCTCCGGGCTATGGTGCTGAGGTTTTTGGTATTATTGCAATTCTTGTTTCGTTGATAGGTTCTGGTTTTGCAATTTCAATTTTAGCCATAATCTTTATAATTATCGGTTGCCTATTACTTATTGTAGAAATATTTGCTACTCCAGGATTTGGTATAATAGGGATCGGTGGAATTATTTGTCTACTCTTTGGAGGAATATTTCTAATACCTAACTATTCAACAGATTGGGCGATAAGTATGGGCTGGATAAACACTGCAATTATTATAATTATATCTGTAGCTGTAATTATTGCAATATTTTTTATTTACCTACTTTACAAAATTATACAAGTAAGAAGGAAAAAAGTTGCAGTAGGGACCTTTATAGGAGAAACAGCAAAAACTGTAGATACAATAACTCCCATTAAACCAGGTTATATAAGGTTTAAAGGGGAATTATGGCAAGCAACTTCTGATAAGACAATTCCACCAAATACAAAAGTGACAATTGTTGAAAGAGATGAATCGACTCTTAAAGTAGAGCCAAAAGAGTAAATATAAAAACATTAATCAACCCTTATCCTTTTCCCCCGTCTGGATTTTAATGGATAACAATATAAAGATTCAATTCCTTGGCGGTGTAGAAGAAGTTGGCCGATTAGCAATGGTCTTAGAATCCGGTGATATCCGTTTGCTTTTTGAATATGGAATGTCACCTGGTAAGCCACCCGCTTATCCTCTTCCTCCACCACCTGTTGATATGATACTGCTAACACATGCTCATTTAGATCATTCTGGAATGATACCATGGCTTTTTTCAAAAGCTGATCAAAATATACTTACAACAAAGTTAACTGCTGAAATTACAGATTTATTACATAAAGATACTATCAAAATTGCAAAGGGAGAAGGCTATGCTATTCCATACAATATTACAGATATAACAGAAGCAAAAAAAGGTGTGTCATCTATTGAGCCATCACAGAAACGAAACATTGGAAATAATCATGAAATAATATGTCATGATGCTGGCCATATTCCTGGTTCTGTTATGTTTGAATTAATAGGAGATAAAAAACTCTTATTTACAGGTGATTTTAATGTCATTGACACACGGATTGTTGAAAAAACAAAACCTGTTTCTTGTGATATCCTGATTACAGAGGGAACATATGCTGGTAGAGATCATCCAACATCAAGAGACGAACTAGAAAGGGAGCTAATCGATAAAATTGATGAAGTAGTAAAAAGAGGGGGAGTTGTTGTCCTACCAGCATTTGCAGTATCTAGATCACAAGAATTGGCAATGGTTTTAGAAAATTCAGGATTTAATGTATGGTTTGATGGAATGGGTAAAAAAGTTTCAAAGATGTTTTTAAAATATCCAAAACATTTAAGGTCAGCTGAAGAACTAAAAAAAGCTCTAAATAAATTAAATCTTGTTCATTCAGATCAAGGTAGAAAAATGGCATTAAAATCAGAAGTGATAATTACATCTAGTGGAATGATGGATGGTGGACCTGTACTCAAATATATGACAAAATTAAAAAATGATCCAAAAAGTGCAGTAATTCTAACTGGTTACCAAGTTCCAGATACAAATGCAAGACTACTTGTTGATAAAGGTCAACTTAATTTTTATGGGGTTACTCAAAAAATTGAATGTGAAACAGTTTATTTTGATTTTTCAGCACATGCCGGACACAGTCAAATTATTGATTTTGCAAAATCTTGCAAACCTGAAAAAATTGTTCTTATGCACAGTGATAATAGAGAGTTTTTAGCTGAACCATTAAAAGAAGTGGCAGAGGTTTACACTCCAGCAACAGGCGAAATTGTACAATTGTAACAAGTCACTTTAGCTTTATATTTTATGTGTATTTATTTGAAAAAGTAATAAAGAAGAGAACTAAAAAATGACTGAAATGACTCAAAGACAGAAATATGATCTCAAGCGACAAATAGAGGAGCTTAAATCATGTAAAGGTCGCCACACAGAACTTATATCACTGTACGTTCCACCTAACAAACAGATCTTTGATGTAAATTCTTATTTAAAAAATGAGTTTTCTCAATCTCAGAATATTAAATCAAAACAAACAAGGAAAAATGTGCTTTCCGCAATTGAATCAATTCAAAGTAGACTTAAACAATTCAAACAACCACCTGAAAATGGTGTTATTTTCTTTATTGGACATAAGAGCATTGGAAGTGATCAAACAGAGATGGTTGCTTATGTTATTGAACCACCCATGCCTATTACAACTTTTCTTTATCGCTGCAACTCAGAGTTTTACGTTAAACCATTACAACAAATGCTTGTTGAAAAAGAAATTTATGGGCTTTTTCTAATTGATCGTAGAGAATGTACTGTTGGAATTCTTAAGGGCAATCAAATTGAACTTTTGAAATATATGACCTCTCAGGTTCCTGGTAAACATGGTCGTGGTGGACAATCACAGAGAAGATTTGAACGTTTAACAGAAATTGCTGCCCATGAATGGTTTGTTAAATGCGGTGAAAAAGCTAGTGAAATATTTCAAACGCATGAAAATGTTAAAGGAATTTTTGTTGGTGGCCCTGGTCCTACTAAACAATATTTTGTTGATGAAAATTATTTGCATTATGAAGTTCAAGATAAAATTATAGACACATTTGATACTGGCTATACCGATGAATTTGGATTAAGGGAACTTGTTTCTGCTGCTTCGGATACTATTACAAATCTTAAGATATCAAAGGAAAAGCAGCTTATGAAAAAGTTTCTAAAGGAAATATCAAAAACTGAAGGTAGCCTTGCTGTTTACGGTGAAGCAAATGTTATAAAAGCTCTTGAAATGGGAGCAGTAGACACATTGCTTCTATCTGAAAATTTAAGAAAATATCGCGTTAAACTGAAATGCTCTTCATGTAATTATTCAGAAATAAGAAATATTTCTGAAGATGATTTAAAAGATTTTGAATCTCAAAAATGCAACAAATGTGGTGAATCATCAATAACGGTAATTGAAGAAAAAGAAGACCTCATTGATTACTATTCTGATTTGGCAGATAAAACAGGTGTGAATGTTGAAATCATTTCACCAGGCAGTGAAGAAGGCGATTCTTTATACTCTGCATTTAATGGTGTTGCAGGGATTTTAAGATACCCTTTAGAATTATAAAATTATAGAAATATTGATATATTAGTTTTAAATTACCAGATTAAATATCAAATAAAATATATAATTTATAAGAAAATCGAAGGTATTATAAATAATGTATTATATTAATAATATAGGATATTACTATGGTCTCCAGAGAAGATTTCAAATCCTTTATTCCAGCCAGTAAAACAATACCCGAATTAACTGTTAGAGCTATTCTCATTGGGGCTGTCCTTGCAGTAATTTTAGGCGCTGCAAATGCCTATTTAGGTCTTTATGCAGGAATGACTGTATCGGCTGTGATTCCTGGAGCAGTTATGGCTTTTGCTATGTTAAGACCCTTCAAAGGTACAATTCTTGAAGTAAATATTGGTATGATGGGGGCTGCAGCTGGTGAGGCGCTTGCTGCAGGTGTTATTTTTACAATTCCAGCTCTTGTTTTATTAGGAACATGGACTGAAATTCAATATATTGAAACAACAATTATTGCTCTTTTAGGAGGAATATTGGGTGTTCTTTGGATGGTGCCATTAAGAAGGGCACTTATCATAAAAACTGATTTACCATTTCCTGAAGGAATCGCTGTTGCTGCTGTTCTTACTACAACAGTTGGCGGCGAAGAAGCTGAAAAAGAAAAGAAAGCTGGCGGGCTATCTGGAATTTGGCTTCTTATAGGAGTATTTATTGCTGCAATCTTTAAGTTTGGTCAAGTTGGTCTTAATATATTTAAAGGAGCAATTCATGGCATATTAAATATTGGAACTTATAATATTGGTGGCGGCGATAGACCCGGTTATTTATATGGCGGTGTTGCAGCATCTCCAGCTCTTCTTGGTGTAGGATGGATTATTGGTCCAAGAATTGCATCTTTTGTATTTGTTGGAGGTTTGCTAGGTTGGGTTATTCTTTCTCCGCTTATCGCTCTTGCCACAGGCCTTCCCAGCCCTCCTCTAAGTAACCCTCAGGTATATGCCGATGTTCTCAGTCTTGGTGGTGGAGATATTGGAACAGGTAGTTTAATTTGGGGTTTCTTTGAGATATGGGGGACCTACATTCGTTATATTGGAGTTGGAGCAATGGTTGTCGGAGGACTCTATACAATTTTTAAATTAAGAGCCAACCTTGCTTCCGGCTTAAGAGAAGCAGTTATCGGTATTAAGGGTGGTCAAGTAGCCGCAAAAAAGAGAACCGACCGAGATTTAAATTTCAAATTCGTATTTTTAGCAATTGGAGCCCTAACCCTTCCTGTATTTTTTATATATGGGCTTATTTCATCGATGTGGGCTTTGTCAGCGTTTATGGCAGTTTTTGCAATAGTTTTTGCATTTATTGCAAGCGCTATTGCAGGCTATATGGCAGGCCTTCTTGGTTCATCTAATAATCCTATTTCTGGTGTCACTGTTTCAGTTCTTCTGATTGTAACTTTAATTCTTCTTGCTTTTGGCATAACTGGTAGTGGTGCATTTGGTGTTGCAATTCTAATTGCTGCTGTTATTTGTTGTGCTGCCGCTATTTCTGGAGATGTACTTCAAAGTATGGCATGTGGACAAATGGTTGGTGCAACACCCAGAAATCAGCAGATTGCCGAGGTTTTTGGAGTAATTGCCGCGGCTCCCATTCTTGCAATTGTAGTGCAAGCTCTCGATCAAGCATATCATATTGGAAGTCAAGATTTAGCAGCTCCACAGGCATTTTTAATGGCGGGGATTGTACGGGGAGTTCTTACTGGTGAAATGGTTTGGCCTTTTATTCTTGCTGGAGCTGTTTTAGCATTTGTTTTAATTCTTATTGACTTGCCAGTATTACCTGTTGCGATAGGAATTTATTTACCATTTACATTAAGCGTTCCAATATTTTTTGGCGGCATTGTGCGTCATTTCACAAATACACGAATAGAAAAGAAATACGGAAGTGCTGATGAAGAGGAAATTTCGGATTGGGAACTTGCTGTTAAACAAAAAGACGTTAAACCAAAGGAAAGAATTATAAGGACAGGTTTACTTTTCACAGCGGGATTAATTGCTGGAGAAGCATTAATGGGTGTAATTGTTGCATTCCTCATAATTGGAGGAATTGACCTATCACTTATGAACATTCCACCAGTACTTCCTGCAATACTCATTTGGTTGTTTATTGCACTGCTTCTAGCATATATCCCATTGAGGGAAATATTTGTTAAGAGGGAAGCATAAAACCAAAAAAAGTAGACTTCCAACTGCTGAAGAATTTCTATCTTTTGTCCCTATTAGAGCAGAGCTAAAATGGTCATTAAATGCAGATGATGTTGTTGAAATAATTGTACTCAAATTTAAAAGTAACATTGGAAAAACCTTTTGTAAAATTATAAGAAAGGATGAAAATATTATTGCAAAAATGGACAAAATTGGTACTATTGTTTGGAAAAATTGTGATGGAAAAAAAACTGTTAAAGATATTCATAATATTTTGAAAAAAAAGTTTCCAAAAGAAGAAAACCTTGATCAGAGACTTTTTTTATTCTTAAGTCAAATGCGGACTTTAAAATATATTTATTATTAAAACAATTAAACATTTATTTATGAAAATATTTCGGGAGAAGAATTATTATGAAAATCTATGAGCTGATTGATCATACCGCTGATGTTGGAATTAAAGCTTATGGAAAAACAATTTCTGAAGCTTTTGAAAATGCAGCAAAGGCTATGTTTGAAATTATTACTGATAACTCGGAAATAGAGTCAATTGGCCAATATAATATTGAACTAGCTGCTCCAGATTTAGAACAACTTTTGGTTGATTGGCTTTCAGAATTACTTTATATAAACACCACCAAAAACCTTGTTTTTGGCTTTTTTAAAGTTGAAATCAATGAAAAAGAAAATAAACTTTCTGCAAAAATATTTGGAGAAAAATTTAACATCTCAAAACATAAGATAGGTACAGAAATTAAGGCTGTTACTTATCATATGCTTGAGGTAAAAAATAAAAAACCCATTCATGTTCAAGTTCTATTTGACGTATAAATTGAAACCATGTTTAAATATATCTTTATTATTTTTTTAGCTCATGGATAAAAACTTAATATCATTAATTTTTACAGTAGTTGCGGTAATTCTTATTGCTGTCGGAGTTTTTTTTCCATGGTATAATTTTCAATTAGAGGTAAAATCAAATATTATTCAAGTTAATTTGAATATTGAGATAAAATATTATTTATCCAGAGCCGTTTTTAGTGGTGAAACATTTGGTAATACTATATCTCACTCTTATGATTATAGTGAAATTTTACATTTGATTTCGCGGAATCCGTGGTATGACAGTGAAAGATCAACTATAAAAAATGTTCTTGGAATTTTTGATACTACATTATATATTATTATTTTTACTTTTATTTTTTCAATAGGTGCATTGATAAGTGCTATTGTATCTCTATTTGATTTTAATAAATATGAATTTTTAATTTTTCTTAATAAAGTTTTTATCAGTCTTACTTCTTGTTTAGCAATTGGTGCAATATTTTATTTTATGTTTGCATGGAATAGTATGATACAGTGTGGAATTTCAATGTTTTTATCTTTATTTGGCCCTAGACCTATTCTATTACAACATACTGATATGAGTTTCTGGTACGGCTTTAATCTGGGAGGAAGTCATATTTCAATGGGTCCAGGATATGCTTGGGAAATGGTTATTATTGCAGCAATTTTTATGTTTATTGCTGCTGTTTTGAATTACAAAAATATTAACCTTGAAAAATCAAAACAATGATATCATTGCTTTTTGAAAAATGGTTTAATTAACGGAAACGAATAGTTACGATAAACCCTTTTTATTATTTATATAATAAAATGAACGTATAATTTTTAGAGTGATCCCACCGGACGGATCCCTCAAATCCGATATTTGCCCCTTTTTGCTTCTCCTCCCGGCCCCGTCCGGTTTCTCCTCATATTTCTATAGTAAATATTATATGGTAAAGTTTTATAACCATTGAAAAAATAGGTGAATTTAATGGCAGAAAACGTAATTACTGAAGATATGAATATTAAAGAAGTTCTTGAAAAACATCCAGAAGTTGTTCCAGTTTTTGCAAAATATAACATGGGATGTATTGGCTGCATTGCTGCTTCTTTCGAAAAATTAAGCGATATTGCAGCGGCTCACGGCATTGATATTAAAGAATTTGTAAAAGAGTTAAATCAAGCAGTTCAAGCCTAAAAATTAGCAACTATATAACTTCTAAGGTTGATAAAAACTCTTATTATCTTTCATTTAATTGAATTTAATTTACTGACAAAACTTTTGCAGTTTTCATATTGACTGAAGAAAACAATGCTCTTTCGATATCTTCATCAACTGATGAAACACCCATCGTTTCAATCGTTGACACCTTGAACCAATAGCTTTCAATCCCTTCAAAACATGTTGTAGAAAGGGATTGCACCAGATATTTTTAAGGAGGGT
>CAYFVP010000057.1:0-1571 GCA_964346655.1 uncultured Thermoplasmatales archaeon
CTAATATCTCTGGATATTTATTGATGAGAATTGATTTTTATAATGAAACCAGTGAAGAATGGGTGGTTGATCTGGAGGTTGTCAATGATACTACTCCAAGGTTTATTGATATCGGTGAAGAGCTTGCTCTGGATGAAATATTTAATCCATGTAATGTGAGTACTGATGATTTTAGTAATGGTTATGGCACGTATCGTGTTTATGTGGCGTTGTGTGATCCTGATGGCAATGTGTTGGTAAGATATCTTAAACCTGGTAAAACTTCAGAAGAGAAGACTTATATTGAGGATTGGTATGAGTTTACGGCGACGGGAAGTTAATTCTTGGATATCATTGGATGAAGAAGAATTGACCATGTATAAATATTCTGAGGTGAGCATCTATGTAATTAAACCTTTAACAGTTTAAACTAGGTTGTATTGATGGTACCAAATAAGTCAATGAGTTAAATATCATAAAAAGGAATGAACATTAAAACATAATTAAGGATGTTGGGAAGATTATTTGCTTATCTTATTAATTTCAAAGGCTCTTGTTTTTTATTTTTCGATATTTATTGAATTGTTGATTTAACGACCGAGACGGAATAAATTATGCAAAAAGGATCCTATTATCTCGGATGGTCAAAGAGAAGAAGATTATGAAAAATAAAATTAGTGTTCTACCAATTGTTTTTATATTAATAACAATTTGTTTTTTATCTGGTTTTACTACTGTTCAAGCCGGACCTAAGAAAATAATATCGGTACCGAGTGGTCCTTCTACAGGAGACACATGTGAACTTATTCAATTTTATGGAGATTATTTGTTTGGATGGGGAGAACCAGTTACCTATGAATGGGACTTTGATTATGATGGATGCCCAATCAACTTTACCGTTGATAATAGTTCAGAAAATCCAGAATGGTCATTTAACTTAGGAAAAACATATACTGTTGCATTAAGAGTTACAGATTGTATGGAGGAATGGGATATTGGAATGTTAGACATAAATATTACAGCCACTTATGATTTACAAATATTCAGAATAAATGTTAATGACACTATTCAGGGTGAGATTGCGGAATTTAATGGTACGGTAATAAATTATGGAAATGAATCATCACCAAGTTATACTGTTTACACTTATTTATGTAAATTTAATTGGTCTAGTTTTGGATGGGAATTTTATTGTGATGTAGACAATGAAGAATTTGATCCATTAACTGGAAACGGGAGTATGCGAGATTTCGATCCTGACGATAGAAGAATGAATGAATCCGGATCGTATAGATTATACGCAGAAATAAAAGTAGATGGAGTAACAGTAGATGTAGATTATAAATTCTTTTCGGTTAATTGAAGTCAGATATTATTAAATATCTTAAACCTCTCTTTCTTTTTTTCTTTCATTATAAATATTCTGTTTTATCCTTGATTCCGATTAGCTTTTTATACTAGTTTTATTACTTTTTAACTTAAGTTTGACATTTTGACCTTTTTCTCACTAAGAAATTGCCGTAATTTAATTTGACAGTTAGAGTTTTACCATCTTAATTCCAGTGTTTTATCCTCGAATTTCCACACAAAAT
>CAYFVP010000058.1:0-31114 GCA_964346655.1 uncultured Thermoplasmatales archaeon
GTATTTGTTTAGCTAACCGAGAACTTTTTGAATAAACCGAAAAATCCATGCATAAGTTCAACTATACCAAGTCTTACATGGATGGGATGAAGAGTTTACCTGAAGAAATCAGACGATATATTCAAAGACTTCAACAGGAAAACAAAGAACTCAAAGAAAAGATCAAAAAACTTGAGAACAAACTCCGATTATATGAAAATCCTCATACTCCTCCTTCACAGCAAAGATTCAAAAGAAATTCCGGTGGGAATATGGGTTCAACTGGGAAACGTGGTGCTCCAAGAGGTCACAGAGGAGCTACTCGGAAGTTTTGGAAGCCTGATGAGATAATTCCTGTACCAGCTGATCACTGTCCGAGATGTGGTTGTGATCCTGGAGAATCAAAAAGTGTGGAGACGGTAATAATTGAAGAATTACCACCACCTAGAAAGGTCAAGGTTATACAATATGAACTCTGCAAATATGAATGCCCGAGTTGCGGGTTGACGTTTACCACTAACCATAGGGATTGTCCTAAAGAAGGAGTTTTTGGAGTTTCTCTGCTTACCTATATTACTATGTTAAAGTATGATCTTCGAGGTGTTTTAAGAAGAATACAAGATTTTCTTAGATATCTATGCAGATTTGGTATCAGTGTTAAAGGTATTCATGATGTTCTGCTTCGTGTTGGAACTGCCTGTAAAAATGAATACCATAGGATATTACACCATGTTCGTCTTGCACGATGGAGACATATCGATGAAACAGGTGTACCGGTAAATGGGAAGAACTGGTGGCTATGGACTTTCAGAACAGATAAAGGTGAATCACTGGTTGTTATTCGGGATTCCCGGGGACAAGATGTATTAGAGGAAATACTTGGTGAAGAGTACACAGGTGTTGGTATAACCGATGGATGGAGTGTGTATAAAGGTTTGAAGGTGGTTCAACGATGTTGGGCGCATCTTCTCAGAGAAGTAGATAGCAATAAGGATGTTTCAGAGGAGGGAGAAGCATTATCCCTGGAGATCCATAAACGATATCGGTTATTGAAAGAATTTCTGGGTAAAGATCCGCCTATGGGTGAACGGAAACATCAGAAAAAAATTTGGGAGAAGGAACTTGCAGATCTTGTAGAGAAATATAATAGTGCTCTTCATACACGACCATTGATAACATACTTGAAGAATGGTCTGGGCTTTTGGTATACTTGTTTGTTGTATCCTGGTATGGAACCGACGAATAATCTTGGTGAACAAGCAATCCGTGAACATGTGATTATGAGAAAGATCATTGGAGCTTTTCGTTCAATTAAGGGTTCAGAAAATTATCAATATATTGCTTCTATGTTTGCAACATGGAGGTTGCAAGGGAGAAATATCTTTGAAGAGCTTGAGAAACTCCTCAGAAAAGAACTATGTTTATCCTAAGCTAAACAAATACTACTAATTAAACGTTTTAATTTTGTAAAGTTATTATACATTACTTACATTTTTCTTAGAAAATGGTTGATTATTTTACCGTTGGTGTTTTAAGATACTCATCATTATATATCATTAACTTATTCTTTCATAAATAGTGTTAGCAATCACTATTGATATTACAACCACACAAATTTTATAAAGTCAAACTATATCTTATTATTTAATACCACATTTAGTTCAGATCATGACAAAAAATGTTGCTAAAATCTATAAAATAGTGGAGAGAGGAATAACCAATGAGACCTATGATGGTCCAGGTTAAAAAGAGAAATAATAAACACAATTTGATAGGTGTTGAGATAGGTGTAAAAATAGGAAAAAATGCAAAGGACATTTTAATCAATTTACCTATGAGAAAGCTATATTTGATAGACCCTTATCAACAATGCTTTGAAAGAGGTTTTTTATGGAAAAACAAGTATAGTAATTTTTTTAATGAAGCAGAAAAAAATTTATCAAAATTTAAAGAAAAAATTAAATTTGTTAAAAAAAAATCTGAAGATGCTATAGATGATATACCAAATAACCTTGACTTTGTGTATATTGATGGCAATCATACATATAGATATGTCAAAAAAGATTTAGAACTGTATTACCCTAAGGTTAAAGATGGTGGCGTTATAGGCGGACATGATATTCATTCCCCTAATGTTCTTACTGGAATTATGGGATTTTGTTTAAATAAAGGTTTATTACTAAATATAAACATGGAGGACTTAGACTGGTGGGTTATTAAAGATAAGTCAAATATAATAAAGAAAAAAAAAATTATTCAACGTGACCAAGCTAAATTGATTAAAATAAAATATCCTTACTATGTTCTAAAGCATATTGTCAGTTGGACAAAAAATATCATAAAAACAGTAAATATAAAAGGTAATATATTTTATTAAATTATTAAATTAATTTTTTAATTGAATAATGGATATAATATTAACTTGATATTCCCATCGACTTTTTTTAAAAAAAATGATTATTCTTTTTTGTTAATATTTTTTCTTTTGTATAAGATAATTACAAACAGTAATGGTAAAATAACAAAAATTAATTCATATCCTGGTGATTCTTCTGTTTTTCTGGATTTAATATTAATTTCTCCAGAGTAATAATCTGATTCACTATATTTGTCAGTAACTGTTAAGGTGACTGTATATTTTCCAGTTTTTTTATAAGAGTAAGTTGGAGATTCATCTATTGAAATGGTTGAACCATCTCCAAAATCCCAAAAATAACTTAATTCATCGTTTTGATCGGGATCTGAGCAACCTGAACCATCAAATTTAATTACTATTCCTACAAATGCTTCGGGGGGGATGTTTCCTACTGCTACTGGTGGCCGATTTTTATTTGGGGTAATTTTCACTGTTATATTTGAGATATCACTTGAACCATTATTGTCAATAACTACCAAACTTACAGTATAGGTTCCTTCACTTCTAAATGTATGTTGTGTTGCTGCTTGGTTTATCACGCTTGTATCAGGTGGAAAAGTCCACTTATAAAAAATGATTTCTCCATCGGGATCATAACAGCCAGAACCATCAAAAAAAATCGTATCATTTATTTGAGCAGTTACTTCATTTTCAACTATAAATTTTTGTGGGACACTTATATCAATTATCGGTTTTTTATTATCAACAGGTGTTTTAAGTGTAGTAAATATCCATTCTGAAGATTTCCTTCGTGAATAACTATCCTCAACTTCAACATACCATTCACAAATGTAGTCATAGCCTAATCCTTTATAAGAATAAACAGCATTTTTTCCATTAATTTTTGAGGTAAACCAAACCGATGCTGATGAACCACTCTCTACATTACGATCAATCTCAATAAGAGTAGTAGTATCATTTAATTTATAATAAAAATAAACATTTAATCGATCTTTATAAGGTTCAGGGTCTGGGTCTGTTACTACAACACTTAACCTTGGACTTCTATCAACACCTTCTTCCAGATGAGTTGGTGATGGATTAGTGGCTTCAGGTTCTGTATGATATTTTCCTTTGGGATAATTATCATTTACTCCTCCTAGCCGATATTTATAAACATCTGGAACATTGATAAAATCATAAATTACAATATTATTTAGATTATCTGGATCAGGACCATAAAAATCATCCCAATAATTTCCAACAAAATCGTAATACCATCTGTTGTTACCTTCTTCAAAACCATGTAAAACTTTTTTATTTCTTAAAATATTATTGTAAATTATATTGTTTTTGCTTCCAGACACGCAATGAACTCCATAAAAAGTGGAGGAATAAATATCATTTTCAGATAATATATTATTTGATCCAGATATTCTTATACCTACTTGATTGCTACCTATATCATTTCCATAAATATCCCCACTGGATGACCCAAGGTCTAAACCAACATTATTATTATTACTAATGGTGTTATTTTTTACATCATTTTTCTCTCCAGATTGTATTACAATACCACTATTGGAATTATGCCGTATCGTGTTGTTTTTTATAAAATTATTATTACAAGAGTTAAAAAATATTCCATATTTATTATTTTCAACGATATTATCATTGAGATTATTCCCATTTGATGAAATAATACTAATACCAGAATAATCAGAGCTATTTCCAATAAAATTGTTATCAATACTGACAATATTTGAATTTCTAACAATTATTCCACGTGCATAATTAATAGTATTATTTCTTATTATACAATTAGATGAATCATCAACCTGAACCCCATATCCATTTAGACTATTATTAATATTCAAATCAATGATTCTTGCTTCAATTACATCAGAAGCAACATGAACAACGGCTTTACGATGAGATGTTGCTGTTTTATCTTGTATAGTGAAATGCTCTAATGAGACTGAATCAGCGACAATGTCTATTAAAAAAGCATTTTGTAAACCACTAATAATAATAGTATCATATTTGTCTTCACTTGTTATTGTTACAGATTTATCAATAGTAATATCTCCAGGATAAATACCATCAAGAACTTTGATGGTATCTCCATTATCTGCTGCATCAATTGCATCTTGAATATTTTGAAAAGGATTATACAAAGAACCATCAGCTTCATCTGGGTACCTTTGATCATCATCTACATAGATATCTACTCCTTCGGCTTTTATTTGTTCACCATAAAAATAAACAAAAAAAGTTGAACTAATTAAAATAAAACTTATCACTGCAGTAAATATCTTAAATTTATGCATTTTCCCATCTCCTCAGAAAAAAACTAATAAAATAGTCAGTTTTATACTTTTCTGATAATCAATCAAAAAAATGGTGAATTTATGAAAGTATGTGTCGGTGGAACATTCAATAAACTGCATAAGGGACATAGATTATTGATAAATAAAGCGTTTGAAACAGCAGGAGCAAATGGTTTTGTTTATATCGGGCTTTCTATGGGAGAACTAACTAAAAACAAAAAAAATATTAAACCATTTAGTGTAAGAAAAAAAGCCATAGAACATTTTTTACATCAAAAAAATTTTATTAACAAAGGAATAATAGTTCCAATAGATAAAAAATATGGTTTAACACTAATTGAAGATTATGATGCAATTGTAATATCACCTGAGACAAAAAAAATTGCTGAAGAAATCAACCTTAAAAGAAAACAATTGGGAAAAAAACTGATAAAAATCATAGAGATTCCCTATGTTCTTTCAGAAGATGGAAAACCAATAAGCTCTACAAGAATTAATAATAGGGAAATTGATGAAAATGGAAAAATTATTACAGAAGATTAGTTTTAAATACGATATTTTATTACATCGCTAGAAAAAGGTGATTAAATTGGCTTATGTTATCTTTGAAGTAAAGTCTGAAGATATTGGAAAAATAAAACAACTTACAAAAGATGATATTGTAAGTAGACAAAGTATATTAACCAGAGACTCAAATTCATTAAATTTGAAGGGTGAATTCTCTTATGTTAAAATCGAGGGTAGCGATAATGGTTTAAAACGAGCCCAAGAGCTTGCAAAAGAGCTTGAATTGAAAAAACTTGATAAAAAAAAAGCACAAGCAATCAATGAAAAAATTGAGGAACAAGAGGACTCTGCTGCTTCTGGTATGGGAATGATTTTTGATTAAATGTTCCAATATTTACCTAATTTGTTTTTTAATTCTATAATTAATTCTTCTACATTTTCTTCTTCAATTACCTTTTCATCAAATTTAACAGGTTTATTTGTCATTTCTCCTAACTGAGAAACAAGACATTTTCCAATCCAATTTAGATTATATCCACCTTCTAAGGTGCATACTATTTTTGGCTGTATATTATTAAACTTTTTTATCAACTCCCCAAAGAAATTAGTTGTAAATTTAAGTCCTCCAAGTGGATCTTGATAATGACAATCATAACCTGATGAAATAATTATCAAATCTGGATCAAATTGTTTTGCAATTGGTAGAAATATTTTATCTAACAATTTTGTAACCGCTTTATTTCCATATCCATAAGAAAGTGGTGCATTAATTGTATAACCCTCTCCCAAACCTATTCCTATTTCATCTATATCCCCTGTTCCAGGGTAATGTGGAGATAGATGAGTCGATTGGTAAATCACATCATTTCTATTATAAAATATATCTTGGGTACCATTTCCATGGTGAACATCAAAATCAAAAATTAATACCTTTTTTCCTTTTTTGGTTAGCACATTTGCAGCAATTGCTGCATTATTAAAAAGACAGAAACCCATTGATCTTGTCCTTGTTGCATGATGACCTGGAGGACGAATCAATGCAAATGCATTTTTTGCTTTTTTTCCTATTACATTATTACATGCTTTTACAAGTCCTCCTGCAGCAAGTCTTGCTGTTTCATAATCTGATTTGCAAACATATGTATCTAAATCTATCCATGATTCATATCTCAGACTCATTTCCTTTATCTGTTCGATCATGCTTTCTGAATGAATATCATAAAGGAGTTTTTCAGGTAGCAATTCTGGTTCAATAAATTCTAAATCATTATAAAACGGTGCCTCTTTAATTTCATCCATCATTACAGTAAGTCTCTGAGCGTTTTCTGGATGACCTAGATTGTTATGTCTAGCAAATTTTTCTGAATATATTATTTGTGTCTTCATTTAAATCAAAGAGCTAAAATACAAGATCTAAATATAAGGTTAATTCTAATATTTTAAGTAGTAAAACTGTATTGGGAATAAATATCGGAGGATAATTAATTGTGAAAGATATGTTGCTAGGAATCTCACCAGATTATCTATACCTGCAAGGAAAATCTCCAAAAGTTATATCAGATTTTCATAAACCTTATTTTTTAGTTTTTTGTAAAGATGATAAAGATGTCAATTCATCAAGGGAAAAACTAATTAAAAAATGGAATGAAAATAAAACTGATGATAACATTTTTTCTAAAATAGATGGAATAGGTGATGTAGAGACCTATCGCAGTTTTTGGAATTATGAAAAATCAAGAAAAGTATTCAAGGTGTTTTCAAAAAAATCTTATTTAGTTCCAGAGATAAGCAACTATCTATTTTTTAATCATAATTTGTTCACTGCAGAGCATGACATTCCTTATCAACAAAGAGCACTAGTTGATCTTGCCGCAAAGGAAAATTTTTGGTTATTTGATACAAAGGGTGAAAAAAAGAAGATTAAAGTTTTAGTATATGACATTGAAACAACACAATTTCCAGAAGGAAAAGAAAAAATTCCTATTGATATTATCGGGTATTCAGATTTTGAGGCCACTTTTGAATCAGAAAAAGACCTTGAAAGCGAAAAATTTAGTTTTGATATTATTGATTGTCCAACTAATTGGCAAGATATGGATGTAAAACAACTAATTTCTCATAATCTTGATGATGAAATAGAGAATCTTTCAATTTTTTGTAAAATGATTAAAAGTTATGATCTTATTTCTGGCCATAATATTATTGGGTTTGATAATTTCCAAATATATACAAGAATCAATTGGATTTTAAAAAATTGTAATAATAGACTTTCTTCAGAAAACAAAAATCTTTTTCAAAATTTTATAAATACTTATAGTAGACCTGACAAGTCATTTTATTTTGGAATTCATTCTGAAGCTGTACAATTTTATCCTAGTAACCTTGATACATATCTTGGAGTTAGAAAATTTTATTATTTCTTAAATGATTTTTCTTTAAAATCTGTTGCGCCATTTCTTGGTATTGAAATCAAGGATCGAATAATTCTTACTCCTTCTCAAATAAAAATAGATGATAAAACTTTAAAATACAATAAACAGGATGTTCAAGAGCAACTTGGTGTAACATTGAATCTTATTCACCAAGCCTTACCTCTTGCTTTTACAACATGTATGCCTTTTGAAATGCTACTATCTACAGGTGCGGTTGGTATGTGGGATCATATGTCTCTTATTCGTGGAGCTTATCAAAAAAAGATAATGCCCCCTATATCAAGAGTTATGTCAATTGCCTCAATACTCTTGCGTGATTTTCCAGATTGTAAAACAAGGGATGAAATAGTTAGACAATCAAAAAGAATAAAGGAACAGCTTTCAAAAGATTTTGTTCGGGTAATCAAATACGGAGATGAAATGCCAAAGTGGATGGAAGACCCTATTGTTATTTACAACCAGAAAGCAACAGATCCTGATGATAAACTAAATTATCATTTACCTGGTGGAATGACTATAAAACCTGATAAAGAAGCATTTTCACATTTTATTCCTTGGTGGTATGTAATAGTTGCTGATGTTGGGGCTATGTATCCAACGATTTTAAAGGCAATGAACATTGGTGCCGACACTGTAAGACTTGCTACAAAAGAGGAAAAACCTGATGAATATATTTGGTTAAAAAAACTACCTAAAGAATTCCTTGATTCAAGAAATATCAATTTTCGAAAAGTAACTGATGAGGATTCCTTTGCAGATGAGGGATACCTATTAGGAATCAAACTTGATAATAAACCTGGTGTCGTCAATTGTGCAATGACTGGAATTATGAGTATGATTGCAAAAATTAAAAAAGAGCTTAAAAAAGTTCAAGAAAGTGGAAATAAAGAGGAAATAAAAAGACTCAAGATGATGTATCAGAGTTTGAAAGGGGCGCGAAATGCTGGTTCTCATGGTATACTTAGTGCACCTAGTGTTTCTGGTAGACAATTTAATCTATGGGGTGCAGCAGCAATTACTACCAAGGGACAAGCAATTCTTGCAGACACATTAAATTATTTAGAGAAGAAAAACGCACGTGTTGTTTATGGGGATACAGATGGTATTTACTTAGGATGTTCCCGTTCTATTGGAAATATTCCTGATTTTTCAAAATCTTTAGGTATTGATATTGCAAAAGACAATAATAAATGGATAATTCCCCCGGATATTGCAATATCTTCAATTGAGGAATGTAATATTAGATGGCAGAAAGAACTTGATTATCCTGATTTTGAATTAGAACCTGAAATCCATGATGGAATGATATTTGTTAAACATAAAAACTATCTTATTTTTGATGAAAAAGATGGAAGAATTGAACTTATTACGAAAGGTAATAATTTCAAAGGATCTGATAAAGCAGATATTGCAAGAAAGGTTCTTAAGGAAATTATGTTAGAAGTTTTAAAAGAAAATCATACTTGGGATAAAGAGGAAGAGGTAAGAGAAAAAATAAAGGAAAGTATTGTTAATAATACCAAAGATATAATTTCAAAAATTGATTTAAAGCAAGTTGATTTAGAAGATTTAACTCTTGTTCAGTCTGTTCAACCCGCAAAAAGATATAAACCGAACCAGGATGGTTCTCCATCTACTTTTGGTAAACGCTCTACAGCTCTTGAAAGACTTATTAATCAACCTATTAAAGGTAGAATTAAGTTAAAATTTGTTGTAACAAAAAAACCTCTCCCAGGAATTACCAATCCCTCCAAGAGTGGTGTGAAACCTATCGATTATATGTATCCTGTTGATTTATTAAAAGATAAAAATGAAATTGACCTTGATTGGTATAAAAAAATGATTGAAAATTTTATAAATGGTGCTTTTGGACTTTCTGGTATTGCCGTAACAGAACAGACAGGCCTTGATGCTTGGATGTAATAAGAAATGAAAAGATATATAGAGAAGTTAAATTTTCTAAATTAAATTAGGTTATTTAGCTGATGATATTTTTTTTATAATTATAGATGCTAGTATTGCTCTAATAAGGCGCATATATCAATCCCATCCTTCTCCCGCTACTACTAACAATGAGGCACATATTGTGTTTGTAAAAAAGTAAAAAACTGCAATTATTTGATAAAACTTTTAGATTTTTTATTAAAGGTTCTGTAATAATTTAATCATTAAATCCATTTACTTTTAAAAAAATCAAACAATATTTACCCAAATTATAGGTATATCTTCAGGTATTGCTTTTTTCTTTTTTTCTTTACACATATACATCCCAAACCAATATTATGATATTATGTAGCGTGCTATCATTAAACAAAATATAAAAGTCATATAAATACTTTATTACCATGAAATTTTTATTGCAATGTGTTACATTTAAATATTAACAATTGTTTATTGTAATTGCTTATGGGGATGATTCATGAGAGATATAAAAAAAATTAAGAAAAAAATCACTATTGGAATCATAGTTCTATTTATTGGAGCAACAATAATGCCAAATATAATTCATACATCTGCTAATGAACTTAAAATGAAGGAAAATACAGAAATTATTGTGTTTTTTCAAGAGTTTTCTACCCCATCAATAGAGCATGATGGTGACCAGATAATAGTAAATGTTAAAGAATCAAATTCTTTTACGACAGATCAAGGTGGACCAAAATTACCTGTTTATTCAAAAACATTTGAATTACCATGGGGTGCAGAAATAGGTGATATAAAATTTAAAATATCAGAAGAAAAAACTATGAGTTTAATTGACAAGATCGAACCTGTTCCATTTTTTAAAAATTTAAAATATGGACAGGTAACCCAACAGAAGAAGATATCTCTAGAAATTTACGAAAACATCAATTACTACCCTTCTGAATGGTTTACATATAAAAAAGGAACTGGAATTAATAAAAATGGAGATCACGTTTTATTCTTATCAATCAGCGTCTATCCAATTAGATACTTATCTAAAGAAAATCTTATTAAATACATAACTAGTTTTGAAATAGAAGTATTATACGAAAAATCTGAAATAACAAATTTTAAAACATATCTTTATGACCTTGTTATCATTGCACCTTCAGAATTTTCAGATACCCTTCAACCACTAGTTAATCATAAAAACACATACAATGTTAAAACAATTCTTATGCCACTAGAGGATATATATGATTCTTATAATGGTAGAGACGAAGCTGAAAAAATCAAATATTTTATAAAATATGCTCTCGAAGAATGGGGCATAAACTATGTTTTATTTGTTGGAGATATTACAATTCTACCAATCAGAATAACACAATCTATGATGTTTTCAGGTCATGGCAATGATTTACTATCTGATCTATATTTTGCAGATATTTATGATAATAGCTATAACTTTTGCAGCTGGGATAAAAACGAAAATAACAGTTTTGGCGAGGTTATTTATAATTGGCACAGTTGGCCTCCTGAAATAATTGATATCGATGGTGTTGATTTATATCCAGATGTTCATATAGGCCGATTACCATGTAGTAATAATCAAGAAGTAGCACTCATGGTTGATAAAATAATTTATTATGAAAAAGAAACCTATAATCAAGATTGGTTTAAAAAAATAATTCTTGCAGGTGGAGACACTTTTCCACCAAGAAGACTATCCGATTTTTTTAAATTTGAAGGTGAAATAACAAATAAAAAAGTAGCAGAACAATTACCAGAATTTGAACATATTAAATTATGGGCAACCAAGCGAAATTTAAATGCATTAACATTTAACAGAGCAATAAATAAAGGTGCAGGATTCCTAACCTATGCAGGTCATGGATACGAGGTTGGGTGGGCAACATATAAACCAAATTCAATTTTACATAGAAAGATTGTTTATTTCACACCATTCCTATATTTTCTAAAAAATGGTTATAAAATGCCGATTGTTTTTCTTGATGCATGTTTAACATCAAAATTGGATTTCACTATAGATGATCTAGAAATGTATTATCCAAATTTTGTTAAATTAATTCAAATACTTACTGGTAATAGTTATAAACCTAATGATTATATTCCCACTTTTTCTTGGGCAATGATGAATATAAAAAATGGAGGAGCGATAGCAACAATTGGAGCAACAAGAACAGCCTACACAGGTGTTTCTAGAAACGATGTTTTTGCAGGGGCTGGTTATTTAGATGTTGCATTTTTTAAAGCATATTATGATGGAACAACAGTTGGTGAGATGCTTACGGGTGCGCAAAATGATTATATAAATTATGTAGGAAAAGATTACTTTACAATTGAAGAATTTGTGCTTTTTGGAGATCCAAGTTTGCGAGTAGGCGGATATCAATAATTTTCACCTTTAAGGAGAGCAATAGGAGAAAACGTAAGGGGAAAATTATATAATCAATTAAAAGATTTAAAAATGGGGGACCTAGCAATATAAGAAAAGGGGAGGTATACTGTACCTGCTTTCCGCTTAGAGGCGCATTCCTCCTATCAATGCATCCCGTCCCCCACTTATAAATTCCTTTTAATTTAATAAGCGGTTTCTAATTAAATCTATATAATTGAAATGGCAATGAGCAAACTTTTACCCATTAATATTTAATTTAATTAGTAAAAATTTTATCTATCCAAATAATGCACCAAGTCCTGCGGCTGCTTCTTCTTCAGATACTTCCTCTTCTTCTTTTTTCTTTTTCTCTTCTTTCTTTTCTTCTTTCTTTTCCTCAGGTTTGCCTTCGGCAGGTGCTTCTCTAGATGGTGCAGCAGGAGCTGCAGCAGCTACGGGAGCAGCAGATTTAATTGCCTCATCAATGTTTACACCTTCAAGAGATGCAGTTAATGCTTTTATTTTTCCATCATCTGGTTTAACACCAGCAGCTTCAAGAACTTTTTTAACATTTGCCGCTGTTATTTTTTGACCGGCGGAATGAAGAAGCATAGCACTATATATGTATTCCATTTCTTTTTCCTCCTAAGATGTTATATTTTTTAGGGTTTTCATATTAGCATAAGCTTTTGATAGTAAAATTTTAATTGTTACTTTATTGACAATTCCTTGCTCAAGGGCAAGGTTATATGCATTTTGATGGGCTTTTATAAGAAGGTGGTCGATTGTTTCTTTACTTACCCAACCCCTATCAATTGCAAGGATAAATGCATCTGTTGATGCCAGTTTTATTCTACCGATAAATTCATCAATATTTATGTCTAAAACATCTGGTTTGTAAACATTTCCATTTTCAAATACACCATGAAGATTCATACCTATTTCAATAGGGAAAATCTCAAGCCTAGTTAGCATTTGAGCAACATCTGTTGGTATCTTATCTCCAGCAGGAACAACTATTTTATCTGATTTAATTACAACTTTTCCTTCTAGAATTCCTGCTGGAATTCCAATCTTTTGAAGTTCACCAACAACAGGACCTGGTTTAAAGGGTGTGTCACCGGCCTTAACTTCAATATCTTTGGGAGCTGTTTCCCCACCTTTAGCAGGTGCCATTGTTCTTGTTTTTTTAATCTGAGCAAATAATTTAAAGGGATTCATTTCAGTTGAAATAATTGCTGTTTGACCAGTTATTAACTCTTTTAGTCCAGATATTCCTTTAATATTTTTTTCAGCCTCATCTATTGCTCTGAATATTAACCTGTTTTTTGCAGAGCGAATTGTGGCGATACTATGAAGATTACTTCTCATCTGTTGTAGCTGAGGAGCTGGAATGCCCCCTATTTCAACAATGCCAATCACCTTGCCTTGTGAAAGAAAATCAGTAATATTTTTGACCTCATTGTATTTCCAATCTGCAACATGCGTCATTGATAATCACCTTAAATAATCCTCTCAGATCGACCCATTGTAGTTTTAATGTAAACAGAGCCAATATTCATTCGACCACGCTCAAGAACACTTTCGACTCTTCTAATCAATGTATCAATATTTGATGCAATATCGTCCTTTGACATATCTGCGTTTCCAGCAATTGTATGAAATGTTTTACTACTCTTTGATCTAACCTTGATTGTATTTCTAAGATTCTTTACCAGACCAGATAAATCTGCATTTGGGGGAACAGGTTTAGGCATTTTACCTCTAGGTCCAAGAACAGTACCAAGGGATTTACCAATAGTAGGCATAAGAGGTGCTTCGGCGATAAAGAAATCATGATCCTCTGCAATTTTTTTGAATTTCTTTTTATCTTTAGAAAGATCCTCTATTTCTTCAGGTTTAATTAAAATGTCAACATGTTTTTTGGATTTTACAGCAAGTTCTCCACTAGCAAAAAGAGCAACTTTTGCTTTGTTACCTCTACCATAAGGCAGTAAAATTTCTTCTTCAATACGGTTTTTAGGAAGGGATAAATCAATATTCTTTAAATTAATAACAACGTCAATATTTTGTTTAAATTTACGATTTGATTTTTTAGATTCCTCTAATATTTTCCCAACTGCTTCAGTTGTTTTTTTATCTGCCATAAATATCATTGAGTGTTTTGTATGCCCATTTTTCTCTTAAAAATGGGAAAATGTAGTCTTCGGGAATGACAATCCTATTTATAAAATTTTGGTTAAACTATTTAATATTTATTTCTATAAAGTCGTTCAAGTACAAGATCAAGAATTTCTTCAGGACCTCTAATTTTTTTCAATTCTTTTTTGATAATTAATGGTGTTCCTTCAATACTTGTCTTATTTACATCTTTATCAGTTATAAGAACAGCATGTTTTTCTGTAATATTTGATATATTACTGACAACTTGGGCTTTTCTGATTAACTTTTTATTATATTCATCTACACAGGTTAAAAGTATTTTCTTTTTATCTTTACTAACTGCTTCAAAGGGGCATCTTTCTAGAGGCACAACCATATAACCAACTTGTTCAAGAATAGAAAATATCTCCCTTTGAAACTTTCTAAATCCTTCTGATTCACTTGATATTTGTTTTATATCATTTTTTATCTTTTTATGCTCTAAAATATCAATTGGAATAGTAATATTTTCTCCAATAAAATCTTCAATTCTAAGTGCAACTTCAATAGATGCATTCATTCCATCCTCATACATCTGAACTGTTCTTCTTGATACTTTTAATTCCCTAGCAAAGGAACCTAGTGAAATATTTTGCTCCTTTCTTATTTGTCTAATTTTATCTCTATCTAGATTGACATATAAACCACCAGGGGCAGCATATACTTCAAGTGGCATCCCTTCTAAAATATTATTTATAAGGGTTTTTGATGTGATTGCTTGGATTCCGTATCTATCATATACTGTATTTTCTTCAAGAATCTTGGCACCAGTTCTTTCTCCAATAAGTAAAGGACATCCTTTTAATAGAATCGAAAGAGTTCTAAGTTCATTTGCCACTTCTTCTGAAATTGCATCAATATTTGTTAAAACTTTAATAATTAGTAATGAATTATCTCTTCTTGCAACTAGATCAAAACCAATAGGTCGAATTAAGAATAGATCTGAAACATAAAACCCTGCTTTTAACAAGGTGTTTCTTACTTCACCCAAAAGTTCAATGCGGTTCATATGATAATAACACTAAAAAAGCACTTATATATAACTCTATCGGGAGTGAAATTATCTGGATTGGAATAGATGATACAGATTCAAAAAAGGGAGGTTGTACAACCTATTTAGCATGCATGCTTATCAATAAATTAATTGATGAAAAATATGATATCATCGGTTATCCTAGACTTGTTAGGTTAAATCCAAATATTCCCTGGAAAACCCGTGGTAATGGTGCAATTTCACTTCAAGTTGGAACAGGACAGGGCAGTAGAACAAAAATTGGATCTATAAATGGACAAGACGTTTATTGTTATACTAAAAACAATTCAGAAAATTGTCATATTTTAAAATTAAAGGATATTACAGAAGCAATTGTAAAAAAATATGCGAGATTTGAAGATGAAAATACAAATTCTGGTTTTGTTTTAATAGATAGGCAACCAATCAATAATTTCTATAAAAGTGCTGTTACAGATATTGTTACATTAAAAGATACTGAGAAATTATTAAATTCCTATAATGCTTGTTTTAAAGGTTATAAAAATCGTAGAGGAATTATTGGTGCAACCGCGTCTATTGCTTGGCGTAATGTACATGATAAAACCTATGAATTGATAACATATAGAAAAAAAGAGAAATGGGGTTCAAAAAGATTTGTTGATAATGATTCAACTAAACTAATGGATAAAGAGATTAAATCAACTTTTGACAATTTTGATTATGAAAATAATCATAACAGACTTGTTCCAAATTCGCCATGTCCGGTTTTGTTTGGTATAAGAGGGGATAATAGAGAGGATCTTAATAAGGCTAAATCACTAATAATATCTGAAGATATTGACAGTTGGATAATTTTTGAAACAAATCAAGGAACCGATGATCATCTATTAAATAAGAATATATCTGAAATTCAACCATATAATTCTGTTATTGTTGAGGGAAGATTAAGTAAACCTCCCGTATCCATAGAAGGTGGACATGTTATTTTTAAAATTAAAGATTCAACTGGAGAAATTGATTGTGCAGTTTACGAACCAACAAAGAAGTTTAGAAATATCATTCGTAAATTAATTATTGGTGACAAAATTAAAGTTTTTGGGGGAGTAAGAGAAAAACCATTGACAATTAATTTAGAAAAGATAAAGATAAAACATTTAAAAAAACAAGTTGAAAAAACAGAAAACCCAATCTGTCCAAGATGTGGTAAACATATGAAATCAAAGGGAGCTGGACAGGGATATAAATGTAAAAAATGTGGTCTTAAAAGCAATAAGCCAATTCTAAAAGAAAAAATCCGAGATATAAAAACAGGATTTTATGAGGCTCCGGTATGCGCTAGAAGGCATTTAAGTAAGCCTCTCAAAAGATATTTACCATAAGGCTTTTTAAGGATTTGTTGCTTCATGATTTTCAATTCATTCTGCGGGTATGGTGTAGCCTGGTATCACTTAAGCTTGCCAAGCTTACAACCCGGGTTCAAATCCCGGTGCCCGCATCTATGTTTTCTATTTAAAGAGCTATATATTGTTCTAATCTTTGAAATATATATCTGAGTTTTGACAACAGGGAGTTTTTAAATATCGATTTCATCACTAACTTGGTAACCAAATTCATCATATGCAATAACTTTTATTGTATGTTTTCGTTTAAAAAGCTGTATTGATTTCCACATCCATTTATAAGGGGCTTCTGTATCAGTTGATTTAAGATCACCATCAATATAAAATTCTACCTTTTCTGCATCTATTGGTTCATACCATAAATCATGCACAAAAGCTTCTACTTCAATATTTCCTAATATAATGGTTTTTGAAAATGGAAATATTCTTTTATTTACGAGGTAAATCGCCTCCAGGGGTTTTGAAATATATACATTAATTCTCTCCTTTAAAAGAGAAATATTAGCCCACAAAGTCTCATTTTCTTCTACATCCATTCTATATGATCTCTCCCAACAATAATCTGGCTTAAAACAATCAATATAAAATTCTCCATTAGGAATATCAATAATATAAAATCCTTGATTATCAGATTTGGTGTAATTTGAAAAAAAATTACCTTTTTCGTTACGCCATTCAATATCGACATAGGTTGTTTTAATAGGTTTATGGGTTTCAATATCAGTAGTATATCCACATACAAAAGCATTATCTGGGGGGAGCGGTTGTAAAGAGACATTTATCCAGAGTGTTTCAAAATCGTCAATTTTGTAATATTCGGTATACTCCTTTAGATATTCATAAGTAGAGTAATAAAAACTGACTTCTCCAGCAGCTACATTCATTTCATAAAAACCTACAGAATTAGTTTTGGTAGAATCCTCATAAAAATTTCCTTGATTATCTATGCCATCTAAGTAAATACGTACTTGTTCAATAGGTTCACCTGTTGACATATTACAAATAAAGCCACAAACTATGGAGTTTTTTTCAGAAGTTGGATTTTTTTGCTTTTCATCAAAGTCTGATTCGTATCTTTTTTTGATATGATAACTATCATCTAATTTTTTTTCTTTATAACCATTTTTTTCAGAGATATCTACCAATGGTAACTCTCCTAAATAATTATCAAACATAATTGGATGTTGCCAAAATTTTCTACATGTTGTATAAAAGAATAGTTCTTCAGCGGAAACTATATCATCTGAATTACTATCTGCAAAACCTCTTAATCCATCAACTATATAAGGAGAAAATCCGTCCATATAAGCAAATTCTTCTTCACGACATGCCATTAAGATTACCCTACCCTTTCCACTTATATCTTCAGCAAAATCATTAATCCAAGTGGCCGGTGAAATCGATTCTTCTTTGGATAATTTTCTATTTTTACATAAAATATTGTCCCAATATATTGAATCATCAAAACCTCCAGCATGACAGGTATCAAAAATTAGGCAAATTCCTTCTGAGTCTAAACGACTCAAATAATAATTGATTCTATCGTCCCATAAATATATTGATGGATAAGCAAAACTCCAATAATCTGCAATCATTTCGTCTCGTCCATCTACCTCGTCAATTGGTTTTTTGTCCTTATTAAGGGAACCACCATGTGTGTTAATATAAATAAGCGATATATCGTCATCATCATCCATTTTATCCAGCCAACGAAATCCATTAATTATATTGGCACTTGTGGCCTCTTCTCCTCTTAAAATTCTTATATGATCTTTAGACCAAAGGGACGAAGCAAGAAGAGTGTCATATAAATTATTAACTTCCTGGAATGGAAAAGGAAAATTTTTTTCAGGATGATCAGCGTATATATTTACAGCTACCAACAGAGCCCAATATTCTCGTCCTTCATTAATACTTAGTTTGCAGATATATGCATCAATACTTGATATAATAGTTATTCCAGTAAATAAAACAACTATACCAATAACCAAACCTTTTTTTAATGTGGAGTTGTTCAAATCTTTTACCTCCCCCAATTTTTTCATACCTATATCCGGTAAGAAGTATTTAAAAGTTTGACGTTGATTTAATAAAAAATACCATTATTACAAGAAATATGATTTCAAACAAGTTCATTCTTTATTAACTAAAATTAGAGGAAATAGATAGTCCAATCTTATCATAAAAAATGAGTGTTAATCAGATCCAGATAGTTACATCAGGTTATATAAATGGTAAGCTTCTAATACCATTGATTTCTACACGTTTTAAAATTGGAGAAAAATTATGCTAAAGCTAGATTTACATATACATTCACAGTATTCAGAAGATGGAATTGGTTCTCCTGAAGAAATAATTAAAAATCTAAAAAGGAGAGGCTTACAAGGATTGTCAATTACAGATCATAATACATTAGAAGGTAGTTTAAAAGCAATAAAAATAGCTCCAAAAGATTTTATAGTTATTCCTGGAGTTGAAATTTCAACTCTTGATGGACATTTGATTGCATTGAATATTAAAGAAGAAGTTAAAAGAGGGCTTCCTATTCAAGAAACTATTGACAAAGTTATTGATTTAGGCGGCATACCGATTGTTCCTCACCTTTACAGAAACATGTCAGGGATAAAAAAAGAAAAACTTTTTGAAATAAATGGTAAAATATCAGCAATTGAGGTTTTTAATTCCTGTAGTACCCCGCAAACAAATTTAAAAACAGCTAAAATTGCAAATAGGTTAAATCTTGGAGGAACTGGCGGGTCTGACTCACATGATCCTGAATATGTAGGATATGGTTATACTATATTAAATTCAAATGATTCAAAAAAAGATTCAATTATTACAGAAATAATTAAGAAAAAAACTTGGGGAGAAGGAAGAATTCTTCCTTTTTCATACAGACAAGATAGAATAGTAAAATCTATGAAACAATTTTTTCAAAGAGGATTGAGGCGTATTTAACAATCTTTAATAATAAAGATTTAATACAATTTTTAATGATTGATGAGAAATCTTTAGATGAAATAAATAAGAGGATTAAAAACATTGATGAAAGAATAGTTCTCATTGAAAAAGAATTAAGATTAATCCGAGAAGATATACTGTCTGGTAGTGCAAAAGAGAGAATGCATAGAAGAATGCTTGAAAATAGACCAGAAAAACTACTTGAAAAAAAGAAAAAATTAGAAAAAGAAATCAATATTAAAATTTAGAATCATACTCTTTTTCATCTATTGCTTTTTGAATCTCTTGCGGTTTTTTACCTTCAACAGTAACACCAATTGATACACATGTTCCAATAATTTCTTTTGTCTTTTGTTTAAGCTCTTTACCTAATAAATTATTATGTTTCATCTTAGCAATTTTAATTGCCTGGTCAATTGTTAAATTTCCAATTTTATGAGTTCCAGCAGAGCCTGACCCTTTCTCAATACCTAGTTCTTTAAAAATAAGTGATGATGCAGGAGGAGTTCCTACCTCAATTTCATAATCCTTGGTTTTAGGATCAATAAGCACCTTTACCGGAACTTTCATTCCTTCAAATTGTTTTGTTTTTTCATTAATTGAATTAATGATTTGCATAATGTTTACACCAAGAGGTCCTAATGCTGGACCAAGCGGTGGACCTGCAGATGCCTTTCCCCCATCAACAAGAGCCTCAATTTTCTCTGCCATAACTCTCTACTTCTCCTTTGCTTCTTCTTTTTTTTCTTCTTTTCTTTTAATAACTCTAACCTGTTCACCTCTAACAGTAATAGGTATCGGAACAACAGATTCAAAAAGTTCAACTGTAATTTCTTCTTTTGTATCATCAATATGGGTAACCTTTGCAGTTTCACCTCTAAATGGACCTGCGACCATTTCAACAACATCTCCTTCAGCAATTTTTGCAACAGCTGATGCCGGAACAAGGAAATGTTCTATTTGCTCAATTGGAATGTCACCTTCAAGCATATTTCGAGTGTATGATACAGTTTTAATCATATCTTTAATTCTTTCCTTATCATAGCTTTCTAGAAATATGTAACCTCTAAGTTCAGGTGTAACAAGAATTGAAGGTATTTTTATTTTTGATTTACCTGCACGGCTATTTATTAAATCTGCTGTGTTTTGTTCTTTTCCCACTTGGGTTTTAATTGTAAATATTTTTGTTTGTTCTTCAGCAGTTTCTTCAAAATCTGCATTTTGCATATTAGCTCACCTTTTTAAAGTCCAAGTATTTCTGCCAACCAGGGTGCAATCTGGTTAGTTAGTAAAAAAATTAAAAAACCAAGTCCGCCAATAAGAAGAATCCCTGCACCAGTAATCTTTGATGTTTTCGAATATTCATCATTTGTTGGTTTTCTGGCCATCTTTAAGACCCTTCCATATTTCCCTTTACCTACTCTTTTTTGTTTAGCTTCAATCCTATGTTGTAAATCCCAAGCTTTTTCCATAAACGATCGTTCATCTGGAATTGTATTATCTTTTCGTTTGAATATTTTCACTTGTAGACACCCCTTAAAGGCAAATTCGTCAAATAGATAGTTATATATAAAGAATTTGGCTCTTAAAGGTATATTTATTTGTGTTCAAAAAAATCTTATTCCAAATTAGATTTACATAGATTAAATTTATTATGTTTTTAAAAAGAAATTAATTAGATTATTAAGAAATAAATATTGACAAACTTATTTTAGAATTAAGTTAGAAAAAAAATAAATTGTTTTATGCAACAAAATCAATGCCAATTTCTTCATTTTCAAATGATTTTTGAGCAGGACCAAGAATCTGTTTAGATTTTACACCAGTTATAACAAGCATTGCACGAATATTTCTCTTTAAATTTGGATCAATAGTAGTTCCCCAGATAATGCGGGCATTTGGATCGACTCTTGAGTAAATCTCTTCTACAACACGCTCTGCTTCAGCAATCGTCATATCTTCTCCACCTGTAACATTAACAAGAGCGCCAGTTGCCTCAGAAACATCGACATCTAAAAGAGGCGAGTTAAGTGCTTCTATAACAGCGTTTACCGCTTTATTTTCACCCTCTGCTTCACCTAAACCAATCATTGCAACGCCCCCACGTTTCATAACTGTTTTAAGATCTGCAAAATCAAGATTTACAAGACCAGGCATTGTAATCATCTCTGTTATTCCCTTAATAGATCTCATAAGAACTTCATCTGCAACCTTAAAAGCAGCATTAAGTGATAGATTAGGAACAATATCAAGTAGTTTATCATTTGGAATAACAATAACTGTATCACATATATCTCTTAATCGTTTTAAACCTTGTTCAGCATTTTCCATTCGAATAACGCCTTCAACATTGAAGGGCAGGGTAACAACACCAATTGTGAGGGCCCCTGCTTCTTTTGCGATTTGAGCAATAATTGGAGATGCTCCTGTTCCAGTTCCACCGCCAAGACCACAGGTGACAAAAACCATATCAACATGGCCAATTACTGTTCTTATATCCTGTTCACTTTCCTTTGCTGCTTCTTCACCAATCTGTGGAAGAGAACCAGCACCAAGACCTTTTGTTAAATGTCTACCAATTAAAACCTTATTTGGAGACTCTGTAATGAGTAAATGTTGAGCATCGGTATTTATTGCAATTAATTCTGCTCCTGAAATCTGACTTGCAACACAACGGGAAATAGTATTTGTTCCGGCACCACCACAGCCAATAACTTTAATGGTTGTTGTTAAACCTGATAAAACTTCCTCAAGTTCCTTATCTTGAATACCACGAGAAATTGTTTGACGAGTAAGTGAATCTTTTAATTTATCATTCTTTTGAGGATTACTTTTTTTAGTAATCTTTCCCTCCATATTACCCTTCTTTTCTTTAGCAACTACATCTTCAATTATCTTTTTCATTTAACTCACCATACCCTCACAACAATAATCCCCTCTTTATTGTGATTTATATAAATTTTCCAATATTGTAAACAAAATCCAATTATAAAATATTTCCTAAATATTTCTATATAATTTCTAAAGAAAAATCCATATTTTTTGCTGAATGAGTAATATAACCTAGTGATATACGATCAGCAAATGATGCATAATCAGAAACATTATCTTTTGTAACCCCTCCAGATATCTCAACTAAAATATTTGGATTAATCTGTTTTATTTTTTTTGTAACAATTTCTGCTGTTGTTGGATCAAAATTATCTAGCATTATAAAATTAACATTATATTTTGCTGCTGTAAGAGCATCTTCTTCATTTTCAACTTCAATTTCAATTTTTCTATGTCTTACTTTTGTCACAATTTTTTGTAAAGCTTTTTCAACAGATCCTGCAATTTTAATATGATTATCTTTTATCATTATTGCATCATAAAGACCATGTCTGTGGGGTTCGCCCCCGGCTATTTCAACTGCTTTTTTTTCAAACTTTCTAAAACCTGGTGTTGTTTTCCTTGTAGCTGCAACTTTTAATTTTGGATTTATTGTTTTACATTTTTCGACAATTTTTTTTGTTTCAGTGGCAATACCACTCATTCTTCCTATAATGTTTAAAACCAGTCTCTCTGATTTTAATATTGAACGAGCAGATCCATTAATCTCTGCGACAATTGTTCCTTTTTTTACAAGCTCCCCATTTTCTTTCTTTTTTGTTGCCTTGGCACCAGTTCTATTAAAAACATCTAATGCTTCTTTTAATCCAGCAACAATACAATCTTCATTTGCTATTATATATGCATTTGCCAATTCATTTGAAAATAGATTATCTGATGTTATATCACCCTTCTTACCTAGGTCTTCCCATAGATAAAAATCAATTTCATCCATAACCATATTTTTTATAGTATCATGGTGTTATAAGGTTTTGGTAAAAAACATGAGAGTAGGAATAATTGGTTGCGGAGCAATTGGAACAGATGTTGCTTTAGTTGCTGATAAAATGCCTGAAATTACAAAGATATATCTACACGATATAAAAAATGCTGCTTCTAAAAAACTATGTAAAAAATTAAAAAAGGCAAGTATCAAACTTGTTAAGGATTTTCTGAATGATGTAGATTTTGTTATTGAAGCGGCTTCTCAAGAAGCAGTTAGTGAATATGCAGTAGATATTCTCAATACTGGTAAAGATATAATTATAATGAGTGTTGGCAGTTTGATAAACAATAAATTTAGGACAAAATTAGAAAATATTGCAAGAAAAAATCACTGTAAAATATATATCCCATCTGGTGCAATATGTGGAATAGATGGAATAATTTCAGCAAGTGTGGATATAATAGATGAAGTAACACTAGTAACCACAAAACCACCTTTATCATTAGATAAAAAACTAAACAAAAGAACTGTTCTTTTTGATGGAAATGCACATCATGCTGTAAAAAAATTTCCAAGTAATATTAATGTTGCTGCCAGTTTATCTATTGCTGGAGTTGGTTTTGATAAAACAAAAGTAAGAATTGTTGCAGATCCTGTTGTTACAAGAATAAGTCATAGGATCCTTGCACATGGGAAATTTGGAAGATTAAGAGCTGAGGTTGAAAATATGCCTAATCCAAAAAATCCTAAGTCTAGTTATATGGCTTCACTTTCAGCTATTGCTACTCTTAAAAGAATTGTAAATCCTATACAAATAGGGGCATAATAAAGGTTAATTCTTTATTTATCAAATTTCTGAAAAATATTATTAACTTGTAAAATTTTAATATATTTATCTCACCCAAAACTACATAACTATTTTTAGTTTACTTCTATAGAATTTAACATGACATTTGAAATAAAATATAGAGATGCTGCAGGAAGAATCTGCAAATATGCAACAAAACATGGAACAATTACAACTCCTAATTTGATGCCTGTTATCAATCCAAATAAATTAATAATTTCACCTAAAGAAATGATAAAACTTTTTGGAACTGAAATAGTGATAACAAATTCTTATATAATTAATGGAGATGAAAAACTAAGGAAAAAAGCATTAGAAGAAGGAATACATAAACTTTTAGAGTTTAAAGGCCCAATAATGACTGACTCAGGAACTTTTCAATCATATGTTTATGATAATGTTAATATAGATCCACTTGAAATTATAGAATTTCAAAGAGACATTGGAAGTGACATAGGAACAATTTTAGATGTGTTTGGAAAACCAGATCAAACCAAAGAAGAAGCAAAACAAGGAATTAAGGAAACAATTTCCCGTGCTAAAAAAAGTATAAAACTTAAGGGAAATATGGCACTTGCTTGTACAATACAGGGTTCAATTTATCCGGATCTCCGAACTAAATGTGCCCATGAAATTAGTAAAATTGGTTCAGATTTTTTTCCAATTGGTGGAGTGGTTCCGCTAATGGAAAATCAAAACTATCATATGCTTTTAAATATTATTCTTTCATCAAAAAAAGGTTTAAACCCTTCAAAACCAGTTCATTTATTCGGAGCTGGACATCCAATGATTTTTCCAGTTGCTGTTGCTTTAGGATGCGATTTTTTTGATTCTGCTGCTTATGCAAAATATGCAAACGATAAAAGATTCCTTTTCTCAGAAGGAACTGAAAAATTAGATGATTTAACAGAACTCCCTTGTTCTTGTCCCATATGTTCAAAATATACTCTTTTGGAGTTGAAAAAATTAGATGAAAAAGAAAAAATAAGGGAAATTGCAAAACATAACCTTTACATAAGTTTTACTGAAATTAAAAAGATTAGAAACGCAATAAGAAATGGTTCACTATGGGAACTTGTTGAAAGAAGGGCAAATTCAAATCCATATCTTTTAGATGCCTTAAAAGTATTAGAAATAGGAAAAAACAAGTTATGGTTAGAACAATTCGAACCAGTTAGAAAAATAAATGCATTATTTTATACAGGTAATCATACAATCCATAGACCATTAATATATAGATGTCATAATCGTCTTTTAAATAGATATAGCGCTCTATTTAAAGAAACTGTTATATTTCCTGATGGAAAAAAGCCTTACTTCAGATTTTATTATAAACAAATTCAAGATATTTTTAGAAAAAATAATGAAATCAATATCCTAATTGATGCAAAAATTGGTCCTGTTCCTCTTGAATTGGATGAAATGTATCCATATGCACAGTCGATATTTCCTAAAATAACAGATGATGAAACAGGTAAACATGTTACAAAGATATTAGAAAAATTCATAAAAAATAAAAAAATTATTTGTTGGATAGGAGAAAAAACTCTGGATAAAATAAAATCTGCTAAATCAAAAACCTATAATTTTGACAAAATTAGAATTTCTGCTATTTCAGATATACAATTTGGTAAAGGTGCGGGAAAAGAACTTTTAAAAGGTAAACTTAAAATCGTTAAATCAAAAAAAACAGGAAAAATCAGAAATATTTATCTTAATAATAAACACATTCTTTCAATGAGAGCATCAGATGGAATGTTTAGTCTTAAAATGAATGGTGCAAGTATTCTTCATAAAATTTTTAAATTTCCAAAACTCAGAGTAATTGTAAACAAGGATGCAACTTCTTTTATAAAGGAAGGGAAAAGTGTTTTTGCTAAATTTGTAAAAGATTGTGATCCTGAACTTAGACCATTTGATGAATGTTTAATAGTTAACGAAAAAGATTCTCTTCTTGCAATAGGTCGTTGTATACTTAATAGAGAAGAAATGTTGTCTTTTGATTATGGTGTTGCAGTAAAAACAAGGGAGCATTCATAAATAAAAATATTTATTAATTGGAAAAATAGTTGGAGAAATTGACAATATGTCAAGATACGATAGTAATTTCAGGGAACCTCCTTGGGTTATGGGTTCTCCAAAAGAAGTAATGGACTGGATTGAGTCAAGTCATCCTTCTAAAAAGAAAAAGGATGATCATAAATTTCATAAGAAATATCTTACAAACTTACATATAAAATTTGATTTTAATGTAAAAAGAAAGGAAATTGAGCCAAAGAATTTCTTTCTAAAAATATTAGGTAGTAAATTAGTAGAAGAAGATTTTGAGCTATTACCAGTAACTGAGCTAATTTTAAGAGGTCTTGCAAAAGCAAAATTTAGAAATACTGCTAAAATTGTTGTAGATGGAAAAGTTTTATATGAACATCCTGAAAAAAAATCAGATTTAAGAAAAACAATAGAAGATATTGGTGAGTATTCAAAAAATATAACAATGGGAAAACAGGTAGAAATTTCTGCGATTTTAGCAGATATCGATCAAGTTACTGCAGTAATTAAAATAAAAAAGATGCATAAAATAAAAGAACATTCAGTTGATATTCAAATTAAGGGAAGGATCAAAGAAGAAATCTATCATATCTTTTTAAATTATTTAAATGAGAAAATTGGTATAAAAAAAGATTCATAGATTTTTGTTTCATTTTAGAATTTTTAATAAACAATTTTAAAAATAGTTAGTTGTTTTTAGCTTTCGCAGCATAAAGAGGTTTACTTTTATGTCAAAGGAAATCAAAACATCTAAAATCTCTGGTTTTTATAAAATACCAATAGCAGAAAGAGTAAAAATTGTAAAAAAATTTTCAGATTTAAGTAATGAAGATGCTAGGTTGTTTACTTCCTATCTTGATATGGATATTGCAGAAAGGATGATTGAAAATACCCTAGGCACATTTGAAATTCCTTTAGGTATTGCTGTAAATTTCCTAATTAATGGTAAAGATTATTTAATTCCTATGGCAATTGAGGAATCAAGTGTTATTGCAGCCGCAAGTAATGCTGCAAAGATTGCAAGAATAAAGGATGGATTTAAAACAGAATGCTCTGAACCTTTAATGATTGGACAAATACAGATTTTACATATCAATGATATTGCAGGTGCTGCTAAAAAAATATTAGGCAAAAAAAAGGAGATATTAAATCTAGCAAATGATCAAGATAAAGTTCTAGTAAAATTTGGTGGTGGAGCAAAAGATCTAGAGGTTAGAATTCTTGATAGTCCTATTGGTAAAATGATCGTTGTTCATCTAATTGTTGACGTTCGAGATGCAATGGGTGCAAATGCAGTTAATACTATGTGTGAGGCACTTGCTCCAATGCTTGAAGAAATAACAGGTGGTAAAGTTCGATTAAGAATTCTTACTAATCTTGCAGATAAACGCATCGTAAAGGCAAAAGCCGTATTTGATAAAGAAAAAATGGGTGGTGAACATATCGTTGATGCTTTTTTAGAATCATACAATCTTGCTGCAATAGATCCCTATAGAGCAGCAACACATAATAAGGGGATAATGAATGGAATTGATGCGCTCATTATTGCTACCGGAAATGACTTTCGAGCAATTGAGGCTGGAGCCCATGCATATGCTTCAAGAAGTGGACAATATACTTCACTTAGCACTTATCACAAAAATGAAAATGGTGATCTAGTGGGTGAATTAGAGTTACCAATGGCTGTGGGAATAGTTGGAGGTGCAGGAAACATACATCCCAAGGCAATACTTTGTAAAAAAATTCTAGGTATAAAAACAGCAAGAGAACTTGCAGAAGTTGGAGTTTCTTTAGGTCTTGCACAAAACTTTGCAGCTGTTTTTGCCCTCTCAACAGTTGGAATTCAAAAAGGTCATATGTCACTTCATGCAAAAAATATTGCAGTAATGGCAGGTGCTATAGGAGACGAAATAGAAAAAGTCGCAGATATTATGGTCAAAGAGGGAAAAATAAAACTAGATAGAGCTGAGGAAATACTAAAAGAAATCAGATAATTCTTTCAGAAATATCTTCTGGTTCACGTTCACAATAATAACATTTTATTCTAGGCGGATCTTTGTTAACAATCAAAAATCGGCTTTCAACTGGTTCATTGGCATTTGATACGCATGTGGGATTTGAGCATTTCACAATTCCAACTATTTCATCTGGTAACTTAACCCTTTGTTTCTTTGTTACTTCATAATCTCGGATAATATTGATAGTTGCTTTTGGGGCAATAAGAGCAATTTTATCTACTTCTTTAGGATCAAGCTCTCTATTTTCAACTTTTACAATATCCTTTTTACCAAGCTTACTTTTTACATTCATAGCAACACTTACAACAGAAGATGTTTCAGGTATTCCAAGAATAATCAAAACCTTTACTGCATTTCCTCCGGTTATATGGTCAATTACAGTTCCATTTTTAATCAGAGGGACTTTAAGCTCTTTTTTCATAGTTTCCCCCCTAAAACTAAAGAGAGAAGTGCCATTCTAACTGGAACACCATTAAAAGCTTGTTTAAAATAAAGAGCATGGGGTGTTTTATCAACTTCAGGATCAATTTCAGTAACTCTTGGTAATGGATGCATAATAATAAGATCATCTTTTGCGTTTTGTAATAGTTCAATATTAATTTTATAGGAGTCAACTACTTTATTATATTCTTCTGCATCTGGAAACCTTTCTTTTTGAATCCTTGTTACATATAAAACATCTGCATCTTTGATTGCTTTTTCTAAATTTGAGGTTTGAGTGGGCTCTACCCCTAATTCCCTACATTCATCTATTACCTCTCTTGGCATTTTTAAACTTGTAGGGGAAACAAAGGATAATTCAGCCTTATAAACTGATAAAGCATAAGAAAGCGAATGAACTGTTCTCCCATATTTTAAATCCCCTAACAGAACAATTTTATTTTTACCGATTTTCTTTTTTTCAGATTTTATTGTAAATAAATCTAAGAGGCATTGAGTTGGATGTCTACCTGCACCATCTCCTGCATTAATAACAGGGACATCTGCAAATTCTGCGGCAAGTCTTGCCGCACCTTCTTGGGAGTGTCGTATAACAATTACATCGCTATAAGAGTCAGCCATTCTTATTGTATCTGCAAGGCTCTCTCCTTTCATTTGAGATGTTGCAGCCGGGTTTGAAAAACCTATAACTTTTCCTCCGAGTCTGTTCATTGAACTTTCAAAACTTAATCTTGTTCTGGTACTTGGTTCAAAAAATAAGGAAGATAAGACCTTACCATTTAATATGTCTTTATATTTTTCTCCTTTAGCATAGGGGACTAAATCTTGTGCATAATCCAATATATAATTAATTGTCTCCTTAGAAAAATCCTTTATTGAAATTATATCTTTTCCTCTGAAGTCCATTTTAATCAAAAAAATGATATAAAAAATGAGCTTAATATACTTTTTAATAGTATTGGTATATAAAATATTATAACAAGGATATTTTATATAACCTATTTTAATTATAGGATAAGATATTAATACAATAAAAATCTTATACTATTTAGATAATAATTGTTCAATAAGATATAAATATTTAGAGCTCAGAAAAGATATGTTAATAAAACACCATTTGGTGGGAATAAATGTCAAAAAAAAATAAATCTAAAAATAATTTTATTGATAAATTACATAAAATTTTAGATAACAGATCTCCAAGAGAATTACCCTCTGAAAATGAAAAATATTTATTATCACTAAAAAAAAGAGTAAAAGATTCTTCTAAAAATGATTTGTTATATAATAAAATTGTTACTAAACATAAAAGAGTGGAAGAAATTGATCCTTTAAAACCGAAGGTTTCTATCTATCCAAGAGAAGAAATAAAGATTAAAGAGCCAATAATAACAGAAGAAATAACAAAGCCAGTTGAAATTGAAGAAAAGTTTATTCCAAAAGAAAGGATAGAATTATCAATAGAAGATGAAGATATTTTTGAAGTTGAAAAACCAGAAAAAGAGCCAGAATTTATTGAAGTTAAACCTGTGGATACATCTAAGGAAGAAAAAAAGAGTCTTGCAGATGAAGAACTAACAGAATGGGAATCTGTAGATAAAAAAAGGATAGAAGAGCTAGAAGAGTTACCCATCAAATTTAAGGAAATTAAAAAAGAATTTGAAGAAGAGGTTCCATCACCAATTCCAGAAACAAAAGAATTCAAAGAAATTGAAATTACTACTAATTTTTGTCCTCATTGTGGTACAAGATTAAGCGGAGCAGGAACTTTTTGCGGGACTTGCGGAAAAAAGTTAACATTAGATGTACAAAAATGGGAACCAATAGAAGAAATACCTACCAAAACAGAAGAAAAAAAAGAAGAGGAAATTTATTCAATATCTGAAGAAAAAGAACAAATACCAACCTGGGAGCCAATAGAGAAAATTCCACCCAAAACAGAAGAACCTGCAGTAGAAAGAGAAATAAAAGTACAAGCTTTCAAAGACTTAGAAAGTATAGATGAAAAAACAGCAATACTACTCTACGACAATGAAATTACAAGCATAGAAACATTAAAAATAACACCAATAAAGAATATAATAAAAATCAAAGGAATAAATAGAAAGAAAGCAAAACAAATAAAAAAAGAATTAAAGAAAAAGATAAAATGGAATACATTTGAAATTAGAGAAACAGAAGAAATAAATTCAATATCTGAAGAATTAAAAGAAGATATTGTAATTGAAAAACCAGAAAAAATTGAAGAAAAAGAACAAATACCCATATGGGAACCAATAGAAGAAATACCTCCCGAAACAGAAGAAAAAAAAGAAATACCTAAATTCGAACCAGAAGTAAAGAAACTACAACCACAAAAAGAACCTAAAATAGACAAAGAAACAAAAATACAAGCATTCAAAGGAATAGAAAGCATAGATAAAAAAACAGCAATACTACTCTACGACAATGAAATTACAAGCATAGAAACATTAAAAA
>CAYFVP010000059.1:0-65265 GCA_964346655.1 uncultured Thermoplasmatales archaeon
TAAATTGGTCAGGACCATTATAATCATCATTAGGAGTATAATAAACATAGTCTACTGTATATGTTGCTGTTCCATGAGTAGGAGCTGTCACACCAGTAATATCCAAATCATCACCATCAGGATCAACATCATTTGCTAAAACATCAATCGAATTACTGCTAGAATCCTCAGTAACAGTAGCTGAATCATCACCCGCAACAGGAGGATCATTCATAGAAATAACAGTTGTATCTTCGCTATCTTCATTGTTTGAAAGGAAGTGATCATGGGTGGGACTAAGCGCATTTACATTATTAGTTATAATACCATAGGTTCCGATATCAACAGTTATATTAATAGTAATTGTTACTGTGTTTCCAGCATTAATTGTAGAAAAAATCCACCAATAAGTTAGATCGCTATAACCAGTATGCATAGGATTAGCGTTATTATATGTGACACCTGAAGGAAGAATGTCAGAAACGTTTACATTCTCCGCAGTATCAGGACCAATATTTTTTACACTTATAATATGCGTTAAAAATTCTCCTTCTAAAATAGGGTCTGGATCATCAGTTTTTACTATACTAAGATTCGCAATGTTAATTGAGTCTAGGGTTGGTCCTTGTTCAAGGTTTGCGTTTTCTTGATCCGTAGCCCATAAAAAACAACTTTCTGTTGGATTACCGATATAATTTAAATTAACATATAGGTCTGTACAGTTTCCAAGAATTCTATAACCTGCGATATTTGAATCAGTTACTAATCCATCACTATAATAGTCGTTCTCCCATTCACTAAAGTATCCGTCATCATCACTATCATTTAATAAAAAAACATCACCAATTCCATCATCATTCACACTATTATTATCAAAATCTTCGACAAATAAGAGGAATTCCCCATCAACTATATTTTGCCCAGAAAAATGACCATTATGATCTAAATCAATAAACCATTTATATCTACAATCAGGTTCTTCTGTAAAATTTGGATATCCATAACATTCTAATCTTAAATAAAGATAATTTTCGTCAAAATAATAATAAGAATGATGAACATCTCTACGTTCTTGTGGAGGTTCTTTTGTACCTTCATTTGGATCTAAAGAAAAATATATCCAATTTGTTGGCCAGGAAGGTGATGTATCCTGAGCTGATGCTGGATTTACATTTATTACAGAAATTATTAAGCTATTTATTAACAAAAATATTATTATAATATTCTTTAATCGGGTATCTCGTCCCATTATAAGCGACCTCCCTGTTTTCAATCTTAAGGAATAAAACTATATCTTATATACATTTTCTTTATAAGAAATTAGCAATTATAACGGTAAGTTTTTGAAATAAAGTATGTTTCACATCTTGAGAGATGTATGAAAATTGATCCTTGGAGTTCTACGACATATCAAGATTATTCACGATTACGTGATGAATTTGGAATAGAAGAATTTAATGAAGATACTTGGAAAAATCTTCCTCACCCTCATAAACTTTTACGAAGGGGAGTAATATTTGGACATAGAGGATTTCAATTAATTAAAGATGCAGTAATAAAAAACAAACCATGGGCAATTTTAACTGGACTTATGCCCTCTGGAAAAATGCATCTTGGACATAAAATGGTAATAGATGAGGTTATTTATTATCAGAGTATAGGTGCAGATATTAGTATAGCTATTGCAGATATTGAAGCATTTGCAACTAGAGGTTATACATTAAAAGAAACAGAATATTATGCAATAAATGATTATATTCCAAATTATATAGCTCTAGGTTTAAAACCTGAAAAATGCCGAATTTATTTTCAATCAAAACATCAGGACGTAAAAGATCTAGCTTATATTCTTGGTAAAAAAGTAAACTGGTCACAAATGCAAGCTACATATGGATTTAATGGTCAAAGCAACATGACTCATGTTTTTTCACCACTTGTTCAAACTGGAGATATACTTCATGTTCAACTTAAAAAATACGGTGGACCAAGACCAACACTTGTTCCTGTTGGTGTTGATCAAGATCCACATATTAGACTTAGTAGAGATATTTCACAATCCCATAGACTTTATAATGTAACACTTACAAAAGATAAAAAAATTGGAATATTTATAAAAATAGATGAAAATGTTGGAACACTTCTTGATAAAGCAGAAAAGGCTCTAAGAAAATTAAATTTTCAGAAATTAAAAAGAATAACAGAATATAAAGCAGTTTATATAGAAGATGCAGGAGAAAAAGATATTCAAAAAATAGATGAAGAATTAATAAAAATTGAGACAAAATTAGGTGAATATGGTTTTTTTTCACCATCAGCTACTTTTCATAGGTTTATTACAGGGCTTACTGGTGAAAAAATGTCATCATCAAAACCAGATAGTGCGATTTTTTTAACAGATCATCCTGATAATGCAAGAAAAAAGATAATGCATTCAAAAACAGGAGGAGCAGTAACCCTTGCTCAACAAAAAAAACATGGTGGAAAACCAGATGAATGTGTTGTTTATGAATTATTCTTATATCATTTGATTGAAGATGATAAAGAATTACTTGAAGTCTATAATTCCTGTAAAAAAGGTGAAAAAATGTGTGGTGAATGTAAAAAATATGCTGCACAACTTATGGAAAAGTTTTTACTTGAACTGGATAAAAAAAGAAAAAATGTAAAAGATAAAGTTAAAAAGTATCTGGATTAAAAATTATTTATTCATAGGATTTATAAAGCCCATCATCTGATGCCAATTTTTCAAGTTTTGAATCTAACGCCTTTTGTTTTTTATTTAAAATATCATGCATTTCATTAAAAAGTTCCTTTGAACTTGTTGCATGACCTTTTATTGGCATAGTGATTCCGTAGTCTTTTTTTCCTTTGATTGCTGCATTAAAGATTTTTTCCGGTTTTATTCCTTTTTCTATATTTTTTAGAACCTTTGTGAAATCTCCTTGAATTATTCCAAAATCACCTGAAAATTTTGATATTTTTGTTTCGATGTCATCGTCGATCTTTCGTGCTACCTTTCCACCAACTCCCTTTATTTCATACGGATTTTTTTCATATTCTTTTAATAGGTATATCCCAATATTTGGATTAAAAATATAATAATCTCTAGAAAATCTTTTTTCGTCTTTTCCGAAAACTGCTCTCCAATCTTTTGGATATTTTTTTCCTTCTCTGATTACATCTTTTAAGATTTCATTTCTAGATTTAATTTTCATTTTTTTCAAATATGTTATAAACGTTTTATATATAAGTATTTAACCAATATAAAATAATAAATTTAATCTATTTACTTAAGGGTGGTTGCATTGCTAGTTAAAGAAATTATGACAAAAAATGTAATAACAATTGATAAAAATAAAACAATTTTAGATGCTTGTAATAAATATAGAGATTTTAAAGTAGGTTGTTTAATTGTAAAAGATAATGAGGAATGTGTTGGAATTTTAACTGAACGAGATATAATTGAAAGAACTATTTGTCAGAATATTGATCCTAAAAGCACATTGGTTAGTGAAATTATGAGTTCAGATATTAAAACTATTCATGCATTGGCAACAATTGAAACCACAATAGAGTGTATGAAAAAATATGATATTAAGAAACTTCCAGTTGTTACAAAAGAAGGAATTGTTGGAATTATAACAGTTACTGATATATCAAGAGCGCGCCCAGATTTAAGTAAAAGATTTATAGAATCGTGGGTAAAACCTGTTTGGGTTGATTAAATATTTACCCATATAATTTCAATATCGTCAGGGACTGTATTTTTCTTTTTTGTATTATTTTTCTTTTTTGTTTCATTATTACTCATAGCTTTTTAGCCCCCTCTTTTTTACATCTTTCTGCAAGAACCTTTGCCCTATTTCCCACAACATGATGTTTTACAATGAATTCCATTTCTTTTGCTTCTTCATTAGATGATATAGTTCCAACAATCATCATATTTATCAATCCTCAAAATCTATTTTTATAACTCATCTTTAAAAGGGTTTATTGTACAAATATATCCTTCTATCTTTACGATTATTGCCCAAAAATAAAAAAAGATATTATGTTGAGGAAAATATGTTTTCTATCATCCATTCTGGATCAAATGGTATTTGATCTTCATAACCTTGGCCAATACCTATAAAAAGTAGAGGTTTTCCAATGGTATAGGCAACAGAAAGGGCACTTCCGCCCTTTGCATCTGTATCAACTTTGGTTAAAATAACGCCGTCTATTCCTACTACTTCGTTAAAACGCTTGGCTTGCTCTACAGCATCGTTTCCAGATAAAGCATCGCCAACAAAAATAATTAAATCAGGTTTTGCTACACGCTTTATTTTGGCCATTTCATCCATTAAATTAATGTTTGTCTGAACTCTACCTGCTGTATCAAGTAAAACTACATCTTTATGTTTTGCTTTTGCATGATCAATTGCATCAAATGCAACTGCTGCAGGATCTGCACCTGGTCCATGTTTTATGATTTTAACTCCTACATTATCTGCATGTATGCCAAGTTGTTCGATAGCCCCTGCCCTAAAAGTATCACCTGCCGCCATAACACAAGAAAACCCATTTTTTTTAAGAAGGGTTGCAATTTTTCCGATGGCCAGGGTTTTACCACTGCCATTTACTCCAACAAACATTATTACAACAGGTTTATTTTGTGATTTAACAAACTCGATAAAATCCAAATCATTTGATTTTAAAACATGAGAAATCGCATTTTTTAAAACATTTTCAACAAGTTCACCGATTTTTCCCCGTTCAAATGACACATATTTTATTTCTTCTTTAATATCTTTTTTTAATGATTCAATAACAGAATATGCAACATCTGATTCAAGTAAACCCACCTCAAGATCCCATAGTAAATCATCAAGTTTTTCTTCGCTGATTTTTGGAGTTGGTTTTTTTTCTGCTTTTACAACTTCTTCAATGCTTTTTTTTGTTCTAAGTGTGTGAATTAGCTCAGTTTCAATACTTTTTTCAATTTGTCTGTCTATTTCTTGGGCTCTCTTTCGTCTTTCAATTTCAAGTTTCTTCTTTCTTTCCTCTTTTTCTTTAAGTTTTTCTTTGGTTTTTATTAATGTATCAACCTTTTTTCCAATTGGAACTTTTAAAGGCTCTTTTGGTGGTTTGATGGGTGCTGGTTCTACAGTTTTTTGGATTTTTTCAGGTTTTTCTTTTGGCGGTTCTTTTATTTCTTCTTCAATAGGTTTTTGGATTTCCTCTGGTTTTTCTTTAGGCCTTGTAAATAATTTCTTTTTTTCTAGTGGTTTTTCCACAGGTTTTTCTTTTGTAGGTTTTTCAACTTCTTCTTCCTTTTTTATTTCTTTTTCTAATTCAGCTTCTAGTTGATCTTCGAATTTTTTAAGTTTCCTTTTTAAAAATTTAAACATATATTTTTTCCTACACTAGTTACTCTTTTTTTTCATTTATTAATTTTTGTGCTTTTTCTGATACCTCATTTGCCTGATTTTGAATGTTTTCAATTAGAGAGATTACTTTATCTTGAGATCTCTGTAATTCTTCAATTTTTTCATCAATCTTTTTTATTGCATCATTTGACTTTTTTTCAGTTACAATACCGGCTCCTACATTAAAAAGGACCTTTGATGTATCAGTAGTTTTTGCATGAATAAAGGTATTTCCTCCTATCGGGACTAATATATCATCATCCTTTTTACTGTCATTAATATTTTCTAATGTGATTTTTGCTTTATTGTAATCCATAATAGCTGCTTGAATGTAGGAGGATTGTTGTTCAAGTGAATTTATTTGTTCCTTGTATTGTTCAATAAGAGCCATATATTTTGCAAGTTCTTCATCATTTGTCATATTATTCCTCAAAGATAAAATTTTAACCTCTAATCAAACAAGTATTATTAATGTATTGTGTCAGAATTGATATTATTAAATTTGTAAAATAAATATAAGTTTTCAAGTGTGTTCTAGGAATTTTTTATAATTTTTTCTGTAATTTCTTTATAATTAAAAGCTATTTCTTCTGCACGTTTTTTATCTTTTGATTCAGAGTAAACCCTAAAAATTGGTTCGGTTCCAGATGGACGCATAAGAACCCATCCATCTTTTAAATAGAGTTTAACACCATCTGTTTCATCAATTTTTACAACATCTGGATTGTTTTTTGTTTGCTCTGCAAGTTTTTTCATAACAATTTCTTTTTTCTCATGCGGACAGGGCATTTTCATTTTATATACTTCATATTTTGGTATTTTATCAATCAGTTCTGATAATTTTTTATTTTCCTTTGCCATAATCTCTAAAATCTTTGCAATAGACATTGCCGAATCCCGACAATATTGCATCTCTGGAAATATTAAACCACCGTTTTCCTCGCCACCAAAAACAGAATTATTTTCCATCATCACACGTGCAACAATAGGAGAACCAACCGCAGTATGAATGACTTTTCCATTATTTTCAATGACAACATCATCAAACATACTTGATGTTGTAACAGGTGTTACAGCAATTCCACCGTTTTTAGTTGAATATTTTGCACCAAGAGCAAGGGTTTTATCACCCCAGATGTAATTTCCCTTTTCATCAACAAAAATGGCTCTATCAGCATCTCCATCTTGAGCAGCACCTAAATCTGCTTTTACTTCAGGAACTTTTTTGATTAAATCAGTTAGATTTTCAGGGAGTGGTTCAGAATTATGACCTGGAAAGGTTCCATCTGCTCTGCAATATAGTTCAGTAATTGTACATCCTAATTTTTTAAGAAGAGTTGGTGTAACAAAACAACCAGCACCATTTCCACAATCAAGAACTATTTTGAACTGTTTTTCTCTGATTAAATCAACATCAACAGCATTCATAATTCCATTTATATAAAGATCAATTGCACCATCCCAAGATGAGAATTGGCCAACATCTTTCCAACTTGCAAGAGAAAATTTTTTAGAAAAATAGATGTCTTCAATTTGTTCTTCAACATCCTTTGAAAACTCTGTTCCATCGGAGGCAATTCCCTTTATTCCATTAAATTGTGGTGGATTATGAGATGCTGTTATTATCACACCAGAATCAAAATCTTTTTCTTTAACAGCATACTGTAAAGTTGGAGTTGGAACAAGACCTGTATCCACAACATCACAACCTGATGAGATTAAACCTGATGAAATTGCATTCTTAAGCATATGATTTGAAAGTCTCGCATCTGTACCAATGGCAATTTTTGGTCTTTTTATTGTTCTTTTAAGATATGTTCCCCAGGCCTTGCCTATCCCCAATGCAAGCTCGCAGTTCATATCCTCGTTGACAACCCCTCTAATACCATTTGTTCCAAATAATTTAGTCATAATTATCAACCTTTAATCAAGCGGTATCTAAAAAGTTATTAAATATATTTTTATATCTTTTGAACTCCTTTTATTTAATTTCAATTGGATTTCCTATTTGCCTATCTGGATATCCTTTAGGTATTGGTTGAGTCCAAACTGCTTTATTATCAAAATATGATTTTTCTTTAATAATTTCTTTATCACCAATTACCGAGTTTTTTATATTTGAAAAACCTGAAATTTTACAGTTTTCACCTATAACACTGTAATTTAATGTTACCTCATCATCAATTTCGACATTATCAAAAACAATAGTTGAGGTAAGTTTTGTATTGTTTCCGATTTTAACATTATTACCAATGCATGATTCTTTTAACAATCCTTTTATTTTACTGTTTTTTCCTATGTAATTGTCAACTTTTTGCTTATTTAAAAGAAATCTATGTACCTCGATATATGAACTTATCCTTCCAATATCCATCCAATACCCTTTAAATCTGTATCCAAAAAATCTATCTGTATCCTTTATTATTTGAGGAAAAATCTCTTTTTCCATTGAAACCAATCTTTTTGTTTCAATATAATCTAACACCTTTGGTTCTATTAGGTATGCTCCTGCATTAATATAATTTGAGGGTGCATCTTCTTGTCTTGGTTTTTCAATAAAACCAGAAATTTTTCCTTTATCGTCTACATCAACAACTCCAAACTCTGATACGTTTTCAACAGGCCACAACGATATTGTAGTTATAGCATTATTTTTTTCATGAAATTTAATCATATCGGAAAGATTAAGTGAGCTGATAATATCACTATTTAGCACAAGAAAACGACCTGTTATATGTTTTTCAGCATATTTTGTTGCACCTCCTGTTCCAAGAGGCTTAGGTTCATCATTAACAATAATTTTTTTTCCTATGTCATGCTCTTTAAAATATTTTTCAATCTGGTTTTTTTTATAATTTACAGCAAGTATAACAGTATCAACTTCCTTTGGTAAAATATCTATTAAATGAACTATCATTGGTTTATTAAGTATCGGAAGTAATGATTTTGCTCTAGTATATGTTAAAGGTCTAAGTCTTGTACCAAATCCTCCTGCAAGTATTATAGCCTCCATTTTATCACGCATCAAAATTAAATCCCATAGAATAATAGAATTGTAATAAAGTTTTCGAGAAATAATTTTTTATATACAGATGGATATCCCTCATTATATTCACCTATAAAAAAGGTGAATAAATCTTTTTTCAATATTTTACTTAGGGTGGCAAATTCTTATATAAAAAATATTAACCTTGCTTTCTCCTTATAGATAAATCTTTCCTTCATAGATTTGGTACTTTCGGATATACTGGCTCGATAGAAACATTTATTAATCAAAAACATGGTATGCATTTGTGGTTGTATGGGAGAAAAAATAACAAATTCTGATGAAAATGTTAGTAGGATGTTTTCTGGAAAAAGAGGAGATCTGACTTCAGATGAAGAGTTAGCCCTTCATATAATCCACAAATTTAATATCTGTAGAGATACATTAGAAACAATGCCTGCATTTGATGAACATTTAACGCCTTTATTTTCAAAAACAAAAGATAAATAGCGTTTCTCTATAAAATTTCACATATATCAATCTTTTTACGAAATCGATATAAAAGATAATTTTATTTCAGGCCCTGGAGAGTTTTTATAATGGATATTGAGAGATTATATTCAGATAGAGCAGGAAAAATGAGGAAATCTGTTATCAGAGAATTACTTAAAGTTACTCAGGATCCTGAAATAATTTCCTTTGCAGGAGGTCTGCCTAATCCTAAATCTTTCCCAATAGAAGAATTACAAGAAGTTGTTGTTACAGTTTTAAAGGAATATGGAAAAACAGCTCTCCAATATGGAACAACTCAGGGTTTGAAAATTTTAAGAGAAACACTAGCTGAAAGATCAATTAAAGATGGAATAGATTGCAATCCTGATGATATAATTATTACTAGTGGTTCACAACAGTCTTTAGATACAGTTGGTAAAGTGTTTCTTAATCCTGGTGATACTGCGATTTGCGGTCTTCCAACATATCTTGGTGGAATAAATGCCTTTAGAAGTTATGAGAGTAATCTAGTTGGAATTCCTCTTGATGAAGATGGTATGAAAATCGATGTTTTAGAAGATACTATTAAAGACTGTCTTAAAGATGATATAACTCCCAAATTTATTTATGTAGTCCCAACTTTTCAAAATCCTGCTGGTGTAATAATGCCTGAATCAAGAAGGAAAAAATTAGTTGACATTGCTAATGAATACGACTTGATAATTGTTGAAGATGATCCATATGGCAAACTCCGTTTTGATGTTCCCCATGTTAAACCTATAAAAGCATTTGATGATGAGGGGCGTGTAATTTATATATCAACGTTTTCAAAGATACTTTCACCTGGTTTTAGGCTTGCTTGGTGCATAGCTTCAAAGGATCTTCTTAGAAAAATGGTTATTTGTAAACAGGCTCTTGATCTTTGTACAAATACATTTACTCAGTTTATTGCATGTGAATTTATGAGAATTGGCTCACTTGATTTACATATTATGAAAATTTGTGATATGTATAAACCAAAAAGAGATATCATGATGAATGCAATGGAAAAATATTTCCCTGATGGTTATACCTGTTATAGACCCAAAGGTGGAATGTTTGCTTGGGTCACCCTTCCTGAGGGTATTGATACTGAAACAATGTTTTTAGATGCAATTAAACAAAAAGTTGCTTATGTTCATGGTAAGGCATTTTTTGTAAATGAAGGCGGGGGTAGGTCAATGAGACTTAATTTTTCTTATTCAACTAATGAACAATTAGATGAAGGTATGAAAAGACTTGGAAATGTCATAAAGGAAAAACTTCAAAAGAATAAAGTTGTTTTATAATTTCAATGCCTCTAGCAAAAAGATATATTTTATCAATAATATCAATTGTTTTATTATTCAATTCTTTTTCAGGTTGTATATTTGAAGATCTTTTTTCTAGTGGAATAGATTTTTCATTAATTGATGTAGAAATTGTTGATTATAATGGTTTTCCAGCTTTTTTTATTAAATTTTCATGTTCTGGAACTGTAACATTAAAACTAGTTGATCAAGGCTCTAAACTACTTGATTCAGATTATTTCTTCAAAGGTGATCATGAAACATATCTTTATTTGGCAGAATACTATCATACTGTTAAAGCAGGTATTTATACAATTAAAGCAATTGATAATAATTATAATGAAATTTATTCAAAATCATATACTATTCAAGGTGTAGATTTATCAATTTTATCATGTGATCAAAAATGGTGGAAACGAGATAGTCCAGAATTAAGATATTTTCTAATGGGACTTAATATAACTGTTCAAAATTCTGGAGATATTCCATGTTATCCTTATAAAACAGATACTTACTTTAATTCAAATTATGTAACTAGTAGAATTTTACCCTCTGTTATTTTACCTGGTGAAATTAAAAATATATATGCAATTATCAATAAAGAAAAGGCATCTTCAGATGATACATTTTCTTTATTTGTTAAAGATTATAATGAAAATTCACTTGCAACTAATACTTTTTCAGTTGAAATTAAAGATAATGTCTTTGTAAAAGAATTTATTTGGAATTACAATGGACGTAATAGCATTAAAATTCCTAGAAATGACAATCTTTATGACTATTATATTGGCCTTGAAAGAATAAGTATTGAGGATTACAGTTTATATATTTTTGATCCATATGATGAACAATATATTGATATTATTAATTCTGGTTTAATATCTGGATTTGGTAATGGTAATGATGTTGATAAAATAAATTATGCTGCTTCTTTTGTTCAACATTTTGAATATATGGAAGATACAACAGAACTTGATTACCCCCGTTATCCCATTGAAACAATATTTAATAAAGAAGGTGGAGGCGATTGTGAAGATAAAGCCATTCTTACTGCAAGTATTTTAAACAATATGGGATATAACGTTTCACTTTTGAGATTTCCAGATCATATGGCTGTTGGGGTTAATTTAAGTGATGATGAAATTCCCAATTATGAATTTTATACTGATGGATATTATTTTTTAGAAACCACAACTGGACGAAATCCATGTGGTTTTGTTCCAAATGAATATAAAGATTTAACTTCAGAAGTTATCATTTATCCAGTGTCAACAAGACCGATTTTGGATCATACATGGAAAGATGAAGTTATTACTATTTATAAAACTACAGAAAAAGGTGATTTGGTAAAAGTTACTGTTTTTGTTGAAAATATTGGTAGTGGAATTGCTGAAGATATAATAATTGAAGCTGGCTTCTTTACTTTAGGTGGATATAAATCACTTTATGAACAAGAGACGATTTCATCTTTGAAACCCGCCATGAAGAAAAAAGCAACACTAAGTGTTAACATTCCAAAAGGTATTATTACAACTTTTAAAACAAGAATAATTCTAAATGGTGAGGTAGTAGATGAAAAAGAATCTATTGATACTTTTAGACCTATTTGATAAATAAAATGCTTTTAGATATATTAATTTCTTTTATTAACAGTGTTTTTTAGCAGGTTTAATATTTTTTTAGATCATATAGTTTTTTTTGTAATTACTAGTTCTCCATGTTTTATACCCTTAATTGCTTTAATGTTTTCAGCTAATTTTTGTATATTTTTTGTTTTTCCTTTAATTACAATTATTTCAAGGCAATTGAGATGATCTATATGAACATGCGTGGTTGTTAATATTTCTTTATGATGTTCATGCTGTATTTCCAAAAGTTTTTTTGTGAGTGTTCCAATATGATGGTCATATATCATTGTAAAAGTTCCTATTGATTCCGAGTTCGGGTCCATAGTTATTTTCTTTATCAAATCTTTTCTGATTAGATCTCTTATTGATTCGCTTCTATTCAAATATCCTTCTTTTTTTATCATCTTATCGAATTTTTTAAGTAGATCTGGTTTAATTGAAACACCAAATCTCGTTATTTTTTCAGTCATAGTAACACGTTTTACTCTTAATCGTAGCACGAATTTAAATTTTTTGCTACCAAAAAGTATTTATTAGAACCTATTATTACAGCAGCAAAAATACAAAATTAAACCAAGATAAAGGAGGTAAAATATTATGGTTTGTTACACAGTACCACTAATAGCTGCCATTTCACATTTTTTTATGAGAAGAAATATTACTAGTTTGAAAAACAGTATCAACCACAGATGGCTCAGTTTACTATTGGCAGGTGGAGCAATTTTTGGACTTGTTGATCACTGGTGGAATGGAGAGCTGTTTTTATTAGGTGAAAACATACTAATTGATTTAATGCTTGGTGTAACAATTACAATTGCAATTGTTTTTGTTTGGGCAGTAATTATTTTATTAAACAAATCCAAACAACAAAAAAATATCAAAGCATAAAAAATTATAATCTTTTTTCTTTTTTTTATTCCAACTCACCGACAATTATTCTAAGAAGACCAGGTTGATCACTTTCTATTTTACCAGCACCATAACCAGTTTTTTTGATTTTCATGGATGGCATTTTTCCATACTTTTTTGCTATAGTTGTAATAATTGCCGCACCTGTTGGTGTAACCATTTCATGATCAGCATCTGTTTGATAAACTGGGACATTTTTTAACAATTCTACAGTCGCAGGAGCTGGAATTGGTATTATTCCATGTGAACAAATTGTAAAACCAGTTCCAAGTGGTAGTTTTGAGCAAAAAACCTGTTTAATTCCAAGCTTTTTCAATCCAATAACTGTACCAACAACATCAATAATAGAATCAATTGCACCTACCTCATGAAAAAAAACTTCATCTATTGATACATTATGAATCTTGCATTCAGCTTCTGCAATTCTCTTAAAAATCTTTTTACTTAAATTTTTTATATCACTTTCTAACTTACTTTTGTTTATCATATTATTGATATCTGCTAGATTTCTATGATTTTGTTCTTCATTTACAGAAATAGTTACATCTGTTGCCGTGATATGGTTTTTTTCCACTTTTCTTATATCAATTCTGTAACCTGAGATATCAAGTTTTTTTAATTCTTTTTCTAAAACTATACTATCAAATCCTAAATCAATTAGAGCTCCAAGAATCATATCACCAGCAATGCCTGAAAAACAATCAAAATATGCAACTAACATGGTTATTACCTGTTTATTAGGCTTGCAAAATATCCTGCTCCAAACCCATTGTCGATATTGACAACAACAACACCTTCAGCACAACTATTGAGCATTGTAAGAAGTGGTGCTATTCCTTTAAAACTAGCTCCGTATCCAATACTTGTTGGAACAGCTATTACTGGTTTTGAGGTAAGGCCACCAATAATACTTGCAAGTGCACCCTCCATTCCTGCAACAACAATTACTACATTTGCATCAAAGATTTTATCTTTTATGTCAAATAAACGATGAATGCCAGCAACTCCAACATCATAACATTTTTCAACAGAATTACCCATGATTTCAGCGGTAACAACTGCTTCTTCAGCAATAGGAATATCTGATGTACCAGCAGTAACAACAAGAATTTTCCCTTTTTTTTCTTTAATTTTTTCCTGAATTAATGTAATCATTTTTGCTTGTTTATGATAAATAACGTCTGGAATTTTTTTCTTCAAAGCTAAATAAATATCTTTATTTGCTTTTGTTGCAAGAATATTATGTTTTTCATTTGAAAACGTTTGAAAAATTTTTACAATTTGTTCAGTTGTTTTTCCTTTACATAATATCGTTTCAGGAAAACCTTTTCTTAAAAACCTATGGGTATCAATTTTGGCAAAATTTAAATCTTTATATGGTAACATTTTAATTTTATCTAAAACATCCTCAAGACTAACTTTTCCATTTTTGTAATCCTCAAGTATTTTTTTCATATGTCTAATACCTCATTAAGACTGCCTGATCTATATCCTTCGATATCAAGTGTTACATACTTAAATCCAAGTTTTTTAAATTTTTTTATTATTTTTTCAGAATGCGTTAATATTTTTTGAAAATCATCTTTTAAAACCTCAATTCTTGCTATTTCATTATGAAAGCGGACACGGAATTGATTTAATCCAAGCAAACGAATAAATTCTTCTGCTTTTTCAATGGTTTCTAATCTTTTTTTTGTAATCTTTATACCATAAGGAAATCTTGATGCAAGACATGCAAAAGAAGGTTTATTCCAGGAATTTAGCCCTATTTTTTTTGATAAAATCCTGATTTCACTTTTATTAAAACCTACGTCTTTTAAAGGACTGATGATCCCAAGTTCTTTAAGAGCCTTTAAACCAGGGCGGAAATCTAAATTGTCATCAATCGTTGACCCATCTAAAACATTAATAATATTATTGTTTTTGGCAATTTGGCTAATCTTTGAAAACAACTCTTTTTTACAATAATAGCATCTGTCTTTAGAGTTTTCAGAAAATTTTTCAATATCAGATTCTTCAAAATTAAATAAAATATGCTTTATTCCAATATCTAAAGCAACCTTTTTAGCCTCTTTTTTTTCCCATAGCGGGTAAACTGATGAAGTTGCTGTAATTGCAATCGCGTTTTTATTTAATGTATCATAGGCAATTTTTGCTAAAAAGGAACTATCTAAACCACCAGAGAAAGCAACAGCAACTTTTTCCATTTTTTTTAAATGAAGAATTAATTTCTCTAGTTTGTGTTCCATAAAAAAGCATATAATATAAAGATATATAAATTAATTTTTTTGGATTAGGTATTTAAGAGCCTTTTGAATTAATTTTGTAATTTTTCTTTAATTTATTCCAAATTTTTTTAAAATTTGTTTTTATCATTTAAAAAGCTTTATCATAAAATTTATAAGCTATTTCTGCTAATTATTATTTTGCTGGGCGTAGGTGGACGGCTTACGGCTTAAGTGCTGAGGAAAGTCCCCTCTCGCTCTGGACTGGGTAGCTGTGTAAGCAGTATGGGTGAGAATCCTTGCAGAGACGCAGAAACGACACAGCTCAGGAATAATTGCAATGATTCACTAGGTGATGAGGTCTTCTTGAGATTTGTTGAAACGGTTAATCTGCACCTGGAGCAAGTCCAAACATTGAGATCAGTTGTCCAGACTGCTCAAGGGTAGGACGCATAGTAGAATGCCGTTTAAAACAGAAAGGGGCTTACGGCCTACACCCAGCACATATCAAACATTGCCTTCTGGAATATTTAATTGATTTTAGAACAAAAGAAAATTTATTTCAGAGAAGTTACAATTAAAATTCGAAAGTTAGATTAATATTATCCATTATGTGGTTTTAGGATAATTTTTTATGGTTGAGGAAAAAGAATTTTACAGAACGACAGTTCAAGATACACTAAATTTTTGGAATACCTCAGTGAAAGGTCTTTCAAAAAGTGAAGCTGAAAAACGGCTTAAAAAATATGGAGAAAATTCTCTTAAAGCAGAGATTAAAATGCCTTTATGGCTGGTTTTTCTCTCTCAATTTAAAGAACTTTTAGTAATAATTTTAATCATCGGAGGTTTAATTGCATATTTTATAGGAGACTATCGAGATGGGACTATTATTTTTATTATAGTTATTGTCAATGCTGTTGTAGGTTTTATTCAGGAATATAGAGCAGGAAAAATCGTAGATAAATTAAAAGGTTTGATAAAATCCCCTGCTAAGGTTATTAGAGATGGAGATCTTATAGAAGTAAGTCAATTAACCTTGGTCCCTGGTGATATTGTAAAAGTTGAGGAAGGGGATAAACTACCAGCAGATATCAGAATTATTGAAGCTATAAGTTTCAAAACAAATGATTTTGCGTTAACTGGTGAATCTGTTCCTCAGGAAAAAATAATTGAGGCTATCGATAAAGAAGTCTCAATTGCAGACAGAGTGAATATGGCATTTGCTGGAACAACTGTTGCATCTGGTAATGCAGTTGGAGTAGTTGTTGCAACTGGTATGAAAAGTGAAACTGGAAAAATTGCAAAGATGACTGAAGAGACAGGTATAATAAAAACACCACTTCAAGAAGAAATGAGATATTTAGCTCGTCAACTAACCATTGCAGTAGTAATAATTGGTGCTGCCTTATTTTTTATAGGAGTAGCTCAGAATTTCACTATTTATCTTAGTCTTGTTTATGCTTTGGGTATTGCTATGGCTTTAGTCCCTCAAGCGTTACCTGCACAGGTAACAGTTGCTCTTTCTACAGGTAGCAAGCGTTTAGCAGATAGAAATGCTGTAGTGAAAAATTTACCTTCAGTGGAAACACTTGGTTCTACCACAGTTATTTGTACAGATAAAACAGGGACTTTGACTAAAAATGAAATGACTGTTAGATCAGTTTGGTTTAATGGTAAAAAATATCAAATTACTGGACTAGGCTATGAGCCCAAGGGTGAAATAAAAGATGAAAATGGAAAAACATTGACTCAGGCCCAAATTTATGAAATAGAAATTATGATGGATACTGCAACAATGGCTTCCAATGCAGAAATTCATAAGCCAGATGACCAACATGATATATGGTATCCTATAGGTGATCCCACAGAGGCTGCATTGATTACTATGTCAACCAAACTTGGTACAAGGTCACCAAAAGAAGATGAAGAAAATCCAGAGATACAGGAATTTCCATTTGATTCTAAAAGAAAAATGATGAGTTCTGTAAGAAAGTTTGAAGAAAAAGTAGCTCTTACCGTCAAAGGATCTACTAATCCAATACTTTCGGTAAGTAAATATATTTACAAAAATGGAAAAGAAGTGTTATTTACAGAAAATGAAAAAAAGCAAATAATAACAATTAATGAAAAATATTCAGAAGAGGGTTTAAGAGTATTAGCAATTGCAAGACGTGATTTAAAACCAAAAAAGAGTGAATATAGGATAGAAGAAGTAGAAAAAGATTTGACATTTCTTGGACTTGTAGCAATGATTGATCCTGCTAAAGAGGGGGTAAAAGAGGCTATAAAAGAAGCTTGTGAAGCAGGAATCCGTATCATTATGATTACAGGAGATCATGCTATTACTGCTCGAGCAATAGGAAAAGATATAGGATTATCTGTAGAATGGGAAAATGATATTTTTACTGGAATTGAATTAAATGAGATGGATGATAATGAATTAAAAAAAGTTCTTAATGGTAAACAAAGTATTATTTTTTCCAGAGTAGATCCTGCAGATAAACTTCGCATAGTTAAAATTCTTGAAGAAGAAGGTGAAATTGTAGCAGTTACTGGAGATGGAGTTAATGATGCTCCAGCTCTTAGAAGGGCACATATTGGTGTAGCTATGGGAAAGCGAGGAACAGATGTTGCAAAAGAAGCTTCCAGACTTGTCCTACTTGATGATAGTTTTCCAACCCTTGTAAATGCCATTGAAGAAGGTCGTACCATTTATACCAACCTTAAAAAGACAGTGCATTCTTCTTTAACTACCAATATTGCAGAACTGGTTTTGGTTTTATTTGGTTTAATTGGTGTAGCCTTATGGAATTATCCTATTCCTATTCTTGCTGTTCAAGTTCTTGCTATCGATCTTATAGGAGAAATTATGCCTCTTACTTTTTTAACATTTGATCCTCCAGATGAAGGTGTAATGAAAAAATCTCCGAGAGATCCAAAAGAGCATATTATTAATCGACTTTCTTCCATTGAATTTATATTTTTGGGTATTTTGATAGGAGGACTGGCGTTTATGAATTTTGTTATTTTTATGCAGAGTAGGGGTATAACTTTAAATGTTAATGATACCAACATCTTGCCTTATTTTCAAGTTACAGCTTTAGCATATGCTACAATTGTTTTTTGTCAATATATCAACATTTTAGAGTGGAGATATGATTTAACTTCTATTTTTAATCGAAATATTTTTACAAATAAAATTTTACTTGCATCAATTTTTATATCTATTGGCCTGGTTCTAATGGCTATATATGCTCCATTTATTAGTGATTTTTTAGTATTTAGTGGTTTAAAAATTTCTGATTGGGGTTTTGTAGGTTTATCTACTATTATATTTCTTTTAGTTTTTGAAATTTTGAAGGTTTTACGAAAAAAATTGCCAAAACTAGGCTAAATATTTGATAAAATATATTTTTAAAAAACTTTTTTTGTTTGATTTTTATATTAATTTAAGATAGATTTGAAAACATCGTTAATAAAAAAACTTTATATCATATAATGCCATTAGTGAATGTAAGAAATCTTTCAATTATATTTGTGTGGAGGTAAAAAAATGAAAAAAATATTAGGGGGTAGCTTATGTTGTATGCTACTGATTGGTAGTATACTCTCAAGTGCTACGTTTATCATAGATAATAAAAGTATTAAAGAAATTGAAAATTTTAATGAACAAGCAGGATTTGCGGCTATTAATATTGATGAAAAAACTATTAAAATAACTGTAAATCCTAGAGGATTTGAATTTGAAAGTATTACTTCAAAAGAAGGTATGTTTGCAAGTGTTAGATTACCTGGTTATGTGTATACTTTGGTAAGAGGTGAAGCAAAATTACCAGTTATAAGAAAAATGATAGAAATACCTTACAAATCAACCCCTGAATTAGTTGTAACATCGATTTCATGGGATTATACTTCACTAAGTGAGTTAGGTTTACCAAATATAATAATTCCTGCTCAGCAATCTGTTGAAAAGATACCAGAACCTGAAGATGATTTTGTAATTGATGAAAAATATTACTCAACAGATACTTTTTTTACCTAATGTTATTGGAAAGATAGTTGAAACAGGAACAATTCGCTCTCGGTGTTTTGCTTTAGTTGAAATCTCTCCAATTCAGTATAAACCTGCAACTGGGGACATAAAAATCATGAATTCTTGTGAAATAATGTTAAATCTTCCAAGTGGTGATATTGATCAAACTTATGAAAAAATAAAACGATATTCTACTCCTAGTTATGAAAAAATCTTTGAGGTTGCCTTTCAAAATTATGGTTTTTATGAAGCAGGAAATCTAAATAGAAATCAAGAGGGTATTTTGTTTATTGTTTATGACAGCTTTTTTGATGAAATCCAGCCACTTTCAAACTTAAAAAAAGATAAAGGTTTTGATACAACTGTTACAAAGATATCAGATATTCCAGGTGGTGCTTTAAAAGAAAACATATATGACTACATTGAAGATGCTTATTATTCTTGGATTATTCCTCCTGCATATGTTTTATTGGTAGGTGATACAGCACAAATCCCAACTTATACTGGATCTGCTTCTTACTCTGAAGCTGATCTATATTATGTGACTGTTGATGGAAAGGATTATTTACCAGATATACACATTGGGAGATTTCCAGGATTACAAGATTCACATATTGAAGCAATGGTGGATAAAACCGTTTATTATGAACAAGGTGTTTTTGAGTCTAATGATTGGATAAAAAAAGGTGCATTCATTGCGTCTAGTGACCATGGTCAACTTGCTGAAGAAACCCACAATTATGTCATTGATAATTTTTTAGAGCCCAATGAATATGTTTGTGATAAAATTTATCAAGCAAGTGGAGGAAGTACCTCTGACATTAATAATGCCTTAAATGATGGTCGAAGCCTCTGTGTTTATTCAGGACATGGCTCTCCTGGAGGATGGAATTGTGTACCATTTGGCAAAACTGATGTCAGTAATCTTGAAAATGATGGTATGTACCCATTTGTCTGTAGTCATGCATGTTCTACAAACACATTTGGTGATTCTGAATGTTTCGGAGAAACCTGGCTTCGTGAGCCTGATAAAGCAGGAATTGGTTTTTGGGGTGCATCTGCTAGTACCTATTGGGATGAAGATGACATTCTTGAAAAGGCAATGTTTCAGGCTTGGTGGGATGATGGTCTTGAATGGATTGGCGGTATGACTGATATGGGACTTTTTTATTTATATGAAAACTATAGTGGTGGAGGTGCAACCAAGTATTATTATGAGGCTTAAAATGTGAATGGTGATCCATCTCTTAGATTATGGAGTGATGATCCAACACTACCTCCAGAAAAACCAACAAAACCCGAAGGACCTGAAGAATGTATATTAAACGTTGAAGCTACCTTCGAGAGTTCAACAGTCGATCCAGAAGGCGAAAGTATATCTTATTTGTTTGACTGGGGAGATGGAACTAACTCAGGATGGATCGGTCCCTATGCCTCTGGGCAAATTGGAAATGCTTCCCATTTCTGGACTGAACTTGGAGAATACGAAATAAAGGTAATGGCTAAAGATAATTATGGTGCTCAAAGCGAATGGTCTGATTCTGCAATTATTACAATTGTTGAAAATGAACCACCTGGAGAACCAATAATCACAGGTCCAAGATCTGGACCACCAAATAGATTACTTAAATTTGATTTTGTTGCAGAAGATCCAGAAGGTCATGATTTGTATTATAAGGTTTTCTGGGGAGATGGTATTTATATGCCTTATGATGGGCCGCATGCTTCAGGTAAAAAAGTTACATTTGGCTATGCATGGGGTGAGCCAGATGATTATACAATAGTTGTTATAGTAAAAGATAAATATGGAGAAATTGGTCCACAAGGTTCTTTAAAATTAAAAATAAGCAAAAACAGGGCTGCCACAAATCCAGTTTTATATACCATTTTAGAAAGATTTATTCAGCATTTCTCGCTATTCAAAATGTTTTCATTTATACTGTTGAACATGAACTGATAAATTTAAAAAATATTCTTAATTTTTTTTATTAAAACTGATTCAAATCATTTTAATAATTTAATATCTGTTACGATAAATCCTTTATTTGTATATTTCTTTATGAATTCAACCTTATCTCCTTTATTTAAAAAAATCGTCCAAAATGGTAATTTGCTTTTATGAATAAAAACATCTATTCCATCTGAGCCTTTGATAAAGCCATATCCCTGTTTAACATTATACCATTTAACTTTTCCTTTCATAATAATTACCACTCCATTTTAAAACAATTATTTTTTAGCTTAAAATAACTTAAAAAGAATTTTTACAATTTTTACATAAAATATTGGAATCTGCATTTTCTCTTTTTATAAAATCCTTACAATTATCACTTTCAAAAACTGGAATCATTTTACTTTTACATCTTATGATTTTTTTATTTTTAATTGATGTCTTATTGTTAGATGACGTTCTTTTTTTTCTATTCATATTTATATTCCTTTAAATGCTTTGACTTAGATAAAAAAACAAAAATTAAATAAATTCCATAACTTAAAACTAAAAGAGATAGAATTCTTAGTTTTTATTTGATTATCATAAAACACAATTACCAGATCATTTATATAGTTTTATATTAAAAAAATAAAAGATATTTTAGTAAAAAAAGATTATTTTTTAAACTAATTTCACATTTTTACTAAAATCTTTTTGGTTTATGTTTCTGATAACATTCCCTACAATAAACTGGTCTATCACCGTCTGGTTTGAAAGGAACTTCAGTTTGTTTTCCACAATCTGCACAAGTTACTTCGTGCATTTCTCGAGGACCTCTATTAAATCCTCTATTTCTATTTTCTCTATACATATAATTTATTTCCTTTTTTTACATAGCAATGTAGCTTTAATATTTAAGGGTATCTTTATAAATAAATTATTTTTTTTAAACTTTCTAGGTTATATTTTAAAACATTTGTGAAAATAAAATATTAGTATAGTTATAGAATTTTAAATTATAATCTACATTCTGTATCTAATTTGCTTTTTACATTAATCTTATGATATAAGTGACCTGCCTTTATTGACGAGGTAATAATTCCTTTGATCATTGCAGAGCTAAAACCTTGATGTTCCATCTCGTTTAAACCGGAAATTGTGCATCCCTCAGGTGTTGTAACTTTATCGATCTCCATTTCAGGATGATTATGAAAACTGAGTAATAATGATGCTGCACCTTTTGCTGTTTGTGCAGCCATTGGTAATGCTTCAGAAGGATGAAAACCAATTTCAATTCCACCTTGAGAAGCAGCACGTATACCTCGAAGGAAGAATGCTATTCCACAGGCACATAGAGCTGTTGCTGGAATCATTAATTCTTCATCAATTATTACTGTTTTTCCAGCAGAATCAAAAATTGATTTTGTAATATTTAGAGCTTCGTTTTTATCATTTTTTGTGGATAAACAGGTCATAGACTCACAAATTGATATTGCAATAGTAGGCATAGCACGAATAACTGATACCTCTTTACCAATATTTTTAATAATTTCATTACAAGTTACTCCAGAAACAACAGAAATAATAATATGTTTATCTTGAGAAAGTTCATGACTTATTTCAAATAATAAATTATTAAGCTGTTGGGGTTGAACTGCAAGTATTATAACATCTGATTTTCTAACAGCATCACAGTTATCAGATGTAATTATGAATCCATTATTCGCAAGTGGCTCTAGTAAATGTATCTTTCTTCTAGTAATAACAATATTTTCTGGTCTGAATTCTCCAGAACTGACAAATCCTTTTGCCATTGCTTGGCCTATATTTCCTCCACCTATGATACAGAGTTTGAGATTACTTAAATCTCTCATATGCTCTCACCATTATAGGAAATAATTTCATACTTAAAAAATGTGTTTAAAAAAGGATTGCTAGTAATTGTTAGTTGAAGTCAGCAAAAAGTAATTGGTTACATTTTTTTAATATTTTTAAGACATTAATTTTAATACGATTTTTAAATTAAATTCAATATTTTCCACAAGAAATATAGGGGTTTATTTTTTTATAGGTAATTTTATTTATTTACTGTATATACTAGATGAGAAAAAATACAAAAGTTAATTGAATAATATTAGATAGTTTAATACTCTTTGATTATTAATTTTTAAGTGAAAAAATGGTATCAAAATACATTAGGCTTCTACGACCAATAGCATGGATTACATTTTTATTACCCTTTTCTGTTGGTTTAGGGCTTGGAATAACACAAAAAAGTGATTCATTTCATATTTTCTTTGCATTCCTTGTATTTATTTTTTGGATGAGTTTTAGTTTTGTAGTAAATGCAATTGCTGATAAAAATGTAGATAGATATCATAATGGAAGATCTAAAGATATGAATCTTGCGAAGCAGCCTATTGTTACAGGTGAAATATCTTTTAAAACAGCATTTTTTCTAAGTGTTATATTCTTTTTTGCATCCCTACTTTTTGCATGGTTAATTAGCCCTTTATTTTTTATTCTCGCTCTTTTAATTGATATAATAGGTTATATTTATTCAATGCCGCCATTAAGACTTAAAACAAAACCTGTTGGAGATATTCTATGTAATGCATTTGCAGCTGTGGGAATTTTTACTGCTGGCTTAAGTTTTAACGAAAAAAATTTAGATTTTCTAATAATCTTAGGATCATTGATACTAGCTGCAACATTTTATATCCCAACAGTTTTAACAGATTATGAATTTGATAAAAAAGCAGGACTTACTACTTCTGCTGTCTATTTTGGGGCTAAAAAAATCTTACAGATTATGTTAATTCTATCATTTGTTAATGTAATCCTCTGGCTAATAATTTTGATAATCTCTAACTTAGAGTTTAAAGTTCTTGCTCTGATTTTGATTATTTATACAATAATTTTTACACTGGTTTCAAATTTTAAATTAAAACAAAACAGATTATATATTCATGAAAATTGGATATTAATTCCTTTTCCGATAATATCATTTGCTTTTGTATTTTATGGAATCTTAAAGCTTATTGATTGGATAATAATATGAGCTTGCAAAAATTTTTTTAAGTCGGCTTTGCAAGAACTCCCTTTAAAGTTTTAAAATTAAAAATTGTACCTGCACAACCATTTTTTAATAGGGGAATTGCTTGAACTGGGATATTTAATTTTGTTAATGATTTTGTTGCAAGTTTTATTTCATCAGTACATGCAACACCAACAATAGCTTCATATTTTTGTTTCTGAAAGATTTTGTTTAAGCATGAAGCACCTGGTAATATATACACATCATATCCTTCTTGCTTTGCATATTTTGTTGCCTGACTAACCATACAGTCACTAGAGCAATGTTTACATTCATATGAAGCTGTTTCAGGTTTAAATGAAGCTTTGCAATTAGAGTCCATATATTTTCTGCAGCAATGTGGAAGAAATAGGGCTTTTTTATGGGCTTTCGAAAAATATCTCCTTAAAATATTATTATTAACTTCAATAGATAAGATGTCCATAATAAGAGTTTTTGATTCATCAAAAGATAACCCAGTTATCTTATCAATTCTAAATTTTTTTACTAATTTATCAGCAATTTCGTTTATTTTTAGGTTTTTAGATTTTTTTTCACAGAATTTTATTATTTGTTCAGTAACATCGTGTGGTAAATTTGATATATCAAATGTAAATTTATATGCCATTTTGTTCCCTCAATATTTTTTACATTGGAATAAAATTTTGAGTTGCATCCCCAAATATTGGTCAAAATAATTTTATTACAATATCCCAATGTTTTTCATTATATGTTAACATATAATTTATATAAGATTCATCATTCAAAGACATTTTTAGATCCTTATTTTTTGTTATAATAAATGTTCTTTTCATCATTATCATTGCCTATTTATAACTTCAAAACTTGCTTATATAAATTTTATTGTACAATAGTTATCAAATAAATTATCAAACTTATTTATTATTAATTCAAATTTTAAAATTATATCCTAATTAAACCTATAAATTAGCAAAAAATGAATAAGTTAAATATTAGTATTAAATATCCAACTCTTGAATAATTAGACTTAATCATAAAAAGTATCAGAAATGATATATATGATTAGCCCCTTATAATATATTAATTTGGAGTTGCCAAGTTTAAAAATATGAGAGATCATGGAGGAGGCCCATGAAGAAAATCATAGCATTAGGGCTGTGTGTCTTCGTAACCTTAAATATCATAGGGTGTATATCTTCAATTGAATCTGACAAAGATACTATTACTGATGGTGAAATAGTAATTGCTATATGTGGAGGACCTTATGGATTTCAACCCTGGATTGAGTCCTATGATGTTGATACTATGTCTGTTAATTCCAATATTTTTAACAGTTTAATAGAACTTGATAGAAACTTCAGAATTAAACCTGCTTTAGCTCTCTCCTGGAATAATCCAAATAATCTTACTTGGAGATTCAATTTAAGAGAGGATGTTAAATTCCATAATGGAAACATTTTTACAGCAGAGGATGTAAAATATACAATTGATATAATTAAGTCAAATAATAAAAGTGTAATTGGAGAATTAGTTGCTAGTATTACCGATATTGTAATTATTAATGACTATACAATTGATATAATAACTGAAGAACCGTGTCCAATTTTATTAAATAAACTTGTTGATATTTATATTGTTTCTAAGAATTACCAGGAAGAAACTGATATAGAATGGCCTATTGGAACAGGTGCTTATAAATTAATTGATTACAAATGTGATAACTATGTGATACTTGAAAGATTTGACGATTACTGGAGAGGACCTCCAAAAATTAAAAAAGTTACATTCAAAATAATTTTAGATTGTGAAGATAGAAAAAATTCATTAATTAATAATACTGTTGATATTGGGAATTTTCATCCAAAGGATATTGAAGAAATTCAGTCAGTTGAAGGTTTTAATATAATTAGTATTTCTCCTCCAACTGTTATGTATCTTGGTTTTGATTTTAGAGAATATAATAGTTCTTATAGTTATTTAGAAAAAAATCCCTTATCAGATGTTCGAGTAAGAAAGGCTATTTACCATTCTATTAATATAAGTTATCTCATAGAAGAGAAATTAAATAACTTTGCAGGGGCAGCTTCTCAGTTTGTTTCTCCATTAATATTTGGTTATAATCCTGATATCAAGAGATTATCTTATGATATTGATAAAGCCAAAGACCTTTTAAATGATTCAGGTTATCCACAAGGTTTTGATTTAGATTTTAATTGTGTAAATATTACTACTACCATTGAGTTTTGTTCTGAGATAGTAAAAATGCTTGAAGACATAAATATCAGAGTTTATGTTAAACCACTTGGTCTTGATGATTTTTATAATGATTTGTGTATTGGCAACTCTTCATTTTATGTTGTAGGTTGGCAAACATCAAGTGCTGATGGGGGAGAGATATTTGATTTTTGTCTAAAAACTAAAGAAGAAGAAAAAACTTCTAGTTCCTATAATTATGGTTATTACTCAAATCCCGAAGTTGATAGAATTGGAAAGGAAGTTGCCTGTTGTATGTATCCAAAAGAAAGACTTAAATCTATGCAAGATGGATTTATGATTGCAATGGAAGATGTTGCTTGGATTCCTCTATATATTCCTCAATCTCTGTTTGGCTGTAAAGATAGTATTCATTGGATTCCTGGAGGAAGCTTGGGCTTTAAATTAGAAGAAATTAGATTTAAATGAATTTTTTTATATGCAGTTTTTCTATTATATATTTTTATATAACTGTTTTATCAAAATTACTAAAAAAATAAAATCTTTTATTTGTACAAAATCAAAAGTTTTATGATTCATAATTGAATTGGTACAATTAAAGGAGATAATTTAATATATCATAAGATAATTTATAATAGAAAAAATTTGAGATTGTAATAAATATGAAAGAATTGGACTCAAAAGATCATAAAATTCTTTATCAATTATATTTAAATTCAAGACGGTCTCTATCATATATAGGAAAAAAAGTGGGCCTTCCAAAAAATGTTGTAAAATATAGAATTGATAGACTTGAAAAGCGAGGAATAATTAAGAATTATAATGCAATGATAGATGTTTTTAAACTTGGTTATTCTGTTTATAGAATTAATATTGTATTTCAATATGCATCACCTGAAAAAGAAAAGGAGATAATACAATTTTTTGTTGATTATGATAATACTTGGAGTGCTTCTTCTTCAAAGGGTCGGTATGATTTAATTACAACAATTCTTGTAAAAAATCAAAATCATTTCTATTCATTTTATGAAGAAACGCTAAAGAGATACCGTAATTTTTTAAAAGAGATTTATTTTTCTCAATTATACGAAAAATTTGGTTATAAACATGGTGTTTTATTTGACGAAGAATCACCCTCAGACGAAACAGCATATGAATATAGATATAATGGTAAAATCATAGACATTGATCCAATAGATTACAAAATCCTTAGCATTCTTTCAAAAGATTGCCGAATGCGTAGTATAGAAATTGCTAAAAAAGTTAATTTGACATCTACATCTGTGATTAATCGTATTAATAAATTGATAAATTCTAAGATTATTCAAAGATATTCTACAACTTTTGATATAAATAAATTGGGTTATAAATCATTCATCGTTAATTTATCACTTAGAAATTATGAAATGAAGAGTAAAATTATTAGATATTTGAGTAATATTCCATTTATCTGGGAAATTCATAAAGCCATAGGCGGATGTGATTTAGAGCTAGCATTATTTACAACAAATTTTGAACATTTTTATTTATTGATGGAAAACTTAAGAAATAGTTTTCCAGATGATATTACTAATTATGATTATCTTCATATCACAGATGTTCATAAAATCAATTATTTACCTGAAAAAATTAAACTCTAAAATTAAAAAAATTATTTGTTTTTCTTTTTTAATACATTTTCGATTCTACGAGCCAGCTCCTTAATATCGATGGGTTTTTCAATGAAATCATCTGCAATAAGACCGCCAGCATTTTCTGCAAACTCATCAGAGCGAGCTGTTAGAAAAACAACTGGGATATCTCTCCATTCTTTATGTGCCCTTAATTTGTCAAATACTTCCCATCCATTCATTTCTGGCATCATTATATCTAAAATAATGATATCAGGAATAATATTTTTTTCTAAAAGTTCAAAGCAATGCTTGCCGCTTTCCACAGAGATAATTTCATATTTATTTTTATACAATTCTTCAAAACCTGTTTTTATACAAAAAATTTGATCTTCTTCATCATCTACAATCATAATTTTTTTCATATTTTTCCGCCTACATTTTTTTATCTTTTTTTATACATTAATAATTTAATTTATCTTTTAAATATCTGGAAGGTAAAATATATAGTTGTTCCTTTCCCAGGACCTGGACTTTCTGCCCATATTTTTCCATTATGTTTTTCAATAATTCTTTTACATATAGATAAACCCAGTCCAATACTGTCAAAATCATGACGAGACTTATCTGCTTTATAGAACTCATCAAATATGGATTTAATTTGTTCAGAACTCATTCCAATACCAGTATCCCTAATCGAGATTTTTACAAATCCATTATCTTTTGCAGCATCAATAAATATCTTTCCTTTTTTTATATTATATTTAACAGAGTTTTCTAAAATATTTGAAAAAAGCTCTTCTAATCTTAATTTATCAGCTTTTATTAAATATTTATTAGAGATATTATTTTTTAATTCTATGCTTTTGTTTTCAAATATTGTTTTATTGTTTTCAATTATTCTTTCAACTTCATCTTTTAAATTAATTTTTTCTAATGTGAACTTTGTTTTAGGTGAATTAAGTTTTGCAAGTTCAAGTGTTTTTACAACAAGGTTTCTCATATAATATACATTTCTATTTAAAACCGCTAACCATTTCTTCTTTTTTGAATCTTTTTCCTTTTGTTCAAGTAATGGAATAAGGGTTGTTAAAGGCATTAATGGAGTTTTTAAATCATGACCCATTTGATTAATAAATTCGTCCTTCTGTCTAAGTAAATCATCAACCTCTTGAGTTCTTTGTTTCACCATATTTTCAAGATTTTTATTTAGTGTATTAAGATTCTTTCTAGTAATAGTTAAATCTTTGTTTATCTGCTTAAGATATTTGTTTTTCTCCTCCAATTCTTTGGTTCTTTCATCTACCTGTTTTTCAAGAGTTTTACTATATTCTTTTAATTGATCTTGTGTATCTTTTAAAGCCAAACTCATATTATTAAATACAGATGATAACTCCCCTAATTCATCTTTTGAATTTAATTTTACTTCAAACCCTAGTTCACCTTTGCTCATTTGTCTAACTCCTTTTATTAGTCTTCCTACCGGTGCAGAAATAAATCTATTAAAAAGTACAAAAATTAAGAAAAAAGAAACTATCATAAAAATTGCAGAATAAACAGATATTGAAAAAATCATTCCCTGTGTCATATCATCTAAACTTGAAAAAGAAAATTGATATCTTCCAGAGGAGTAATGCCCTCCAAAATCACTAATAAATGGTTGTATTATGTCAATAACTCTTTTATTTTCATCAATTTCTGTTGTTGCTGTAGACAGTCCGGCTCTTTTTATTAAATCATTACTTGATAAATATCGGTCTTCTTGATAATTTTGTAAGCTAAATTTTCCTTCTTCTATTTCTGAAGAGTCAAACAATACTTTACCATTGACATCAACAACCTGTATAAATCTAACATCTGGATTCAGAGACATTAAATTATCTACAAATTCAATAAATATGTAAAACCCTGATTCATAATAATATTCATAATTTTCTATTAGACTTTCTACTGATAAAATTGCCAAAGATTCAGCGTTATTTATAAATGTTGTTTTTGCTGCATTGTATTCTCTATCTATTATCATCAGAGAACTAGCTACAAAAACAATAATAAGTATGAATAAAACTGGTACGATAAGTTTAATCTTAAGAGTATGAAATCTTCTCATTTTCTAGTTCTCCATGAATTCTTTTTTAATATTATCGTTTATTTAGTTTAGTATAAATAATTATATTATTTTTTTACAGTTAATATTACATTACATAGTCTTTTTCTATTTAATTCAAACCAATCTAAGTCAATTATCATATTGGGATTACGATTCCAGTAAAAATATTTTCCAGCATCTTTAACATATTTTGATTTTGTTAGAGGTAAACATGCACATTTGGTGGTTTCTATTGAAGAATCTGAATCAGATTTTTTATAAATATCCCAAAAAGAATGATTATTATCTTGAACTCTTTTTATGTTATATTGCTTTTTATCTCTAAAGAGTCCAGAAATTCTCAAAATTTCAGGCATCCATAAATTAGATTTTATAAATTCGCTCATTTTTTTACCTCCAAATATGTCTAAATATTATTTTAATTTAGGTTAAACTGTTGATAATTACCTCCTTTAGTATCCTATTAGAATTTGCGAAATAAGCTGTTTTTCTGCTTTTCTTAGATGTTCAACAGTAGTAGACTTGCTAATACCTATTTTTTCAGAAAGTTGGTTTACGTTAATTTCTCTTGGATATTCGTAATAACCATTATTTTTTGCAATAAGTATTATATTTCTTTGTTTTGTTGTTAAACTTGATAAAATGTCATGTTTTTCAAATACAGCACTTCTGTAGCTAATAATCTTGACATCTGCAAATGATCTAAAAACTTCCAAAAGCCTTTTTAATTGTTTATTTTCACCAATAACACAAAGTATAATTTTACTATCTGATATTGTTTTAAATTCAGTCCATATAACATCTAGATCAAATTCTCTTAACTTATCTTTTGATAATTCACTTTGATAACTTATTTTGATAAAATAAATATACTTTTTTCCATCTTTTTTCAATAGATCAAATATTTCAATTTCTCTTGGAAGATTTAAATCCTCAATTATTTTCCCGTTTTTTAAAACTATTTTATAAATACCAGCAATACTTCCTTTGTCAAAATCTATCTTAAGTAATTCTAGAAGCTTGATGGATTCAATTATCTCAAATACTTGTTTTGAAATTAACCCCAATTCAGATTTTGGATTTATTTCGACGGTTAATTTTCTCAATTCATGTTCACCTTTTTTAATAATATATTTATAGAAAAAGAGTTAAAATATTTCCTATAAGATTTTTGTACAAATTATCAGAACCAAGTAGAATTTAATTTATGATGTACAAATTATTTTAATATGGTTTCAGAGAAGGTACTTATAAACTAAAGTTTAAAAATACGTTTATTTTATAAATGATGAGGATTATTCGTCTATTAATATTATTTGGATGGGAAGAAACGACATCTATTAATCAAGTTTGTAAATAAGAGAGGAGATAAATTTGAAAATTGCACATTTTTCATGGGAATTTCCTCCTGCAATATGGGGAGGACTTGGAACATTTGCTTTTGAACTTACACAAAAACAAGTATTTAACGGTGATGACGTAACTGTATTTGCATTGAACAATCAAAACAAAATGAAAAATTTTGATAAATGTAATGGATTAGAGATATATAGACCATACAAACTTGACTTGACTTCCACATTATCTATATTTTCCAATGAAGATTTACGTTCTTGGGGATCAAATTTTAAATTTTTTGCTGATGTAATTAATTATAATTTCCAATCAGCTTCATATTTTATAAATGATCTTATAAGAGTAAAAAAGAAAAAATTTGAAGTTATTGATGGACATGACTGGCTTGGAATATTAGGAGCTATGGTGGTAAAAAAAGAATTAGATATTCCATTGTTTTTTCATATTCACTCTACAGAAGGCGGAAGATCAATGGGGGGAGGTTCACAAACAATAAAAAATATTGAATTTGAGGGAGGACAAGTTTCAGATTGTATAATAACAGTATCTCAAGCTATGAAAGAGGAATTACAACACCTTGGTTTTCCTATGGATAAGATAAGAACGTGCTGGAATGGAGTTGATCCAAATAAATATGATCCTCATAGGATTCCACCTAAAGAAATCAAGAACTTTAGATATAAATATGGGATTAAAGATGATGAAAAAATGGTTTTTTTCATAGGACGGTTGGTCTCAGTAAAAGGAGCAGATAAACTTATTCAAGCATTACCACTTGTTCTAGAAGACTTTCCTAAAACTAAACTTTTTATTCTTGGAATTGGGGACTTAGAAGTTCAAATTAAGAATCTTGTAAATGATTTAAGATTAAAAGAGAATGTAATTATTAAAAATGAATTTGTAAATGAAGAAGAACGTATATTACACTATGCAGCAAGTGATTTAGTAGTTCTTCCATCTCTATATGAGCCTTTTGGCATTGTTTGCACAGAGGCAATGGCAATGGCTAAACCAGTTGTTGTTGGCGCACGAGGAATAAATGGTATGCGTGAGCAAGTAATATCAATTGGAGAAAACAAATGTGGAATACATATTAATCCATATGATCCAAATGACATAGCATGGGGGATAAAAAAAGCATTAATATCAGAAGAAGCAATGAAAAAGATGGGAGAGAATAGTCGAAAACGAGTAATTGATTATTTTACATGGGACATAGTTGCAAAAAGAACCGCAGAAATTTATAAAGAATTTAGTTGAAAATCTAAATAATAATCCCGAATATAAAATAATTTAAAATTTTATTAAATCAACTGGTAGCTTCTGAATTAAAAAACGAAATTTCCCTCTTGAAGTTCTAGGAATAGAATCAACAAATTTTACCTTGAAATCAAAATCATTTCCTGCTCTTTTTTTAAAATTATATAAAATATTATCTGTATCGTTTTTTGTATAATTTTTATCTTTAACTATATTAATTATGATTTCACCTTTTTTTTCTTGATAAAGTTGACATTCCTTTAGATTTTTTGAAGTAAATGCAATTAAATGATAAACGGAAGTAAGAGGAGCAAGATGTCCCTTTTTAGATACAATAAAATCTTGAACTCTTCCTTCAATATTTTTTAAAATAGGATGAGCTCTACCACAACTACACCTTTCTTTTGTGAAAATTCCAACATCACCTGTTCGATATCTAATAAAGGGGAATATATAAGTTAAAAAACCAGTTCCAACAATTTCTCCCATTTCACTTTCTTTTGTAACTGTTTTTCCATTTTTATCTATTAATTCAACAATTCCATATTCTGGAAAAATGTGATAGTTGTTGGTAACCTCACATGTTCCTCCAAATGCTGCTTGTTCCCGGAGTCCGTATTGGCTCTGAACTTTACATTTGAAAACATCCTTTAAAAATTTATACTGCCAATCATGCATTGTCTCTCCATAGCAGATTATTGCTTTTAATTTCTTAAAATGATCAATTTTTCTTTTTTTTATGAAATTTCCAAGAATGGTGATTGCCGATGGATATGTAAAAATATACTTTGGTTTGAGTTTTTTAATCTTGTTAATAAAAATTAAAAGGTTTTCATCTGACATATGAAAAGATGAAATTACAAGAATTCTTCCAAATTGTTGATAACTCCATGAAAAATCTTCTCTACCTTCTATTTGAACAGCTTTTTGAAAATTATTTACACCTATCCAATCCATTAGAATGGAACTATAAGCCATGAGATTAGCGAGCCATACTCCTTTTTCAATATAAAAATAGGATGTTATTCCTGTTGTACCTCCTGAATAAGATAATTCAAATTTATAATCTGGATAATTTTTAGCCATAAGCCCCTTGATATTTTTTTTAATAATATCTTTTGTTAAAAATGGTAGTTTTTGTATATCTTTGATTGTATGAAAATCTTCAGGTTTTAATTTAAGTTTATTAAAAACATTTCTATAATAAGGAACATTTTCATAGGAATGATTAAGTAATTTTTTTAATTGCTGCATTTGATATTGGTTAATTTTTTCCTTATTCCACCATTGTGATCCTTTTAAAAAAAGATAGGTTTTTAAAAATGTATTAGAGTTTAATATAGTTTGAATGGTCATACCATTTATTGAATAATCTTCATATAATCCTTTTAAAACCTGCATTATTTATAAAATATCTCTTAATATTAATAAATATTTTGGTAATCATATAAAAATTATTTAAATTGAAAATATATTATCTTTTTAACATTATGTTTTATATACTTGTAATTAGATATATTATTATATAGATATTAGGGACCATTATGAATATTAATCGATTTAATAAAACCCTTGTAAGTGGAATAATCTTCCTATTGATAGGAGTTAGTTATTCTACTGCTATTACTATAGATCCTAAAACATCTATAATTAACAATCAGAATAAAGATGATTGTGACTGTGAAGAAACATATAATTCAGATTTAATAAAAATTAAGAGATTGGTAAACAAAGTAAAAACTTATTCAAACATGCTATCTATGTTTTCTAAATATAAACCTGAAATGACAGAAAGGTGTGATAAAATAATAGAAGATATTAACACATTGGATGCCCCAATCTGTGATTTGATAGAACCTATTTATATAATTATTTTTCAAATACGATTAAATCTGGAAGAATTAATTTCCCAATACCAAGAAACTCCTGCAATAGTTGGTTTACTTTTAGTATACATGGCGATAGTAGTTGCCCTTGAAATCTCTTTTATTGGTCTTTTATATGCCTTTAATTGTTTATTTATTCTTTAAAAACGATAAGATTTTTAAAATTAACACTGAAATTGAGCAACTAAATAATTTTTTAACTTATAATAATCAAGTGTATTTATTAATACGACGATACTCAATAGGGTTAATTCCTTCATCCATTAATTTAAGATATTTCTCTGTTTTTTTATCAAAATAACGTATTATTCTCTTTATAGCCCATACTTTCCAAGCACTCATATCTGGAGGAGGATTCTCAGATGTAATTCTATAAGACCATTTTATAATATGTCTAATACATGTAGCTATCAATTGCCAATGCTCAGGTAAATTATGTTTGGTTCTAAAAAATCCTTCACCTTTAAGGTTGCCTATTGGAATAAAATACAATGGAACAATTAATGATTTATATTCATTTAAGTCTTTAATAAGGTCTATTGTCTGATTAATGTCATCAGGTTTTTCTCCTGGAAGACCAACAATTAAAGTTTCAGCTGGGACCCAATTATTATCGTGCATATTTTTATGAGATTCCATCACAAGTTCTCGCCATTCTTCGGGTTTAAAAGGTTTAACTTTTCCTTTCATATATTTATTAACAATTCTGGATGAACCTGTTTCAATACCAACCTGACCGCTTACAAAAGGATATTTTTTTGTTCCAGCTTCTAACATTTCAGCTAATTTTTCAACAAGACCTTTTTTTGCCATAAGTGAGGCATGTGAAAAATGGCTCATACCTACATTATAGGTTAATTTCTTACCTTCAGAAAAAAGTTTTACAACTTTATCCTCATCTGGAACAAAGCTCTTTGATCCATACCTTAAAACGTCTTCTGAATGATAAATAATTCCTCTTCCAGCCTCAACATTAATCTTTGCTTCTTTGATGATATAATCAATTGGTTGACATCTATAATTCAACATTGTTGGATTACAAAATTTACATCCCCGACCACAACCACGGGCTATTTCAATTAAACCATTAAGTGTTGGATGTTGAATAAGAGGAATCTGATCAAGAGGTACAACCTCGCCTTGAGTAAATGAAGGGATAGATTCGCCATTTAAGGCTTTTTCAATTAATTTAACAGCAGTAATTTCCCCTTCTCCAACTACAACACAATCAATTCCAAGAGTTGCTATAATTCTTTCATCTGTTAATTGCCAAGCACCAGATCCTCCCACCATTACAACCAGATTATTTTTTCTTATAACAGGGTTTTTAAGTAATTCCCTAAAATAATAACTTGTATAAGGTTCTCTTCCACCAAGGTCACTAAATGTTGTAGATGCAGGACCTAAACCTAAAGGATCATGAGTTGTTATACATAAAACTTTAGTTTCTTTATCTACTACATTCTTAAGTTTTTCAGGCCTGACAATGGCTATATCATTTTGAGAAAAACCATTATTTAATAAAGATGACTCAATTTTTCTTTGAGCACAGTGAGCCAATTTTACTTTATCATTTTCTTCTTCAACAGGTGGACAAAAAATTTTTGTGTAAAACCAAGGTGGAAGAAACTTTGGAGCACATGCAGCAAATCCTAAAAAAATATTTTTATTATATTCTGACATCAACGTATGATCCGCTGTTAATATTACCCTCGGCATTTTTTATCTCCCAATTTACTTGAAATTTATTCCCTTTAAATGGCTATTATTATTGTTACTCCCATGAATTTGATAATTATTTTTTATTTATAAAAATTACCAAAAATAGTAAAATAAATAAAAAATTTTTAGTTTATTTAATTGTGCAATCAGTACAATTTATAATTTTATTTATAACTGCTTTTTTACCACCAATAATTTTTGCAATTTGGATTAGGAATACGGAAAAATATAATAGAGAAAGATGGAAATCTATAATTTTATGCTTTATTTGGGGAGCTACAATAGCAGTAATTGCTGCAATTATTTTAGAATACATTTTACATTATTCAATTATTCCATCAATTAAAAATCAACAAATTATACCTCTTATATCGGTTGTAGCAATAGCTCCATTTGCTGAAGAATTAACAAAACCTCTTGCCTTGAGTTTAAAAACTGTTAAAAAGGAATTAGATGAAATAGAAGATGGTCTTATTTACGGTGCTGTAGCAGGTCTTGGTTTTTCTGCAACAGAAAACCTCCTTTATGGTTTGAGCTATGGACTTGATTTTTTATCTGAAAGTCTATTTTTATTTCTTTTATTTATGGCGATTAGAAGTTTTGGTGGTTGTTTATTACATGCATCTGCAACCGCTTGGACTGGATACGGTTATGGAAAAAAAATTCTGAAAAATACTACAATACTATTTGTGTTACCGTATTTTGTTTTAGCGATTTTTATACATGCATTCTATAATTTTATTTTGTCTTATAATTTATTAGGAGCTTCAATGGGACTTTTTATTGCATTAATTTTTACTGCAATATCAATAAAACTTGTAAGAGCCAAGATAAAAAGACTTGATAAAAATAAATAAATAAATAGAATATTTTAAAACACAAATTTGTTATTCATTATGAGGATGAGGGATGAAAAAAATTGCTATTTTGACAAGAGATTGTGCTGGAATTAATGCAACTATTAGATCAGCTGTAAGAACTGCTTTAAGATATAACATAGAAGTAGTGGGTGTAATGCGAGGTTATAAGGGTCTTATCAATGGAGAATTAACTGCTTTAAATCATAGATCTGTTTCAGGTATAATAAATAGAGGTGGAACCATCTTAAAAACATCTAGAAGTAAAAATTTTTATAATAGATCTTTTCAAGAAAAAGCAGTAAATACAATTAAAAAAAATAAAATTGATGGTTTAATTGTTATAGGCGGAAATGGGTCATTAACTGGTGCACATATTGTTGCAACTAGATATCAAATACCAGTAATAGGAGTACCCGCAACAATTGACAATGATATTTCAGGTGTAGCTCTTTCAATAGGAGCTGATACAGCAGTAAATGTCGCACTTGATGCTCTGGATAAAATTAGAGATACAGCTACAAGCCTTGAAAGAATATTTATTGTTGAAGTAATGGGAAGAAGTTGTGGCTATATTGCATTAAATGTTGCTCTTGCTGGAGGCTGTGAAGAAGTAATAGTTCCAGAAAGAGAGCTTGATGTAGATTTAATGTGTTCTGAAATACTGGAAGGTAATAAAAGAGGTAAAATAAGCTGGATAATAATAGTTGCAGAGGGAAAAGCTAAAGCCCAGGATATTGCTGAAATTATAAATAAAAAAACAAAGCTTGAAACTCGCATTGCTGTTCTTGGTCATATACAGAGAGGAGGTATACCAACTGCTAAAGATAGATATCTAGGTGCCAAACTTGGTAATTATGCTGTTGATGTTTTAATAAATGGAAAAACAGATCATTGTGTAACACTAAATAATGATAAATTAATGTGCATTCCATTAAGTAAAGCAATTAAACCCAAAAAAATTGATGTTGATTCATTTTATAAATTAATCAAAATTCTAACTTAAAATAAAGATTTTCTTATTATGAGATTAAATGATTAAAAAATGATATATATAAGATAGAATATCTGCAAAATTAATAGGAGAGGAAAACAAATGGTTAGATACTGCTCAAATTGTGGTGCACAAACAGATAAAAGTGATAAATTCTGCCTAAACTGTGGTGCTAATTTACAAACATTTCAACCTACACCACCAACCCGGCAAACAACTGCTCAAACCCAACCATCAGAATTTAAAACTTCTCAACAACAACCTATGTCTCAGCAAAGTTATGGTCAGACACCAGGATATATACCACCACAACCAAAGAAGTCATATGCTAAAATAATAGGTGCTCTTATAGGATTTATTGCTATTGTAATTATTTTAATAATATTATTTCTATTTGTATTCAAAGGAACTAGTGATGAAGCAGCAGGTGATCAACTCATTGGAACTTGGGAAGTTACCTCAATGAAAATGGATAATCTTGAATCTCCTATTGGGAATATGGATATTTCTTTTAATTCAGACGGTAGTTACTCATCAGTTACCTCGGGAATTACATCAATAGGAAACTGGGAAATAAAGGACAATAAATTATATATAACGACTTCAGAATCTGATTCCTCATCTTTTGGTAATATTGGTTTAGATTACAGTTTTTCAGGATCTAACACAGTAACTCTATTCTATTCAGGTTTGATTCCTGGTGAAAACGATCAATCTCATACAATACAAATTGTGTTAGTTAAAAAAGGGTCCAGTAATGGAAATCAAAATAACAATCAAAGTGGTAATGAAGAAACGTTAAAGTTTATTGGAACTTGGAATTATAATGATAGTATTTTGGGAAATGTTGTAATATATATTAATAGTGATCATTCATTAGTAACCGATTATTATGGAATTCCTTATGAATTTGGGACTTGGTCTTTTAACAATGGGGATATATGTTTAACAACTGATGTAGACATATTTGAAACAGGATCTGAAGAAACCACACAATGTTTTAGTTATACTTTTACAAATGAAGATAAAACATTAACATTGACAGCTCCTGGTATTGAAGATATTGTTTTAACAAAATAATTTGAATTTTTTTTATTCAAAGATTGAACAATAAGATTCATTTTTTATTTAATATTTAAATAAGTTTAAATTGCCTAAATCATTTACAATATATCTTGTGAGGAGGCTATTATGGCAATAAGCTGCCCAAAATGTGGAGCTGAAATTAAAAAAAGTTTTAAATTTTGTTTAAGCTGTGGTTATAATCTTCAAACCGCAGCATCTGCAGGTGGCATATCTGCAGAATCTCAAGCAGCTAAAAGCGAAACTGTTTCTACATCAACTCAAACTCAACCTACTGGTTCTGAAGTCCCTGCCCAACCATATCAACAACCAACTTCTCAACAAAGTTATGAACAACCCCCACCATACACTCCAAGTAGTCCGAAAACTCTACCAATAAAAATAATTGGCGCATTAATTGGAATTATTGTCGTTGTGTTAGTTGTGGTTATAGTTTTAATGATGTTAACGGGAGAAAGTGGACCGTTGGTGGGAGAATGGCAGACAAATACGGGTGGAATTAATATTGGTATGAAAATAAATGGTGATAAATCTGTGGAAATATCAGCTGCAGGTTCACCTTATATGAAATTTGGTAATTGGGAAGAAAAAAATGGGCAATTATGTCTATCGGTAGTTTTAGGTTATTCTGGATTAGATCTTCCTGAAGGAATTCAATGTTATGATTATTCTATCTCTCAAGATGGACGAACTATGACATGGACTGCACTAGGTCAAACAGCTTTAACTTGGACAAAAAAATAAAAAATCTTATAATAATCAAGATATTTCCTATATCAAAAATTTAAGAATACAAGTAAAATAATTTAATAAAATATGGAGGAAAGTTATTATGCCCAGTAATGAGATAAAGATGGTTATTAAAATATTGGGTTTAATAGGAGCTATTTTTGTTCTAATTGCCCAGTTTGTACCTTGGACTGGTGGACTTTATTTGTTTGGTATCGATTTTGGATCATTTGTTGGTTGGGACTTTTTTTTACATTAACACCATGAGTTCTGGTGTATGGCAAGGTGTATTTCTTGGAATTATGATGATAATATTGTTTTTTTTAAACTTGATCTTGCTAATATACAGCTCTCTTAAGTTTAAAAAATTTGATGTATTAGGCCCACAAATTTTTTTAAAACTAGGAATTTTTGCAACGGTAGAATTTATATTGTATATAATTGCAGTAAACGTTGTAACTTCAGGCTTTATTGGATTTGGAGCTTATGGAATTGGATTTATTATTATATTAATAGCAATGATTATGTTTTATGTTGCATATGGACTTGGAAAATCATTAGGAATGGTTCCTGCACCTGGGGCTTATCAACAACCCATGTATCAACAACCAACTTATACCCAACCCCCTCCTTATACTCAACAACCACAACAACCTCTTCCACCTACTCAACCACCACCCCCGCCACCCCAGCCACAACCTCAACCTCAAGAACCAGCAAAACCAACACAAGCTCCTAAAACTGTAAAAAAGTTTTGCCCTAATTGTGGTGCACCACTAACGCCCAATGCCAAGTTTTGTTCTGGGTGTGGAAATAAAGTTTAAATTAAATAAAAACTAAACATGTCTTCTTTCTTTGTATATTTTTATAAAGTTTCCTATAGTCCTATCATAAGTTTTTTCAATATCATCTGGAAAAAAACAGGCAGGGAACTCTCCACTTCTTAGATGTGATCTAAGGCATTCACAACACATTCCTTTTTTACTACATGGATAAGTGCAATTGCAGACCATTTTATTTTCTTCACTTTTGCATTCAACCAATTTAAAAACCTCCTTTTAAGTAACTATTTTTTTAAATTCTTCTTCATTAATTATATTTAAACCTAATTTTTTTGCCTTTTCATATTTTGAGCCAGGTTTTTCCCCAACTACAACAAAATCGATATTTTTACTAATGGAGCCGGTAACTATTCCTCCCTTTTTTCTAACAAGATCAGAAGCCTTTGGTCGTGAAAGGGTATTAAGACCACCAGTAAAAATAAATTTCTTATTTTGAAGTGGTAAACCCTCTTTTTTTGTTTCTTTGGTTTTTACACCAATATCCTTTAATTTATTAATTAATTTCATATTTTCTTCTGTTGCAAAGAAAGTAGCTATTGCTTCAGCAGATTTATCACCAAGGCCATGTATTTCTTTTAATTCTTCAGCAGATGCATTTGCAAGCATGTCTAAGGAATTATATTTTGATACAAGTAATTGTGAAGCGTATTTTCCAACATGACGTATACCAAGGCCATAAATCAATCTTGATAAATCCTGTTTTTTACTTATTTCAATTGAATCAAGTAGGTTTTGGGCTGATTTTTCTTTAAATCCTTCAAGTCTGAGAATGCCTTCTTTTTTCAAAAAATAAATATCTGCGATATTATCAATAAGACCTGCTTCTATTAGTTTATCTATAGTTGATCCACCCAGGTGATCAATATCCATTGCATCCCTTGAAGCAAAGTATCTTACTTTCCATTTCAGTCTAGCAGGACAAAACTTATTTGCGCATCTTACTGCAACTTCACCTTCTTTTCTAAGAACTTCTGAACCACAAACAGGACACTTTTTGGGAATAGTTTTTCTTTTTTCTGAACCTGTTCTTTTTTCTTTTATACTTTTTACTACTTGAGGAATGACATCTCCACTTCTTTCTACTAAAACATAATCACCAATTCGAATATCCTTTCTTTTTAATTCATCAAAGTTATGAAGAGTCGCCCTTGATACAGTTACACCTCCTACTTTAACAGGTTCAAGAATTGCAACAGGTGTAAGTGTTCCAGTTCGACCAACCTGAATATCAATATCAAGTAGACGTGTTGTAGATTGCTTTGCAGCAAATTTATATGAGATTGCCCAGCGAGGATTTTTTGTTGTTTCACCAAGATCTTTTTGTTTTGAAAAAGAATTTACCTTTATTACAGCCCCATCAATTTCATAATCAAAGGTTTCACGTAATTTAGCAAGTTTTTCACAATATGAGATTGCCTCTTCAATATCTTTTACTTTTTTTACATACGGATTAATTCGAAAACCAGCCTCTTTTAATGCAGCAAGTGCGCTATCATGTGTTTTTAAATCAACATCTGAGTATGACATAAAATAAATAAAAATATCAAGTGGACGAGTTGCTACAATTCTAGGATCAAGTTGCCTAAGAGATCCTGCCGCGGCATTTCTAGGATTTGCAAAAACAACTTCACCTTTTTTTATTTGTTCTTTGTTATATTTTTTAAATCCCTTGATTGACATATAGACTTCGCCACGAACTTCAATTGTGTTTAATTTATTTCCACTTAATTTCAATGGAATTGACCTAATAGTTCTGAGATTTTGTGTAATATCATCTCCTCTTACTCCATCACCTCTTGTTGCACCTCTTACAAAAACCTTGTTTTCATAGTATAATGCAACACCTGCTCCATCGATTTTTGGTTCAATAACGTATTCTATACTACCTACGTTTTTTTTCACACGTTCATCAAACTCTCGTAATTCATCATATGTATAGGTATTAGCAAGAGAAAGCATTGGAACAATGTGCTCTACAGTTTCAAAACCTTCAAGAGGTTTTTCACCTACTCGCTGTGTTGGCGAATCAGGTGTAATTAAATCAGGAAATTCAGATTCAAGACTTTCAAGTTTCTTTAATAATTGATCAAATTCATAATCAGAAATAACAGGATTGTTTTCAACATAATACTTGTAATTATGAAAGTTTATCTCATAACGAAGTTTTTCAATTTCTTTTTTTGCTTCTTTTTTATCCATATTAAGATTTCACAACCCTAATTTCTTCTCAAGTTCTTTTAGAGAAAGTGAATTCAAAATATCATTTTTTTCAAGCCATCCTCTTCTAGCAGTAGCTGTTCCAAATTTCATGAAAGGAAGATGTTTGATATTATGAGCATCTGTTCCTATTACAAAACTTGTGCCTTTTTCTTTTGCCTGTTTTGAATGTATATCATTTAAATCAAGTCTGTCAGGAAAGGCATTTATTTCTAAATACGTATCAGTATCTTTTGCAACCTCAAAAATTTTATCAACATCAAGCTCAAAAGGCTCTCTTCTTCTTATAATACGACATGTAGGATGAGCAAGAAAAGAGACATATTCATTTTCCATACCCTTAACAATTCTGTTTGTTGCTTCTTTGAGCCCCATCTTGAAATTTGTATGAATTGCAGCACATACAAAATCAAATTTTTTCAAAATATTATTGCTATAATCTAAAGATCCATCAGGTAGTATATCACATTCAGTTCCACAAAAAATTCTAAAATCTGAAAATTTTTTATTTATACTTTCAACTTCTTTTATCTTTTTATTGATTCTTTCTTCAGACAGTCCACGGGCAACTCTTAAAGATTGTGAATGATCAGCTATACCAACATATTCATAACCAATTTTTTTTGCATAAAGAGCAATTAATTCAATGGAATCGGTTCCATCACTATATGTAGAATGGATATGAAGATCTCCGTTGATATCATCATAATCAATAAGATTTGGTAGTTTTTTTTCAATGGATGCTTCAATTTCACCTCGATTTTCACGCATTTCTGGTTCGATAAAGGAAAGCCCTAACTTTGTATATATCTCAGACTCATTTTTTCCAATAATAAATTTATCTGTAACTTTATCAAAAAGCCCATATTCATTAAGCTTGAAACCTTTTTTAATGGCAATACTGCGCATTTTAACATTATGCTCCTTTGAGCCTGTAAAATACTGTAAAGCAGCACCAAAACTTTCGTCTTTTACGACACGAAGGTCAACCTGTAAATTATCTTTTAATAAAACACTAGTTTTCGTGCTACCCTTAAGTAAAACTTGTGTTACATCACTAAAATTAACAAAAAAATCCATAGCATCATTAGGTGAATCTGAAGATGCAAGAATATCTAAATCCCCGATTGTTTCTTTTCTACGTCTAAGGCTTCCAGCTAAACTGACTCTATTAATATTTTTACAATCCTCGAGATATTTTAGGTAATTTTCACCATCTTCAAATGCAACATTTAATAAAACTCGGCCACTTGTTTTTTCTCTTAATTGAATGCCACGTAGAATATTTTTTTCAGTTATCTCCCCAAAGCCCTCTAAATCTCTTAATTTACCTTTTATGCAGGCTTTTTGTAATTGATCAATTGTTTTAATTCCTAAATTTTTATAAACTGCTGAAACCTTTTTAGGTCCTAATCCAGAAATTTCAAGCATTTCCAAAAGACCTTCTGGTATTTCCTTTTTTAAACGCTCTAAATATTCAAGCTTACCTGTTTTAACGATTTTTTCTATCTTTTTTGCAAGAGCTTCACCTATACCAGAAATATTTTGAAGTTTACCATCTTTAACAATAACTTCAATATCTTCATCTAAAACTTCGATTTTTTGAGCAGCCATTCTATATGCTCTTGTTTTAAAAAATATTTCTCCTTTAATATCTAGTAAATCTGCAATTTCATACAAAATATCTGCAACAATTTGATTTTTCATTACTAGGACCTTTTAGAATTAAAGTAAATTTCAATAATTACTGAATCATTATCACTTAGGCTTAATTTTTCTCTTAAAAAATCTTCTGATATAAGCTCTAAAACATTTGAATAATGGCTTCGAACTGGAAGAACAATTGCACCATCTGCTCCATTGATTTTAGCCTTAAAACATCTTACACCACCAAAGGTTCTATTTTCTGTTTGAAATTCCTCAATATTGATTGCATTTCTATTTTTCAAGAGGCGCAATTTGTTTCTTTCGATAAATTCGATTTCAACATTAAGTGTTCCAGGATATGGGACAAAGCCGAGTTTTTCTTTAAACTGTTCTATATATTTGCTCTGCTCAGTATAATATCTTCCTTCACCAAGACCAGATACAACCTTTCCTTTAAACAAGACCCTATCTGTAAGTTCAAATATCTGTTGATATTGTAAATGTTCTCTATGCAAAGTTTCTTCGCCAAAATTTGTAATTCTAATTATTTGTTTTTTAATTCCTAACTCACGAGTAATCATTCCTTTTTTATCAAGTTCAACAAGATATCTTGATGCACTTTGCTGACTTGAGCTAATTTGCTTGGCAAGTTCATGAGATGATATTTCAATTTTATTATTAATGGCTCCAAGTAATGCAAGTTCTTTTAAGGTTTGTAAAAGATATGGTTTCATAAAACTAATTTCACCTTCACCCTCTAATAATTGCTGCTAATCTTTTTCCTTCTTTTGTAAGATTATATCTATTGCCCTTTATTTCAATAACTCCATTTGTGATAAATTCATTTACAATTTTTTTTGCAACTAACGGTATAATTCTATTTTTCTTAATAATTATGTTTAAATTAGTTTCACCAGATGCAAAACCATCAAATATTACTCTTCTGAATTTATTTGAAAGAATATACCCCTCATCCATTATATTTACCAATATCTTAATTTATAACTTTGAAATAAACTTTTTCAATTATCATAGTTGGAAATTCTTTATATTAATTTAGAAAAATGAAATAATGCTATAGATTTTTTTAAAATGCTGAATACCAAGAATCTATTGTATAAGTAATAACAATCTTTGTAAGATCGGAAATTGTTCAAAAAATCTAAATATAAAAGATTTAAAGTGTACCTTATATCTAGGGATACTCACCTCAAGCTCATTCCACTCACTTTCTTCTCCTAATATATCTTTGGCTTTTGCTCTTATTGAGTATATTCCTTTTTTATCCCAGGTATGACTAATAGTAACTTTTTCACCAGATCTAAATGGTCCTATCCAACCGCTGTTTTCACCATCTCCCCAATCTAAAAAATAATATATACTATCTCCATCAGGGTCAACACTGGAAATTGTAAATTTTTTAGTAAGTTTTCTCCAAAGATAATTTGGACCTGTAATTATTGGTTTAAATGGTGCAGAATTTGATTGTAAAGTTAGTTTTCCGATCCAAATTTCAGGATTATCAACAACTTCCTCCCACATCACCATGGTTCCATATTCACATAAATTAGATGTTTTATATTCCTCAACAACAGCATTTAAATTATTGTTTATCGGGCTTCTTGTTATATGAGACCAAGTAAATCCATAATCCTCAGATTTCACTGCAAATATGTTATTTGATTTGACATAAGTTGCAATAAAGTTACCTTCAAAATCAGTTATAATATCTGGATATAACTCATCTTGTATATCACCAACCACAAAGCTTGGAATTAGGTTGTTTGGATTTCCATCATCTGTATGTAAACAAATAATATCTTGATTTTGGTTTTCATCGGTTTCAGCAAGAATTACAATTTGATTGTTATAAACTGCAACAGCAGGATTTGTTAAGTTTCCCTTCCCAGATATTGTAAAGATTTCATCATAGCCAGTTTCTATATCTGAAAAATCCTTTTTTCTTAAAAGGATCTTCCAGATACCATCAGTTGTATCGTTCCAATCAAAAACTGCATATGCCATATGGGTTAATGGGTCTATATTGATATCACAATGTTTACATCCATTAAATGAATGCCAACTGATCCATCCTGAACCTTCATCTTCTTTGTCTGAATAAATAAGAGTTGGACCATCTGTATAACCTTCACTATAGGAGCTACTTATTATATAACAGGAAATTCCCCATTCATATGTATTTTGACTGCTATCACAAGCAATGTCTGCAGCAATCATATTATGCCAACCATATGATGACCAATCCCAGAATCTTAACCTATATGTATCAAAATTTGGTGGATCTGTTGTATCAAATAAATAAGTAATTCCTCCATTTCCATCTTCATAATTAGTTACAAATGTTCCAAAAAATGTTTCTTTATCCCAGAGTTTTATTGCAGGATAATCTCCGCCGCCTTCCCAAAATAATCCTTCATTAAAACTCAAACCATTATCTGTAGAAAATGTCCAGATAATATTTTCAAAATCACTATCATAGTATGCTGAAAGAAGTGTTCCATCATTTGTTCGTCCTAATGCAGGATGAAGCCCATTATAAGTATAACTTGTTTCGTTTGAAGATAAAACCATAAAATGTTTGTGTTGAGTAACAGTTTCAATATTTGTTTTAATAAATTTGGGCTCGAGATTTATTTTATTTATTATTAATTTATTTTGGTTATACTCCATTTCAGAATAAATTTCCAATCCAAAGGCATTTGTTATTAATATTACATCAATAACTAAGGTTACAACATATAAAATAAGGTTTTTTCTTTTCATTTTATTCACTTTTTTTTAAAAGATTTATAATATTATTTCTCCTTTAAAATTACAAAAAAAGATCCTCTCTATTTATAATTATTCGTTTAATTAAAAATTCTGCTTTGTAATAGGAATATCCCTTGTTTATCAGGTGAAAAAACATTGCATCTATATATAATCTTTTTTCTTCTTTTTTTGTATCTATTATATTTTCCATCTCCCTTATTTATATATTTTTTATTTTTCGGGCTAGATCCCTTGCTCGATTTCCAACTACAAAAGATTTGGTAATAAATTCAATTTCGTTTGCCTCATTTATGGACGTGACTTGGCCAACGATTTTCAACATTTTTATCAGTCCTTATTTATCACTTTGAAAATTATCTTTAAAAGGATTTGTTGTACAAATATTATCCAATAACTTTACAGTTATTATCAAAAAATATTTTAAAAATTATATTTTTAAAATATAATTTTTTAATAATTTTTCTAATAGGAATAAAGCATTTTTTTATTTTGCTAAATATTATTTTTATAACAAAATTATATTCGAATATTGCTTTTTTTTTAAAAATAAAAAAAGATGATAATTTTTCAGATTTGGATATAACAATATCAGATTGATATACAATTATTTAGGTATTCACTCAAAAAGGATTTAAGAATATTCACATTCTCAATTATAATGTTTAAAAATATTCCAATAGCTTTTACTTCAAAAGAAATTTTAGATCTATCATTTAAAAAAGCAAAAAAAGTAGTAATTGCAGATAGAAATGCTTTTTATAGGAAAAAAAAGACAATAATTGCAAAAACTGAAAAATTTTCAAATAGTATAATTACATATTTAGAAACATATGTTAATAAATTTCCTTCAATTGAAAATTTACACCTTTTTTATCAGGATATAATTGATATAAAAATAAAAGTTGACACATTAAAAAAATCACTAGGTGCAATTAATTGGGCTCAAAAAACATGTAAAGATATATATTTAAAACAAGCAAGGTTTTTGAAAAAATCTAATAACATAAAATTTTTAATGCAAAAACAAAAAGAAATTTATGGTAGAATTTCTAGTATTGTAAATCAAATTAAAGTAGATCTTGAAATCCTTATCAAAGCTCAAAAAATATTAAAAAATTTACCGGAAATTCAAGACCTTCCTACAATTGTTATTGCAGGTTATCCGAATGTCGGGAAATCTTCATTATTAAGATGTCTTTCATCTGCAAAACCAAAAATTGCACAGTATCCCTTTACAACTAAAGAAATCCATGTAGGTCATTTTGAAAAAAGAAAAAGAAATATATCTGAACGCTTTCAAATAATTGATACACCTGGCCTTCTTGATAGACCCTTATTTAAGAGAAATGAAATTGAAAGGCAAGCAATTGCTGCTTTAAATCATCTTGCTCATATTATAATATTTTTAATTGATCCATCAGAAACAAGCGGTTATTCACTTGTTGATCAAATGAATTTACTTATTCAAATTAAAAAGATGTTTAAAAAGTCAAAAATAATTATTGTTGAAAATAAGTTAGATATTAAAAAAACAGAATCTAAAAATCTAAAAGTCTCCTGTAAAACAAATAAAGGAATAAATCTTTTAATTGATAAAATACTTACAATTGATAAAATTAAAAACACGTAAATTTTTTTTACCCTTTTATTATCTTCATTTTTTTAAGTATTGTAATTGAAACTAAAAAAAGTATTATAATAAATGTTATTAAAAGAACAAGTAACAAATATGACATTTCCGTAAAATTTACTATTTTTATAGGAGAAGTATTAAAGTTACCCGCTGCATCCCAAATTCTTACAGAAAATCTGTAATAACCACTACCGTCTTTAGCTTTAAACATCCATTCATATGGACCAGTTGTTAGTCCTTCATCGTATTGCATCCATGAACTCCAATCACTTTCATCTGAAGAATATTGATAATGTAGTGTCACATTTGCGATTTGTTCATCATCTGGAATAATTGCAGAAATTGTGTATGAGTCTTTTCCTCCTTCTTCAAAATCAGATAGATCAAGGGTTATATCTACACCAGGTGGTATTGTATCAATAAAAAACTTTAATGTTTGACGAGCTAAAGTAACATTTTGATTGCCAGATGCATCAGTTAATCTAAAGAATATATTATATGTAACATTGTCTTCTAAATGTCCCCACTCGTCGGATAAATCCCATGATGCTGTATAATTTTTAGCATTTATATCTTCATCATTTAATTTTGTCCAGTTTGCTGAAAAATCAGTCCTATATTCAACTGTTTGAAGTTTATAATCATCTTCAAATAAAATATTAAACTCTGGAATCCAATTAAACTCATATTTATCAACAAATTCAGGTATTTCAGGTTTAATTGCATCATAAATAAATGCAGCATCCGGATTTTCTGGAAAATCTTCAGCATTTCCTGCAATGTCTGTTGCAATTGTACTTATTTCAAATTCACCACTAAAACCAGGAGAAAATTGCCAATTAAATATATTTTTAGCTTGATCATATAAATTCCATACTTCTTCTCCTATCATTCTATAATATATTCCTATTGTATCTATTCCGCTTTTATTGCCCCATTGATCCTCTATATCATCTGCATTAACAATAATATTTACAGGTGAATTATGCATTGGTCCAATTATATTTTCAATTAAGGAAATGGGTTTTTCTTGATCTATTTTAAAATCTGATGTTAATTTAAAATTCGCAGTATTTCCAGATAAATCTTCGATTCTAAACTCTATATTCTTTAAATCATCTGGCACTGAAGATAGTTTTGTAATATCTGCAGTTATTGTTTGGTCTGTTCTTGAACCCATTGCTCCGTCACATTCAGCTTTTATCCAACCTGAATCCCCGCCATTTAAATATATTAATTTGTAATATGCCTCATCTTTGTTTAGACCTGGAAAACTATCTCGTACCTTAATTGAACAAATTGGAGTGTTGTTTTTTATCCAACCACTTAAATCTGGTTCAAAGGATGTTTCAAAAAATATAGGTGAGGCAGTTTCATCTTTCCAGGTTAAGCCCCAATCTGCAAGAATAGGCGAAGGATCAGATTCGCTAAAAATAGATAATTCAGCACATAGTTGAATTACATTGGTTTTTATTAACCTTGATTCAGATATATCGTTTTCTATCCCACTTAAGGAGCTAATTAGTGTGTTTCCATCTTCATCAAGAATACTATAGGTAATTTTATTAAAAGTAGTATTAACAATGTGATTACCTTTAAGAGTATCCCACCATTTTCCTCTTCCAATACGAATAGGAACTGAGTATAATTTACCTTTAAGATTGCTTTTAAAATCTCCTAAACATATAAGATGGCCAAAATAGACATTTTCCTCTCTCCAACGCCAATCTAAAAAACTGACAATTACCATACCGTCAGTAACAATGGGTGATGAATATGCATATGAAGTTATAACCCAGCCTTCATATTCAATTTTATGCTCATCTGTTACTTTTTCACCTGTTTTAGCATCAAGTGTATATAACTTTGCATCTTGCGAAATAATATAGACAATGTCATCTACAACAACTGGAGATACGCTATGGTATTCAGATATAATACCTTGAAAAGATTTAAAATTCCATATTTGCTTTCCAGTATCAACGTCAAGGGCATATACAACACCATTTGATGACATAACATATACAATACCGTCAAAAACAGCTGGAGTTGCTGCTGGAGGTTCAACAGCTTTAATATGATTAAATTCATAGGTTTGTAGCCACCCTTTTCTTAATCCCACTGATTCGTTTCCAATGGTATAATTCCATAACATCTCACCATTTTCTGCGTTTAGTGCAATAACCTTATCTGTACCAATATTTGAAAATATAGATTGCTCTCTTGAAACAACAATTACAATTTTACCTTCTTTTCCCTTAGTAACAACTGGTGAGGTTCTTCCAATTGTTCCAACACTTGCATTCCATACAGTTTTACCTGTACTTTCATCATAAGCAAATAAACTTGGTCCTCCAAAATTTTCACAACCAACATAAATAAAACCATTATCAATTGCAGGTGTTGAAAGACTTGCAGCTGGAAGTCTAATTGGAGCAATTATTGGAATTCCAGATTTAAGATCTAAAATAAAGAGTTTATTATTTACTCCTAATCGGTAATTAAAAAACGAATCAAATCTTGAATAAAGATAGTTAAATGATTTTTGATTTGCATTTTGGCCAGACCAAGAGGTGACATACACCTTTTCATTAGCAATGGTTGGAGCTGCAGAAAAACAAATTGTTTTTTCAGGATCGGTTTTAGGATAACTCCATTTTACATCTTTGAGATCAGAGGTGTTCAATGCATAAATCTTATTTTGTCTACTGTTTAATCTACTAGTAGCAGCAACAAGATATCCATCATCTGCTGCAAAAGTTGTTTCTATCTCATAATTGGCATTACTTTCATCCCAAGATTCATAGCTTTCCCAATTTCCATCACGAGAAAGATTAAAAGAATAGATTTTACTGTCATTACCTGCAATATATATTTTTCCATCACTCATTATTGGACTTCTAAACCAACCACCAATATTTCTATTAATATCAGTTCGCCAGTACGTCTCGGTTATATTATATGTATAATCTGGAGCAGTATAGGATCGTGTATTTGCAGGATTTTTTCCAAAAATGGGCCATTCAGAATAAAATTCACTTATTGTTACATCTCCATCTTTTATATTTATTCCTAAACTTTCACTTATTTTATAATCAGATTTAAAACTATCAAAAAACCCCCCTGTAGAATGCCATAAAACTCCCCAACTAAATAAAAGAGGGGTATTTTTATATATTTTTGTATGAAATAATGCTTTTAATCTAATACTTGAAAAACTTGTATCAAGTGAGGAAATATCAACTGGAGAACTTAAAAAACCATCTTCATTTCCTTCTAGTTCTTCATTTGGTATAACCTCTTTATTGGCATTTAAAACTTGGATTTTTACATATGTATTTTCAGTTGGTATTGAACTTTCCCAAATAATTTTGTCCCATCCATAAAACTTGTTAGTGTCAGGTTTGAATTCTTTTGATATAATATTTCCGTTAGTTTTGTATCCTTCTTCAACTGGTATTTCTAAAACAACATAATCTGTAGTAAGAATTGCTGGTGCTATTGGATCAATATTTGCAATAGGTTTTCCAACGATTAAAATATGAACTATTCCTTCATTACTGATGAATTTATTAGCACTCTCCTCTGTATAAATATAACCATCTGCAGACTCAATTTCATCTTTTGTATAATTAATTTTATCAATAAAATTCCAGCGAGGTAAAAGATCTCCATAACTCCATAAATACATTCTGATTTCTTCTAAATTTGTGTTTTCATACTCTGCCTCAGTGTCAAATAAATGTGTCCGCCATCCAACCTCAAATTTCAATAGCTGATCGACTTTTTCATCAATCTTAATTTTAAAAAGATGTAAGGGGTGATAAACATAATTAATAGATACAATAGCTATTGATTCAGTTTGATAATAATCTTTACCCTTACCAATTGTAGCAATATTTTCAAATTCATATTTTGCAAATAAATTTGGACTTGTAATTGTTGAAAGTATCTTTGCAATATCTCCACCTGGAACAAAAAAAGGATCATCATGTTCCCATGCTTCAATATTGTCAGGTGTTTTATCATAATCATATTGAATTGAATAAAAAGGTCTTGATTCAAGTGTTACTGTCCCATTTTCAACTATACAGTCATTTTTTTCATCGATAAAAGCATCATCTTCAAACAAATCATATGCAACTCCATCTTCATTTGATTGAATTAAATCAGCAAAAACAGGATTTGAAAGTGATAAGATAAATATAAAAATAAGACTGATAGCAATGGTTTTCTTTGCTATTTTTAAATTCATTTTGCTATCTCCAATATTGTTTGTCTTTATATATTTTAATAATTTTTAATTAGAATATTGGTTAGGTTCATTTATATAGTTTACGGTTTTATATTTTTATTTTATTTTAATCAATAATTGAATGTCCATTACATTGGTTCCTGTTGGACCGGTATTAAATCCATCACCAAGTTCTTTAAAAAATTCATAAGAATTATTATTTTTTAGAAAAAATATTGGATCTAAGTTTTTTTCTTCTGCCCTTTTAAAAGTATAAGAATCCACAATTGCTCCAGCTGCATCACATATTCCATCAATTCCGTCAGTTGCAAAGGATGAAAAAACAATATTTTTATTGGCAAGCTCCTTAACACAACCAAGAACCATCTCTTGGTTTCTTCCACCCTTACCAGTTCCCTTAATTCTGACAGTTGTTTCTCCGCCTGTTATAAATAACATTTTTTTTAAATTAGATTTATAATCTACTGCCTTTTTGACTAAATACAAACCTATATTTTTTGCTTCACCATCAAGAGAGGTTGTAAGAATTAATGTGTTATAACCAAGTAATATAGCTTTTTTTTCTGCAGCCTTACATGCCATTTCATTATTTGCAACAATCATATTTTCTACATTTTTAAAAACTGGATGATTAATCTCTGGGGTCTCAGGAATTGTACCTTTTATACCTTTTTCAATAACCTTTACAACAGATAAAGGTATTTTATTCCAAATATTATGTTTTTGTAAAACATTTAAGGCATCCTTAAATGTGGTAGAATCTGGAGAAGTTGGTCCTGATGAAATAAACTGGATTGGATCACCAATAATATCAGAAATAATGAAAGAAACAACCATACATTTTGCTAATATGGCAAGTTGTCCACCCTTAACAAATGAAATATGCTTACGAACAGTATTAATTTCGTTAATGTTTGCTCCACAATTTAAAAGCAAATTAGTTGTTTTTTGCAAATCTTTAAGATCAACACGTGGTTTGCATAGAAGTGCTGATCCGCCACCAGAAATTAAAACAATTAAAAGATCTTTCTTACTACAATTTTTTACAACATTAATAATTTCATCTGCAGCCGTAATATTTATTTGTTCTGGAATAGGATGATGTGCAACAATTACCTTTATGTTATCATCTATGGGCTTATAATTGGAATCATTTGTAATAACAATTCCATTTTTTATTTTTATTGAATCACAAACTGCTTTTGCCATACCAATGCTTGCTTTACCAAATCCAATAAGATAAACATTATCAAAATCAGACACTTTTAATTTATTTGAATATAAATTAATAATATTTTTTTGAAACCTAGAAATAACAGATTTATAGGGATCGACTGCTTCGATTGCGGCAGTAAATATATCAAGAATTTCACTTCTGATTCTTTTTAATTCAGGAGTTTGACCATTATTGATAATTTGATTTCTATTTTTAAATAACATAAATTCTTCTTAAAAAAGGTATTTAATTTCCAAATTGCAGTTGCTTCATCAGGCTTTTTCTCATCTTACGGTTACCTGAAAATCCTTTCATCATCTTTTTGGTCATATTATAATATTTTAGAAGTTCCTTTACATTTTTGTTTTCTACACCTGCTCCTCTTGCAATACGCTTTATACGAGATGCTCTAATAAGGCTTGGATCATTCATTTCATCATCAGTCATAGAATCCATAATAACACGAAACTTCTGAAGCTTATTTTCTGTACTATCCATATCCTCTTGTTTAACTTTTGCTTTTCCAGGAAAACCACCAGGTAACATCTCAGCAATTTTTTTCAAAGATCCCATTCCTTTTAACATATTCATCTGATCATACATATCATGTAATGTAAATTTACCTGACATGATACGTCTTGCAGTTTTTTCTGCATCCTTCCCCTTTAAACTTTCTTCAGCCTTTTCAAGAAGAGATTTAATATCTCCCATTCCAAGTAAACGGGAGATAAAACCTGAAGGTTCAAATTTTTCAAAATCAGAAGAGTGTTCACCTGTTCCAATAAACACAATCGGGGCTCCTACTTCAGCTGCCGCACTTAAAGCCCCACCACCCTTTGCGGTTCCATCTAGTTTTGTAAGAACAATTCCAGTGATATTTACAGCCGCATTAAATGCTTTTGCTTGTGGTCCTGCTTCTTGACCAATTGCTGCATCCATTATTAACAATTTTTCATTAGGCTTTGTTGCTTTAAAAATATCTTTCATCTCATTTATTAAATCATCTTCAAGTTTATGTCTTCCAGATGTATCAACAATTATTACATCGCTTGAACGCTTAAATTTATCAAGACCATCATTAACAACCTTTACAGCATTTTTTGCTGATTTGTCTCCATAAAATGGAACCTTTACTTGGTCAGCTATTTGCTTTAGTTGTTCATATGCAGCGGGTCGATGAATATCACCTGCGATAAGTGCAGGTCTTAATCCTTTCTTTTTAAAAAAGGTAGCAAGTTTTCCACATGTTGTAGTTTTACCTTGACCATAAAGACCCACCATCATAATAACTTGTTTTTTTATGGGTAATTCTCTTGCCTCGCCAAGTATTTCTACTAATTCTTCATAAACAATATGAATTACATGCTCTCGATTACTCATACCTGCCGGAGGTTTTTCTTGAAGAGCACGTTTTTCTATCTTTTTTGATAGCTCTAAAACAAGCTTAACATTTACATCTGCCTGTAACAAAGCTCTCTGAATATCTCTAACTACCTCTTTAATAAGTTTGGAATCAACGTATACTGCATTTGCAATTTTTCTTAAAGTTCCCTTTAAAGAACTTCCTAAATCATCTAATACCATTTTTAATTAATCTCTGAAATATAACAAGAAGCATTAAAATGTATCGTTGTTTATTCTTCTATTTCTTTTTTTATTTTATGAGATTGTCCTGTATCTGATAATCTCTTATAACCCTTTAAGCTGTATAAAATATTACCCCATTCATCAATAATTTTTTCGATGCTATCCTTGCTTTCGGTATAAAATCTATTTAATTCTTTTACAGCTTCTGAATAAGCATCAATTGTTCTTGTTAAATCTGTTTCAGTAATTATCCCAACAATTTCGTTATTTAAAATAACTGGTAATTTTTTAATTTTATATTCTTTCATTATTTGTGCTGCTTTTTCAATTGGAGCAAGAGCATGAACTGTTTTTATATTTGGCGTCATTATATCTCTTACCTTCGTTTTTTTTGGATCTTTATTTTCTACAATAACCCTTTCAATTGTATCTCTTTCTGTAACTATCCCAACAATTATTTCTTTATCCATTACAACTAAACTGCCAACATGATGCTTAGAGTAGATTTTACATGCATCATAAACTGTTTTATTACAATTAATAGACACAACTTTTCTAGTCATTACTTCCTCAACAAGCATGTTATGCATCCTCTTGAAATATATTTTTACCGATACTGTAATCGTTTGTTATATTGATAAATTTTTGCAAATATTGTATTTATTCATTACTTTTTTAAATTGTAGTTGATTTATCCAAAAATTTTATATGTAACAAAACAATTAACATGCGTTAATAATAAAAAAAGGTAATAAAATATAAATTATTATATTAAAATAGATACATAAAAAATATATAAGATTTAATTTAAAGGATGAATTAAAATGAGAAATAAAATAAAAAAAATAATTTGTATATGTTTTATAGGAATTTTTTTAATATCTATAAATGCTTCAGCAATAAATATTACATATCAAGCAAATGAAATAAAAGACATTAGACCTTTAAAAAAATCAATTATTAAATCAAATCATGACTATACTCAAGATATTGAACCTTATGGTGATTTAAAAGTAACTGTTACAATAAAACAAATAAGAGCATATGATAAAATAGACATTTTTAGCAATCCAGATTTTTATGTTAAAATAGATATCAACGGAGAAAAATTTCAAACTCCAACATGGCATAATCAAAAATATGTTTCCGGAGAATGGTCTTATACTGCTGACATTCCCGAAAATCAAGAAAACGTTAGTATAACAATTCAACTCTGGGATTGGAATCCAGTTATAGATAGATTATGTGATATATCAAATAATTTTGATGGATATGGAAAAAATAATTATTATGCTAAACTTATATATAACACAAAAAATGGACATTGGTGTGGTACAGATTACAATTACCCTGATTCAATTCCTTCTGATGTAAGCGGTTATGGTAGACTTAATGGTTGTGATGACAATACTTATAATAAAAGAGATAGAGATTGTGAATTGGTTTTTGATATAACTCAAACTGATCCAGATGGTGATGGAATACCTTCATGGGTAGAAGAAGAAATTTATGGTACTAATCCAGAAGTTGATAATACAGGTTGGGACAATGATAGTGATGGAGTTCCGATAGAATGGGAATTTAAATGGGGCCATGGAAGTGCAAAATGGGGTGATTATTGGCATGAATTTTGGTTTTTTGATCCCTTTGAATGGGAAGATCATAAAAATATGGATATAGATAAAGATGGCCTTGATAATGTTGAGGAATATTTAACATCACAATGGGGATCTGATCCCTTTCATCAAGATATATTTCTAGAATTAGATCAAATGGAAGTAAAGGGAAACAAAGGCAATTATGTTTCACAGCTTGCAAAGGATATGCTTATAGATGCATTTGGAAAACATAATATTGCTTTTCATATCGATGATCATGAAGAAGATGCTATGGATGGGGGAGAGTTAATTCCTTTTCAAGAAACAGTAAATGGTAGGGAGGGAGCAAGGTTTCTTCGAATGAAATATTTCTTAAATGAAAATCCTACGCATTGGCGCAGAGGAGTATTTCATTATGCTGTAATTGTTTATCAATCTGAAGGACATAAGGGATTTGCATTTGATAGAGATAGCTTTCTTATGAATATAACTTATTGTGATAAAATGAGTGATTTTACCCTTTGGAATATTGGTTACACAAAAGTACTCAATACCAAAGTAAGACGAGCACTTGTTTATGCAAGTATTATGATGCATGAAACTGGTCATGTTTTAGGAATTCATCATGGTAATACTGAAGGATGTGATAACACAGATACATATCTTCCATGGCAATCTGGTTGGTGGAAATGGGCCAATTATAAAAGTTGTATGAACTATAGATATGTTCAAGAAATTGTTGATTACTCAGATGGAACGCATGGGAAAAACGATTTCAACGATTGGGCCAGAATAGATTTAACAAGATTTCAAGATTAGGACTTTATAAATACAAAATTTTAATAAATTTTAATTTGTTTATACTACTATTTATGATAGTTCGAAACGAGGGACTTATTCTTATAAAAAAATATCTAAGAGACCGAAATTCTATTAGAATCTCTTTAGCAGTTGAATGTATTTTAAAAGAACTTGCTAGAAGACTTCACAAGGATGAAGAATTATGGAGTCTTACAGGTCTTTTACATAATCTTGATTATGAATATACAGTAAATGATCTTGAAAAACGAGGAAGTATTGCCTCTCAGCTTCTTGATGGATTACTTCCTAAAAATAGTGTAAATGCTATTATGGCAAATAATTACAAACACACAGGCTATACTCCTACTACTTCTCTTGATAAAGCCATGATAGCATCAAATGCTGTTGCAAACTTTATTTTATCAGTGGTAAATATAACTCCTTCTAGAAAATTATTAGAAGTTGATTTAAATATGCTTAAATCTAAATTTAATGATACTTCCTTTACTAATAAAAATTTAAGGAATAGAATTAATCTTTGTGTTGATTTTGGTTTAGATCTAAATCTTTTTTTATTGATAAGTTTAAACTCACTTAAGCAAATAGCAGATAATCTTAAACTGTAGATTTATTTTTGGTAAAAGTTTAATAATACCAGTTATTGTATGGTATAAGAGCTTGTGATTGTGTGTACAAAGAAAATCAAAATGAAAAACCGGGTGAAGAAACCGAGGAAGAGTACATCCGTCTTCCATTACCAAAAAAGGGTAAAAATGAAATGTTTGCAATAGCAGAGAGGTTAATGGGAGGCAGCAGAATTACTGTTATTTGCGCTGATGGAAAATCACGCTTGGCAAGAATTCCAGGTAGAATGAAAAGGAGACAACGCGTTAGAGCAGGTGATTTGGTAATAATTAAACCATGGGATATTCAAGACGATAAAGCTGATATTATTTTTAGATATAGAAGAACTCAGGCTATAGTTTTAAGCAAAAGAAGATTATTACCAGAGGAAATCGATGTCTTCTGATAAGTTTTTAGATAAAAAAAATTTAAAAAAATTGGATAAAAAGCTAGAATCAATTATTAGTAGGATTGGCGTAGATAGAAAAACTCAAGATGAAGTATTTGATAAATCAACTCTTCATACACTTGAAAAATTAATTTCTGATAAGATTATAAATATCATTGATTTTCCAATTTCTACAGGTAAAGAAGGAAATATTTTTAGAGCAGTTACACCTGATAATAAGGTTGTTGTTGTTAAAATTTATAGAATCAATACTGCAACCTTCAAACATATCTCTGATTATATAATTGGTGATCCTCGTTTTAAAAGTGTTCATAAAACCAAAAGGGATATTATTTTTGCTTGGACTAAAAAGGAATTTAAAAATTTACAACGATTAAAAAAGATTGGTGTACTTGCTCCTAAACCACTTGTCTATTTCAATAATGTTTTAGTTATGAGCTATATTGGCAGTTATAAAAAAGCAGCTCCTCTTATGAAAGATGTTATTTTAACAAACCCAAAGAAAGTATTTGATACTCTTATTGATTATATTTCAAAAATGTATAAGAAAGCCAATCTTGTTCATGGTGATATTAGTGCCTATAATGTGTTGATTTATAGAAAAAAACCTTATTTAATTGATTTAGGACAAGGGGTTTTAACTGAACATCAAAATGCCCTTGATTTTTTAAAAAGAGATATACATAATGTAGCAAGTTACTTTAAAAAGTATAAAATTAAAGCCGATGAAGAAAAAATCTTTGAAAAAATAATAAAGAAATCGTGATAATTATGAAATATTTAAAAATTCCAATGGAACGTGTGGGAGTTTTAATAGGTCATAATGGTGAAATTAAAAAGGAATTAGAGGAAAGATCTGGTTTGAAGATTGATATTAACTCAAAAGAAGGAGAGGTAGTAATTGATGATCATAAATCAAAAGATCCGTTAATGATTCTAGTAATTGAAAATGTCATTAGGGCAATTGGTCGAGGTTTTTCACCTGAAAAAGCAGAAATTTTATTTAATGCTGATGCCGATTTTTTTATTTTTGACCTTCATGATTATGTTAGAAAAAAGGATACCCATATTCGTAGATTAAAAAGTAGAGTCATAGGTAAAGAGGGTAAAACAAAAAGAGTTCTTGAAGAGCTCACTGATTCTAAGATTTCTGTGTATGGTCACACAATTTCAATTATATCTGATCTTGAAAAAATAAATATTTTAAAAAAATCTATTGATATGCTACTTACTGGTAGCAAGCATGCATCTGTTTATAGGTTTGTTGAAACCCAAATAAAGGAATTAAGAAGATCACAGCGTTTAAATTATTGACACGTAATCTTTTAAAACAATATAGTATTCAGTGTTGCTAAATATATTTTAAATGCCGCCTTAGCTCAGTTGGTGGAGCACTCGGCTGTTAACCGAGCGGTCGCCGGTTCGAGTCCGGCAGGCGGCGTGGACCTCCACTCCTGTTGTTTTGAGGTTGGACCGATGAAAAACAGGGTTTTTCAATTTTTAACGAGTTATCCTCAACCATTGTTTTATGATGGTTTTTAAGGACTCGTTTAATCCAATCGAAACCCGTTTTATTAAAATAAAATTTGGCATTTTGAACATAATCCATAGTAGTCTGGATCTTTGTATGACCCATCCATTCTTTTACTTCATAAACATCAAATGATTTAATTTCCAGTTTTGTACGGATAAGCCTTGCAACTGCACACCAATGTCGACATGTATAATTATAGTATTTAGGGAATACTGTTTTAATGATCCTGTTAACTCTGCGGTTAATGAACATTCTTAGCTGTTCTGGGTTTTCAAATGGTCTACCATTTGGATGGATGAACATAAAATCTTTGCTGAACTGGTTTTCAAAACTTGGGCGTATCTTATCAACATAGTTTTTGAAACTGTAACTATTGTTACGTCTTTCAAGCTCTCCAATGTCAAGCATTCTTGTAGCATTGTAAAGTTTCGGGCTTGTCACTATCAATGTATCATTTTCAAAATCTACATCACTTATTTTTAGAATACTTGGTTCACTTGGAAAACGCCAACCAACAAAAAATTTTTACAAAGAATATGCTTGATAAGACTATCAACATAGTAATCTTTGTTATATTTGGTATGAAGTATCTTATGTAGTTGTTCTGGAAAAACAATTGGTATGGTTCTATATTTCGGATTCTTAGGAGGTCTATATCTCCATTCATCTGGATTGAATCCAAAAGCAAGAATGAACATGCGAATAGCCTGCCATTCATGTTTCAAAGCTCCACATCCACATCCTTCAACCTGTTCACGGTAATCAAGATGTCTTATGACATTCTCATAGTTTAAATTCCGGAAATCAACGCTGAACTCTCTTGGAACAAAATTCTCCATGAACCTTGCATAACGCAGATTTCGGTTTATCGTTCCAATGCTCAACCTCTGCCTGACAAGAGCATGAAGTGCTACATCCACAAAAGTAGCTGTTTCTGATTTTAAAAATATTGGACATTCCAATCTATTATAACGGCTTATATCTACATTAGCCATCCCATCCCAGACAAGTGTTTCTGGTTGTTCGACAAGATGGCCTCCATTCTCTAAATTTTTGTCCCATTTTTGGTGCATACCTCCATTTTTGTTTGTAGACTCAAAATCTGATTTGTTATATTTAATCTCTTCCCAGTTTTCGATAGTTGACTGCACAGAATTGTGCGGGTTACAACTAGAAGGATGCAGCGATGACTCCAATTTTTTACTCCTCCATCTAAAACAAAATGGTGAATAAATAATGCTTAATTCATATCAAACATAGAACCTAGTTTAAAGATTTGTAAAAAATCAGAGCATGTGGACAACTGTCCAAATATTAAGCTGAGATATATATCGCATTTAACAAAAACCTTTTTAAACAATAGGTTTCAGATAATTTTTGATTAATTTCTTTGAAAATTTTAAAATAATAATTTTTACTTAATTGATCCAACCACCTGCAGGTTATACTTACTAATGACATTGTATCACATCCAGTCAAAAATTCCATAATATCTGTGAATAGTTGGAATTTTTTCTTTATTTTACTTTATCAATATCCATTAAAATGTGCTGAACCATTTAAAGATTTATATCAAAAAAGTGTTGATTAAAAGTCTTTTTCTATAAAATATAATTATGTATTCTCTGCAGTATTGGAAACATATCAAAAAATCTCAACCAAGCTCTGGTTCTTGGAATTGATATTTTAATTTCAAATTCGCTCCAATTACTTTCATCTCCATATACATCTTTCGCTCTTGCTTTTATAGTATATATATCTATTTCATACCATGCATGTTCAATTCTTACATTATCACCAGATGCATATTCCCTTGTCCAATCTTTAGTATCATCACCCCAATCAATATAAAAAGAAACAGGATTTCCATCAGGATCTATTGCTGAAAACATAAAAGTATAAGATGCACCATATTTACCAATATTTGGACCAGTTATTAATGGAGATTTTGGTGGAATGTTAATTTCTTGAATCCAAGAAGAGGTAATATCACTTGCCGAATTACTACTATTATCTATCACAGTTAAATTTACACTGTAATTACCAGCATCTGAATAGGTAAATGTAGGATTTTGCATATTTGAAGTATTACCATCTCCAAAATCCCAATACCAAGTATATGGTTTATTACCATTTACTGCAAAACCATAAAATTCTAATGGTTCGTTAATTAGTCCATAGTATGGTCCAAATGAATCAACTGTTAATTTATCTTTAATCCATGGTTCCATCAAAGGATAATAATCCTTATTATCTCCACCAGATATATTATATGGAATATCTCCGATACCGTCACCATCATTATCCATACCAGTATAATCATCCCAAAAGTTACCACCAGAGGGATAACCGTTATCCCAACTATTATTACTATTACTTATCGCTTGGTACACATTTTCTGTAAAGTTATTATGATAAACTATATTATTTTGTGTATTTGGAATAAATACAATACCTTTTTTATTATTGTATATATCATTACATCTTATAATGTTGAAGTTTGACTCTCGAATATCTATACCATAAAAATCACTTTTTGTTTTGAATATTTTGTTATAACAAATATTGTTATTATGTGATTCTTTTATTCCAATACCATCATAGTTTTTATAAATATTATTTCCAATTATTAGATTGAAATTGGAACCTTTAAGATATATACCTTCCCACTGATTATTATATAATAGATTAGATTCTATATGATTACACTTAGAATAATGTAAGGTAATGCCCTGCCAACTATCTGTTATTTCGCAATCTCGGATTTTATTGTAATGAGAATACCCAAGCCAAATTGCTGGAAAATAGGTTGTATAAATTTTACTTTCTGATATAAATGAGTTACTTGTCTGCCAAAATTCAATTCCTACCTCAACCTCAGATATTTCTTGGTTTTTTACAGATATATTATCACAATTAACTAATACAATCTGTCCTGCTGGTTCATCTATTAATAAATCTAATGCATCTTCAACATAAATAAGTGGTTTTCCATTAACAATATTATTTTCAATATTGTTATTGTATGATTCATAAAGAAAAAGACCATCATTAGAAAATATGTTATTTATGATATTAATATTATTAGAATATTGCAAGTAGATTCCATCCCAACGTGTATTTTTAATAAGGTTTTGAGAAATTGTAGTTTCAGTAGATTTATATAATAATATTCCTCCATGATGGTTTGTTTTTATTGTATTGTTTATAATAATATTTTTTTGTGATGATTCACTTATAATACCGTAATTATTCTTAATAATGGTATTATTAAAAATCATATTGTTGTTAGCTGATATGAGGTAAACTCCCCAACCCGCTCCACCACAATGTGTAAGGGTGTTGTTAAAAATATTATTGTATTGAGACTGTTTTAACCATATTCCCCAGTTTTGCACATACCAAAATTCACCAATTTCGTTATTATAAATATTGTTATAATTTGATTTAAACGCCCATATACAATAAGTAGTTTCTTTTATTTTATTATTCATGATATTACAATTATCGACGGAATTGAGTTTAACTCCATAATCGCCGGGATTATTCTCTTTACCTAATATACAAAAACCACTTATTGTAACATAATCATTCATTATATCGAAAACAGGAGGATCACCTGCTTTTGATTTAATGGAACAACTTGAAGAACCATTTTCGGATCTTATTATTAATGATTTATCAATAATTATATTTTCTTCATATGCTCCATCTCTCACAACTATTTCATCTCCAGTATTTGCATTATCAACTGCAGATTGAATAGTAGGATAGTCATCTGGTACATATATTATATTTGGAAATCCTGTGGTTAAAGTTTTATGACTTTTTTTATATTTATTATTTCTGATAGATTCTGTATTTTTTGATATAAATTCTTCATTGCTTATTTGTATGTGTTCTTCCAAGTCTCTATATTTGAAATCCCTTGGAAAACACATCTCATAATTTTCTAATGATGATTTTGAATTCGTAGAATTATTAAATATCACATCAGCTGGGATTTTTTCTTTTTTTATAGTCTTGGTTTTATACCCCAGACTCATAGGTATTAATGCAGAGCATATCAACAAGAAGCATAATCCAAATGCAAGAGACCTTCTACCCAATTATATTACCTCCTCCAATAATTTAAATCAAATGTTAGTATTTAAAACTTTTAGATGGGATTAATCCTAATATTCTGAAGAGGATATGGTTTCTTTTATTTATTATGAAATTTATGGAAAAGGCTTAATCCATGAACATTGAAAAATAAATGCAAGAATTGTGAAAGACATCTCTATAGTAACTAAAGGAGCTACCATCA
>CAYFVP010000060.1:0-9658 GCA_964346655.1 uncultured Thermoplasmatales archaeon
CTTGGTTGATAGAGGACCTTGGTATCGCTGGGCCCTCCAAAGAATGGGTCTGAAGTATCGGCATGAGACATTTGGTTGGAGAACCCCTATTGAACAATGGTATAGTCAGTTTAAAGCTAGAGTTAAACGCTTTTGGAAACGTTTCCCTAATAATAGCTCTCTTATGAGTATAAAGCGGTGGTGTTCGGTCTGGATCGCGTTGTATAATGTTCTTCTGAAGGTGATCTTAAGTTGACAGTGTCAACACTGTTTTGTAAAACAAATATTTGTTAAAAAGTATTATATAATTCTGATTACATTATAAATATGTGGAGGAGGCGAAAAAATGCATAATAATATATTAAAAAAAGGATTGGTAACTGGAATTATTGTTTTGTTTATCTGTACGAGTATTCCTCCCTCAACAGCTTTTGATACTGTAAAGAAATCTTCTATGTCTACTTCTAATGGTAATATTTTGTATGTCGGTGGAACAGGAGAAGGCAACTACACAACGATTCAAGAAGCTATAGATAATGCGAGTGATGGGGATACTGTTTTTGTTTATAATGGTAAATATTATGAACATCTGAATATAGACAAAGATATTAACCTGATTGGTGAAGACAGGGATATTACATTTATTGATGGCGGAGGAGAAGATACTGCTATTAGAATAGGTGCTTATGTTAACCTAAGCGGTTTTACAATTCAAAACTCAGATGATGGAATAAAGAATTTCATCCCTGCACCTCCTAATAATATTTACAAATTTACCATTTCTGGGAATATTATAAAGAACAACAAAAACGGCATTTCAATAATAGGCTCTCTATTTCATATCATTAGTGAAAATATCATTGCGAACAACGAACTAGGAATTAACTTCTTTTTTGCTGACAACACTGAAGTAAATAATAATAATTTCATAAGCAATGATAAACACGCATATTTTGAGTACTTACTTTTTTTCCAATTCATGCCACGTATTAAATGGAATGGTAACTATTGGGATGATTGGAACTTACGCCTCCCTAAATCTATCATAGGTGAAAAAGTATTAATGTTAGTTTTACGCCCAGGATATGGACTTAAAATAGTAGCATTTCCCTGGTTTAACTTTGATCGGCATCCTGCAAAAGAACTATATGATATAGGAACTTGAAATTAAAATATCAAAACCCAGAAACAGATTATCATATTGATTGAGGTTTTTTTCGCAGTTTTCATTACTACAATAAATACTAAATTATATTTAATAAAGTCTATAGTTGATAAAAATTATGATATTGGAATATTATTCAGCCCTTGCATCCTTAAGTTGTTCAACTAAATCTTCTATTTTATCACACTGTATTTTTGTCTCACTCCATAATTCAATCAGCTCATCAATAAGTTGTTTACCCATTTCAGTATCATATCTCATAAACTGATACCTCTAATCCTAAGTTAAGATTTGATAGTTGTTTAAGGTTATATACAAATTTAAAACAAAAGAGGAATGGAAATGTTATGATTTGAAAAAGCGAAATTGATAGTATAAAAATGTATTGAAAATGTGCTCTGGTGAATCTGCGGGTGTCGGGTGGTGGCCAGTTCGGGTGTTGAATAGCGGGCGGTGATTACTTCTTTTACTACTATTTTACCATTATTTTTACATCCTTTTTACCACAATATTAAAAAAGAACTTATAAAATGAATGAGGATAGCCAACTAAAAAGAACTTTGCTGGTTGAAGTGCACAGTATTGTTCTAATTTGTATGGCTAAGATGGGGACAAATGGATGGGTAGATTAGGAATAAAATATGAAGAGTAACCAGGGTCTTTACTTTTCATTTTTTTTCTACCCTTCCTTTTATCCGTTTTTTTGTTTATTGTTGTTTGTTGGGGTTGTAAAAAACTCTAAAATAAAACCTTGTTTTAAATGTTATTTAGATAATATTAGTAATTATTTTTATGTGTAAAGCCTATTTTTTTATAATTATTCATATTTGATATTTCAAATAAAAATTTAATATATTTGGGTATATTATTTTAAAATAGTTTTATAAAATATTATAAATTTCTTGTAAAGAAAAATTTATAATTAATAAAAACATATCTATTTTATATATAGGTCATGAGATATAAGGGAGGTATTAATATAGAAATTAATAATTTTATCAAAAAAATTTTAATTTTTATTATAATTATTTTATTTGTTGGAGCAAGTACTATCCCAAATATTAGTGGTAATATATTCAAATCTGTCAACTTAAAAAACATAAAAAATATAGATAATGAAAACCCAATATCGGAAAAAAGTTTAATAAGGATAGTTAATGAATGTTTTCTATTAAAAAATATTTTAAACTCACAGAAATCTTTTTTAGAAACTTTTGGTAGTGAAAATGGAATATTATTAGAAGAGTGGAGATATGATATGCACTTATATTATTGGGGGTTTTTTGGTTCGTCTCCAGGAATTGCTGACTTAGGATTTGATGTTAACGCTAAGGGAAATGAGCCTGATGAAGATATGGAGATAGTTACAGGTAGTGATGAATGTTCTGAGTTTTACCCTGAATTAAATGCATTTGCCCCTGGTATTTGGCGTTGTTTTGATTCTCAAGGCAATATCGAATGGGCTAAAAACACCTTTAGCGATGAATCAAGGGGTGATGTTGTTATAGTGGATATCAACAACGATAATCATCTTGAGATTGCTGGAGGTACTACAAGCGGAAAAACAGTTGAAGTAATGGATCGATTTGGAGACTTTTTCTGGACATTTCCAAATCCACCAGGTTCTGGGGAGTTTATGTGGCCTAGTGGTCCTGCAGTAGCTGATGTTATGACTTTTGTGGATGGCCAAGAACTCATTATTGGAAATCGTCATTTTCATGAGGTATATGCTCTTGATGGTGATAATTCAGATGGTATTAACGAAGGCTATTCTTGGCCAGGTGGAGAACCTTGGGACGGTGTTGAAGGAGTAGATTGGGATATTCTTTGGGTATATACTGTACCTTGCAATCCCCCAAATTGCAGAATTGAGATATATTCAACTATTGCACTAGGTGATGTTGATAATGATGGAACAATAGAGGCTATATTTGGCGCAACAGATGGTTATGTCTATATATTAAATGGTAGAACAGGAGTCTTGGAATGGAGATATAAAACACAGGATAATGCATTTTACGCTTCTGCAGCTCTTGCTGATATAGATAATGATGACTATCTTGAAATTGTTATTGGAGCTTCCAATGGTAAAGTATATGCCTTACAGTGGAATGGGGTTGTTGGATCAACTGAGTGGCGATTTCAAACAGGTGGCCCAGTATATTCATCTGCATCTATTGGAGATATCGATGGTGATGGAGGTATGGAGACAGTTGTTGGTTCATTTGATGGTAAAATCTATTCATTAAATGCTTCAGGTTTTGAAGAATGGAACTATACAACAAATGGACGGATTTATTCTTCTCCAGCCCTTGCAAATAGAAATGCTGATAAATATGCAAAAGAATGGCCTATGTTCAGAAAAAACCCTGAGCGGACAGGTTTTTATGGAGAAAACAATTCAATGAATCTTGATGTTTATGTTGGTTCCGAGGATAAAAACTTATATTTACTAAGTGGAAATAATGGATCTTTAATAGACAAATTTCTTACCAGTGATGGCGGTTACATAGGCTATCAGGGAATTCATACATCCCCAAGTATTGCAGATGTAGATGGTGACTATAAACTTGAGATTTTCTTTTATGATTGGGGCCAAAAGAGTGCTTTTGAGGGGCATACTTTCTGGGCATTAGAAGATTCCGAATCTGGATCTGAACCGCCTCCACCAGATAATATTTCTACTTATGTTGATATTAAACCTGGCTCATGGCCAAATCCAATTAATGTTAAGAAAAAGGGAGTTTTACCTGTTGCTGTATGTGGTACCGATGATTTTGATGTTACAACCATTGATCCTTCAACAATCGAAATTAAAATAGATTTATTGGAACCTGGTGTTTCACCGACTAATTGGAATTACGAAGATGTTGCAACCCCTTGGACAGGCGAAGAAGGCGGTGGTCATGACTTACAAGGAGATGGTTATATAGATCTGAAATTGATGTTTTCCAATAAGGAGGTTGTAGATACATTAGATCTTAGAAATTATGTAGGCGAGACAATTCCAATCTATATAACAGGCAATCTTAAAGAAGAATATGGTAGTACACCGATCGAGGGTCATGATTATGTCCGTATCTTAGATACTTTATCTCGAATTCAAAATACTATTAAACACTTTTTTATAACTACAATATTTTCTCTTTTAAAGGTTCCTCTCAAATTTTTCCTTTATTAAAAAAATATTATCTTTATGTCTTTTAGTTTAAAGATGATTTTTATAAAGATATTCTATTTAATACTAAATAGGCTATTAAACATTTCAGTTAAATTCTATAAGAGCTTATTTTACAAACTTAAGATTTAATTAATTACCTCAACAAATCAACTATAATTTTACTTTGATTTACTAAATATTTTTTTAATAATAATATTTTTTAAAAACATTTAAATAAATAGATAATATTGTAGATTTATATTCCAGGGCGGCTATAAAGTTTATGCAAAAGAAAATAATAATTATTCTCGTTGTAACTATATTGATTGCCTCAGTTTTTCCAGCTATCGGAGTTAGAAACAAAACAAATATAGATAAAATAAAATTAATCAGCAATTTTCCTAAGATACAAGAAGAATTTGATTATGGTGATGCTCCTGAAGGACTAAATAAAATGGCGTATCCCTCTTTAGGTATCACTGGTTCTTTTCCAACATGCAAAGATTGTGGACCAGGTTTATGGGTTGAACATAAAAATTTTGGAGCATATTTTGGATCCAAAGTTGATCTAGAAACAGAAGGAAATGCCGGAAAGTGCCCTCACTATTGTTTTCCACCTTATAATCAAGATGAAAGTTTCAATGATAACGACGCTGGTCTAATTATACCTGAACCTTTCACAATTACCAACAATTATAAGATTATTCCATGTTCTGGTGGTAGTGGTACCTCACTGGGAAATACCAGTCAAACAGTTGTATGGGGATCTGATGTAGATATAAAGGTAACTAACCAAATAACCTCTCAAATTTCTGGATATTTTAACTTAATAATAGATTTTAATCAGAATGGTTTTTGGGGTGATCGTGGAGAACATGTCGTTGTTAATTTTTTTCCAATACCCTATGGATATTCCGGAGCTATTTCACTTCTTGATCCGCCATCCTTTGAGATTAGCGAAAATCCTGGATATGTTTGGGCAAGGTTTTCTATCACTGAAAAACCTGTTCCTCTAAATTGGGAAGGAGATGGTAATTTTGATTACGGCGAGTCAGAGGATTATCTGTTACTTATAGGAGAAAAAAAGCAGCCTGACCTTTGCTGTGAAGGAAAGCTTGAATGGTTAAATGTTAAACCCGGAGAAGTTGTTTGTGGTGACTTCAATGTTAAAAACTGTGGTGAAGAAGATTCACTATTAAACTGGCATCTAAACGCAACGCCAGAATGGGGTGAATGGGAAATTGCACCAAAAAATGGCACCAATCTAGCTGCTAATGACACAGTTATTATTGGAGCATGCGTTTCTTCACCAAATATACAAGATACAGAATTCATTGGTAAGATAATTATATATAATTCCGACACTCCTAATGATTATTGTGAAATAGATGTTCTACTTAAAACTAGGAAGTCAAGAAATAGATCTTTTTATAACACGTTTATGCAGCAGTTTTTGAATCAGTATTTCATTCATTTTTTATTAATGCTGAAATTAAATAATTATAGTTAATGTAAAATATAGTTTTGATTTTATCTGTAAAAATTGTACGCCGAGGGGGGAGATATTGTTTCAAATTTACTAGTAAATAATAATTGTTTTCTTCTGTTGATATAAAATGAAGATTAATCCTTTTCAATAGATGTTTCTTTTTTCTTATTTTTTAAATATTATTATAAACTATGAAATAATTCAAAATTTCATACTCAAGGGATGAAAAAATTGATTTTTTGGTATCAATGTAATTCTTGTAATAAAAAATTTAGCTGGGTTTTTACAGGTAGTAATGATTGTGGAAAATGTAGGTTTTGTAATTCCACAGATATCAACCGTATTGTAAAAAGAAGTCGAAGATGGTAACAATTTTTTCTTTTTAATAAGGAGTTATTTTCATTCTTGATTTACTTAAAAAAACATCATTAAATTGTTGAAAATCAGATGTAAAAAAAGGTTATTTCATTTTGACATTCTGACACGATGAATTTATATATAATCAGTGATAAAGAATAGCACGCTTGGAGAGAGTTGATGGGAATATTTTGTATTTTCCATCTTCTCAACCAACGCGAGTTTCGGAAGGATGAAAAATGGAAAAAAAATGTATGGATAGGTTAATAGGAAGACATTGTAAGATTGTAACAAAAGAACCAGGTGAAAAAAGAATTTATGTTGTTTTTGGTAAGGTTATGCTCATTGACTATAATGCAGGGTTTATGATAATTGAATCGAATCGAGGTACGGGATGTCTCAACATGAAAACAATAGAAGCTATAAAATTAAGCAATAAAAAAGCTTAGCTTATTCTTCTTTTTTTCTTTTCTGATAACACGTAATACATAATCCTTTTACTTTAGCTTTATTATTGCATCCTGATACAATACAGTTTTTCCCTCTGTTGACTTGATATTTCATTCTCTCTTCAACCTATAATTAGATGGTTTATCATGTTTTCCCCTTCTTTTTCCCTTTATCTATATATCTCCAATCATAACCTGGGTATCTCATTGCTTCGAAATCTTTTAAAAATTCGTTAAATGCTATTGAATTACGGAAACGGATTACTCTAACTACTTCCCCTGTTTTTTCATTAAATAACTCGATTACTTTTTTATATTTAGTTCCAATCCTGACCATTTTCTTTCTGTACATGCCTGCAATCTCTTAACCTTTTTCTTTTAAAAAACATCTCCTTACAATCCTACTTTAATCATTCGTAGGGAGTATACATTCTAAAAACCGTTATTTAGATATTTTTACATTAGCGCTCTTAAATAATTCATCAAACTGTTTTTTGTAATTCATCAATACAGTATATATATTTCGCCAAAATTCTTATATCTTCTCTTAAATTTTCTTAGGTAGATTAGTTACATCTTGCTTTTTTTCGTTGTCTTTTATTTTTTTTATGCTTTCTTTTTAACCGCTCTAATTTAGTTGCCATTTTATCACCTTAATGCGTTTATATACCCTTTTGAACAAGCTACCCTCATAGCTTATTGCTTTATATACTTCATTTCTTTCGGTTTTTGGGATAATATTTATGTTAGAGGGAGAGTAGATTTATCCAATTATACGAAAATTAGTAAATAGATTAACCCATCATTTTTCTCTTAGTTTTTTAAAAGTTACTTGCTTTGCTATCAAAGTTTTTTCTTTGCTAACGTGCCTAGTCAACAATTGAGTTTTTTGATTTTATATTAGATTGTTTGTAGATTATTTTTTGATTTTTTCTTGATTTCATCATTTTTTTAAGTTTTTTAGTTATATTTTCCATTGAATATTGCCTCCGATTAATATACATATTTAGTTTTTTAAATGTAATTGGTAAAAAAACTATTATCCATTTAAGCGTTTTTTTAGTTTCTTTAAATTTGCTGCTTTCGGTCCTCGTTCTGATGCTTCTATATCGTATTGAACATAGTCATTCTCATAGAGATTTGTCGTCCATGGTACGGCTGTTCTGTGGACAAAGACGTCTTTGCCATCGTCACCTTGGATGAATCCATATCCTATATAGTTATCGTACCATTTTATGGTTCCTTTCATTTGTTTGTCACCTCCTCAAACTATAACGTCTGGACTGCTTAAAAGAGCAAAAAATAAAAAATCTCAAAAATTCGTAAAAACGAAATCGTGAAGCTTTTATTTTTATTCTTTTCTATAGCTATATACGATGTGCTAACTTAAATAGTTATGCATTACAGATTTATATTAGATTTTTATAATTTCTTGATTCCATTTATAATAATTATAATCCTAACTGGAATATGGCAAAAAAAATAAGAGAAAATAATTTAATTAGAATTCCTCTTTTAATTTTTATTTTTTTTAGATTTCCTTTTTGCAATATGTTTTGGAATCTTTTCTGTTTTTTGTTCTTTTTTAAATCTATCAAATATTTTCATTTTTTACACCAAAATAATTTCATTTATTAATTGTAAGATTTTAATTTTGATATCTACACTAAAAGATACAAACTAATTAATTTTTAAACCATTGTACCTATGTGTTTTTTTAATTTCTTTATATTTATAGCTTTTGGACCTTTTTCTGTTGTTTCTATATCATATTCAACTTGATCTTCAGCATAAAGTTCTGCACCAAATGGAATAGATGATCTATGAACAAAAACATCTTTATCATCTTCACCGTGTATGAATCCATAACCTTTCATATAATCATACCATTTTACGGTTCCTTTCATATGTTTATCACCTCCTCAGACCATAACATCTGAAATGATTAAAAGAGCAAAAATAAAAAAAATCTCAAAACCGAAATTGTATAAATTTTATCTTTATTCTTTTCTATAGCTATATACGATGTACTAGCTTAAATAGTTATGTATTACAGATTTATATTAGATTTTAATAATCTCTTGATTCCGACTCTTTTTTATCCATTCAAAAACTCCAAGTGTTGGTTTTTTAAATAAAAAGCTGTTATGAGATGAATATATGACAAAATCAGGACATATTAATCAGAGAATCGGTGTGTTTGTAGACACACAAAATATTTACTATTCTGCAAAGCATTTATATAAAAGTAAAGCAAATTTCAAGACAATCTTAAAAGAAGCTATTGTGGGAAGGGAACTCATTAGAGCCATAGCATATGTTATTAAAGCAGATGTTAAGGATGAAAGCACTTTTTATGATGCATTATCTGAGATGGGATTTGAAGTAAGATCAAAGGATCTTCAGGTTTTCTATGGTGGAGCTAAGAAAGGAGACTGGGATGTAGGAATAGCTATGGATGTAATGAGACTTGCGCCAAAACTAGATACAGTTGTATTGGTAAGTGGAGATGGGGATTTCTCTGATTTGTTAGAACACGCAAAAAGCCTAGGTTGCAGAGTTGAAGTTGTAGCCTTTGGTAAAACCACATCTCATAAACTTATGGAGGTTGCAGATTTATTTACAGATCTTGATAAAGATACAAAATATTTACTGAAAAAAAGGAAATAGTGTTTGGAATTTGTTGCATAATAGAAAAAAACGAATAGATAAACATTATTTTAACATATTTCTTGCATCTTTTTCATTTTTTATTATGTATGAATTTATTTTTTGAAGTATATGGAAGATATTGCTTCGTATTTAACAGTAAAAATTTACGCCGAGGGGGAGATATAGTTTCGTAATTACCAGTAAAAAACCATCATCTTTTTATTCTCACAACAAAACAACTTGGTGTTGGTTTTTTAAAGAAATAAATGATTTGAAATTGGGGAGATAAATTCAGAAGGATGAACTTATTCAACTGCATGCATTTTTACTTCAACTTAAAACAAATCTAGAGAATTTGGTGGGAAATAATAATCCACTAGTATTTTTATCGTATGAGAAACTAAATA
>CAYFVP010000061.1:0-10682 GCA_964346655.1 uncultured Thermoplasmatales archaeon
TTTAGATAAAAATGTAGATCTTGTTTATTAAATTCTTTTAGAAGAAATAATATTCCAAGATATACTCCTAAACCTAATCCAGCAAACATTAGTAGGTGATACCAATGAATTCTAGGGAAAAGCAATGTTTGAAAAGCAAGATAATATAAAAAAAGTCCCATAATCAGACCTGCAATAATATGACGTGGAGTATGAGTCTGTAGGAGCTTTACCCCAGATAACTTTTTGGCTGCATATCGAAGCCCAAAAAAACCTACTAGTGTAGAAATAACTGTTGCTATTGCTGCACCTGTTGGACCATTGATTCCAATAGACGAAAGAAGTCCACTTTTTGGAATAAAAAGATAATTTAGTGGGATATTTATAAGACATATTAAAAGCCCGATTTTTGTTGAAATACCTGGTCTATTCATACCACCTATTAAACTGGCATACGGTCGACTGATACTAAAAATAAAAGTATAAATTGATAAGGTAATAAGAACTGATGCAGCTGGTAAAAATGAGCTATCCAGCATTATATTAATTACTGGATTTACAAGAACAATAAATACTACTATTGGGGGAATCATTATCATAGAAATATATCGTTCTGCTAAATGGGTTGTTATTTTAATCTTTTCAAGATTTTTTAAAGAATGATATTGTGAAATTGTTGGAAGAAGTACAATACTAACAGCTACATATAAGACTATAATGATTTCTAATATCTGTTGCATTGTGAAATAATAACCGACTTCTACTGATGTCCAAAAATATCCAATCATTATTTTATCTGCATTAAGAGAAATCACACCAATAACTGAAAATAATAGTATTGGCAAAGCAAAAGAAAAATAGCTTTTAAAAAGCTCCCAGCTCGGTTTTTTTATTGGGTATTTTCTTAGTAACCAAATACCAACAAAAAACACTATCATCATATCAAATACATATGTCATTGCAAGAGATCCAATTGCATGATCAGCAATAAACCTTTGAAGTGGTTGAAGGACTTGAGGCCAATCAATTACAGGTGAAATATCAACTATACTGACTCCTGCAAGAACAACAATAATAGTAAGAGGGATCTTTATTACTCTTCCAAAGATACCAGGAATTTGCCGTTTAGCTATTTCTCTTGTACCAGTAAAGGTATTGATTGGAATACTTAAAAGATTTAAAAAGATGTAATAAAGTAAAAATACAAATAGCGTCGATTCTGTGGTTGCATCCTGGAATCCCCCTTGGAATACAGTTTTCCAGATAAAAATTGATGTAAAAACAACTGTAACCATTAGAGCTAATAGAGATATTTTTATAGCAATATATGTACCTATACAGGTTCCCAAATCCTTTCCCTCTGAAATTCTTTTGATGTGTGCTTGTGAAAATCCAAGATCAGCTATAATATTAAATATAGCTAGAAATGACATAGCAAATCCGATAACTCCCAGAACTTCCGGGGCAAATCCTCCCCATAATTTTGCTATTACTGCAAGGCCAATCCAACCAATAAATTGCATAAGAAATTGTGAAATTACAATCAGGACCGATTTTCTCGCCATCATAAATATAAAAAATCTAAATCAAAAGTTATTATATTAAATAGGTGGAAAACAACAAAGCATAATTGAATAGTTTAATTTTTTTATATACTAAATATAATATTATTTAATAATATAGCACTAAAAAGCCTTAATTAGCTCATTTTATCATTTAAAACGATTATTATAATTCATTTATTTTTATAGTTAATTCGTTTGAAAAAATAAAATCAATATTTGTTTTTAATTAGGATAAATAGGTCGGAAATCATTTAATAAGATTTATAATTCATAAAAAGTTAATAAGATGGAAGTAACTTTATGCCTGGACTTGTCGGAATCGCTTCAAAAACTGAATTAAATGCAAAATTATTAGATCAAATGATTAATTCTTTAAAACATGAGGATTTCTTTCAAGTAGATAAATTTATTAACTTAAATATTGGAATTTCACGGATCCATAAAAAAATATTTAATCCTGAACAACAACCAATTTTTAACGAAGATAAATCACTTTGCATTTTTATGGATGGGAAAATTTACGATTATCAAGATGATCTTAACAAATTGAAATTACAAGGGTATAAATTTAATCTTAAAAATGATCCAGAATTTTGTTTACAATCTTACATAGCACATGGAATAAATTTTATTAAAAAATTAAATGGATCTTTTGTTTTTGTTATTTGTGATTTACAAAATAATAAAATAATATTAGTAAATGATAGGTTTGGGCTTAGACCAATTTTTTATACGATAAAAAATGGAAAATTTTTATTTGGATCTGAAGCTAAGACTATATTAGAAGATAAAGAATTTAAAAAAGAATTAAATTTTGAAGCAATTTCAGATTTTTTTGCTTTTAGAGATATTTTAGGAAATAAAACATTTTTTAAAGGAATAGAAATATTACCACCTGCATCAATCGCGGTATGGGATGGTGCACTCTCTATAAATCAATATTGGGATTTAAATTATCAACCGGATTATATGAAATCTGAAGAATATTTCGTTGATGAATTAGTCAAGGCTTTTAAGAAAGCTGTTAAAATTAGAATGCAAGATAATCTTCGATATGGAGTTTCTTTGAGTGGAGGGTTGGATTCAAGAGCGGTAGTCGCTGCAATTCCTGAAGAAAAACGACGAGATGTTGTTTCTTTTACATATGGTATTAATGGTTGCGATGAAGCAAAAATTGCAGAAAAAGTAGCAAATAAAGCAAGAATAAAACATATATTTCTTAAAAATAACGAGAAGCTATTAATAGATTATGCTGAAAAATGTTTATATATTACAGAGGGTAGAAATAACATTGGTGTAAGTTACGGCATCCCTATGCATAAAGCTGTACAACCCTTAATTGATGTTATGTTTGATGGATTTGCAATGGATTTAACACTTGGTGGAGGTTATTTAAATCGAAAAGTAATAGATTGTAAAAATGAAGAGGATTTAATCAAACTAATATTTGATAAATATTTGTTTTTTTCAGAGAAAGAATTTTCAAAACTCTTTGATAGAAATTATATATCTAAATTAAAAAATAAGTATCGAAAAAGTTATTTAAAAACTTTTAAGGATATTAAAGCTACACACCCTGGTAATAAATCAGATTATTTTTTCATAAAAAGTCATGTCTCTTATATTCCAATTTTCTATTCGATGGTTAGGAATTTTATTGAAACCTCCTATCCTACAACAGATAATAATCTCATCGATATAATTTTAAAAATTCCTCCCAAATTACGCTTTAATCACCGTATCTATCGTAAATTTTTTATGAAACTATCCCCAGACTTGGCAAGAATTCCTTATAATAAAACAATGTTAGGTGCTAATATACCATTATTATTTTGGGGTATTGCTCAAAAATATTTAGATGGAAAAGAACAAATTAAGAGAAAGATATGGAAATTTTCTAAGGGAAAGATTCATTTATCCAATAAACGTAGCTATGTAAATTTTGAGGAATGGTTTCGCTTAAATAAAAATTGGAAAGCATTCTTTGCTAAATTATTATTAAATGAAGATTATAATTTAAAACAAATTTTCAATCAAAAATATATTAATAAATTATTTCAAGAACAAATTACAGGAGAAAAAGATACTTCAAAAAAACTAATACACATTGCATCATTTAAGCTATTTTTAAAATTATTTTTTATGAGAACAAAAAGCTATTCCAATTAAATTTAAGCTTCTTTTTAAATGATCTGCGGAGATATAAAAGTCATTTATTGAATATTTATCTAATTCTGAAAATATTTTATGTTCTTTTTCTTGTTTTAAACAAATAAATAGTCTAAATCTTGATATTATTGTATTAGGAATGAATCTTAGAAATATTTTTAAGGGTTTTATTATATAAACATTTATTGGATTTTGTTTTACTCTTTGTTCTTCGATATATTGTGTTTCATCATTCCCAAAAAGACCATATGTTTCGACAAAAGGAAATGTTCTTTGTAATATTTTTTCAAATTCCTTATAATCATATTCTTTTAAATGATATGGATTTATTGGTTTCTGAAATGGTAATAATCTAATATTTTTATTTGGAGTCGAACATATAAAAATACCATCTTTTTTTAAAATTCTTTTTATCTCTGATAACCAATAGTCTACTCTTTTTGGATCTATATGTTCAATTACTTCAAAAGATATACAAACGTCAAATGTGGACTCATTAAAAGGAAGATAGATATCATCGATGTGTATAAAATTTAAATTTTTTCCAGAATATATAGATTGACAAAATTTTATTGCATTTTCTGAGATATCAACTCCTAATATTTTGGATGCATATTTTGATAGAAAATTTGTACCATAACCAGTCCCACAACCTATATCCAAAATAATTTTATTTTTAATATAAGGTTTTACATAGTTATATCTAAATAAATGTTGTAAAAATAGTAAATATTCTTCCTTACTTTTCCATGCATCTTTTTGTATTACCCTACCATCAGAAACTTCAGATGGATTAAATCCTTTTTTTTTCATAAAATGCTAAATTGTTGATTATCTTATTAATTTATTATAAAGTTCATTTTTTTTAATTTATTTTTTATTAATTTATTAATTATTTGTATCAATTTTTTTTCTCTCCCTTCAATTGAAAACATTTCAATAATTCGTTTTTTTGATTTTTTTGATAGTTTATGTGATGCATTCAATGCTTTTTTTATTGCATCAGCAGTTGCTTTTTCGTCCCCATATGGGACATAAAAACCTGCATCACCTACAAATTCAGGTAAACCAGCTCTTTCTTTTGTGACAACAGGAATGCACCCACAAGCCATACCTTCAGCTAGGGCAAGACCAAATGCTTCATAATATGATAATTGGCAAATAACTTTGGCTTTTTGATACCATCTTATCATTTCATCATCGGAAACAAATCCGGTGAATTCAACATTTGGAGGAGCAATAGATTTTAAATAATGTAATGAATTATCTATGAATTTACCAATTACGACAAAATATATTTTTGGGGCATATATAGCAGATTTTACAAAGGTTTCAATTCCTTTTCTCTTTAAATTTTGCCAACTAATCAATCCAACAGTAATTACTAGATTATTTTGCTTTTTACCTCTGGGAAAAAATTTTTTGATATCAACTCCATTATATATAAGTATAAAATGTTTTATTTTTACTTTTTCTAACATTTCATTTTTTGTAAAATTTGAAACAGGAAACACTAAATCAGCATATTTTAGAGCAAATATTGTTAGCATTTTTTTATACCAACTCAAAGTAAATTGCCCATAATTTAGTTCCGGAACATTTGCAACGTCTCTACCCCCAACAACTACAATTGATTTTTTTTTGAACAATTTTGAAAAAAAGATAGTTACAGCTGAATAGTCTTCAGCAAACCATGTATAGGTTATATCTGATTTAAAAACTTCTATAGCAATTCTGATTATGTCTTTTTTTCCATGCCATTGTAATTTTTTTAAATTAAAATGTTTTTGTAAAATTTTAAGATCATTTCTGACAAATGAGCTAAATGAATAATATACAAATAAAATTTTTATCTTATTTTCTAATTTTTTCATAGACATTAAATAATTCCTCTTCTTGTTTTTCCCAATTGTATTTCTCAATTGCCACTTTTAATGCTATTCTTCCTAGTTCTTCACAAAGTTTTAAATTATCTCTAAGTTTTATAATTCCATCTTTTAAAGATTTTTTATTATATTCTACTGTTATCCCTACTCCATTTTGTTCTGTAAACACACCAGGATAAGTATATTTTGTGCAAATTATTGGTTTACCGCATACCATTGCCTCAAATTGTTTATTTGCTGTAGCTCGACTATTATTTGGATCCTTTGGATCTGTCATACAAATAATAACATCTGCATTTTTTGTCATTGGTAAAACTTGATTTATAGAAACTTCTCCTATAAAATTAACGTTTTTTGTTTTATAACATTCATTTTTTAAAGCTTCAACATATTTTTTTTTGCTTTTTCCACCAATAATACAATACACATCTGGAATATTCCTTACTACTTCTACTAGCTCTAATAAAAAACGAGGCTTTTCCAAAATTCCAATGTATAATAAAGTGAATTTATTGTTGTTTGTGGGTTTATATATTTTACTTTGTAAAGGTTTGCAATTCATAATAATAGTTATGGGCTTATCAATTATATCGCTAAAATAATTCTTCAATGGTTCGTTTACTGTAATAATACTATCTGCATATTTAGTGATTATTTTTTCCAGAAATATATAACAGTTAGCCCATAACTTTGGTAAATCCCGTGAGATCATATATCCCCAGATTTCATGTGCATCATAAATAAGAGGAAGATTAAGTTTTTTCTTAAGCTTAACACCAATGGGTAATGTATCTAAATCATGGCAATGTATTATATCAAAATGATTTTTTTTATGTACTTCCAAAACATCATTATAGGCTTTATACCACCAGAAGTGCATTCTAAAAATATCATATGGTAATATTTCCATAAATCTTGAATTGTAACTTCTAATAATATTAATTCCATCTTTAACTTCTGCAGAAGCATTTTCTTTTTTCTTATCCCATGCAAGAATAGTTACATTATGACCCGCTTTTATCAATGATTTTGCCTCATTGTAAACACGAGGGTCATGAGTAAATGGATTTGCAAGAGTCATTAAAATATTCATAAAATCTCCTAATACTTCTTAGATATTATTTAAATTTCATCATAGATGATTCCTATTTTTCTTGTTTTATTCTCATCTAGTATATTTCCCAATTTAATAACTACTTTTTTATCTATACTCATATCAAAATCACAGAATTTCTTTTTTCTTGAATTAATAAAGAAATCATTCATTTTTTTCCTTCAACTTTTCATACAATTTTAAAAGTTTTTTTTCTACTAACTCCCAATTGTACTTATCAATTGCAGCTTTTAATGCATTTCGACCGAGCTCTTCACAAAGCTTTGGAGAATCTCTTAATTTGATAATTGCATCCCTTAGCGCTTCTTTAGTGTAATCAATTACAAGCCCACATTTTTCCTGTTCGGTTAATTCACCGATTCTTGTTCCTTTAGTACCAATTATTGGTCTACCACAAACCATTGCTTCAAATTGTTTATTTGCTGTTGCATATTTTGTATTTATGTTTACTGGATTAAGCTTACAAACAACAACATCAGATTTTTTTGTCATAGGAACTACATCACTCATAGGAATTCTTCCAATAAAATCAACATTTGAAGCTTGACTACATCTATTTTTTAATTCTTCTAAATAAGAAATATCACTATATGCTCCCCCAATAATACATTTAACATTACTTATTTCTCTTACAACATCTACGAGCTCTAATAAAAAACGGTTTTTTTCTAATGATCCAAGGTAAAGAAGGGTAAATACTTTATTATTTGAAGTTTCATAATTTTTTGAAATCAGATGCTTGCAATTCAAAATTGGCGTCAATTCTTTATCATAGAATTTATTGTAATAATCTGCATATTTATCTTCAGCTATAATAAAACCATCAAGATATTTTAGATGTCTTTTTTCTTCATTTAAGAAATAATTACATAATACTTTTGGTAAATTTGATGCAACCATATATCCCCATATTTCATGAGCATCATAAACCAAGAGCAAATTTTTTTTCTTTTTTAGTTTTATACCTATTGGTAAGGCTGAATAGTCATGACAATGTACAATATCAAATATCTCCTTTTTATGTGGTTTTAATGCTTTTTTATATGCTTCTCTCCACCAAAGTGGAAATCTAAAATATTCATGTGGGATTAATTCCATTAACTTAGTGTTTCTAACTCTAACTATGTTTATTTTATCTTTTACTTCAGTAAGAGGATATAGACCTTTTCTATCCCAAGCCAAAACAGTTACTTTATGACCAGCTTTTAATAAAGATTTTGCTTCATTATAAACACGAGGGTCATGAGTAAACGGATTTGCTAGAGTCATTAGAATATTCATTCCATTTTTTTCTCCTTTCATTTTTCTTCATTTCATAGATTTATTATACTATGATTTAGCATGCCATGTTATTTTTTAACAATAAATATATATAAAGTTATCGTGTAAATATGTCAAATTGAGATGAAATTTTAAAAAAACAGTTTTATTTTTAAAAAATAAAAATAAGTTTAATTTGAATTTATTTTTTCATAAGATTTAACTTTGAAAACAATGAATTAGCTATCTTTTTTATTTCAGTTTTGTCAAAAATAACAGGAGTTCTCCAGTCTTTGCCATATATAGTGTCTAAATACTTGTCAACATTTTTTGGAATTGATATTTTAAAATCTTTAAAGATTGTACTTTTAACTGGAATAACAAATTTTTTTGGGATTGATGTAATTTTTATTTCTTTAATCATTTTTTTCCACAAATTATTAATTGAGGATTTCATTAATTTTCGTAATAAAAAAGGAGTGAAGTTACCAATCTTATTAATTATTTGTTTATCTTTTTTAGATAATCGCATTTCAAAATCGTAAGTAAATACATAGAGATGAAGTAATGATAATAAACTATCAATTGATAATATTGGTTGATTTTTGAACTTAATAAGCACATTTTTAATTAAAGTTTCGGACTGTGAATAAAAAAAGATGTCTATTTTTGTAATGCCTTTTAAGACAGTAACTTGATTATATTTTATAAAAAACTTCCAACCCATAGATTTGAGTGTATCTTCAAGTTCATAAATCTTAAAACCTTCTTTTGTAAGACATCCAAGATCAATATCATCATCCCACGGAATAAAATCTTTATCTCTAATTATTCCAAGAAGCGTTCCATAATCTACCCAATATTCAATATTATGTTTATCTAAAAGCTCTACAAATTGTTTTAAATCTTCTTTATATATTTTATTATCTTTTAATTTTAATTTTTTCATTTCTTGAAAAATTTTTGGTGAAATTTTCATTAAAACCGTTGTATCTGACATATAGGCTCTCTTTATCGTGTATTCTTTCTTTTCGATATATATAGATATCGTGTAAATATGTCAAATTGGAAAAAAATTAAAAAAGAAAAACCAAAAATAAATTTTTTTAAATCAATATTATGTGTCGATATTCTTATAAAAATCTATAAGCTTTTTTTCTTGATGATTCCAATTATATTTTTCAATTGCTGCTTTTAACGCATTTCTTCCAAGTTCTTCACATAATTTTTTATCATTTTTTAATTTCATTATTGTTTTTTTAAAATCATCTGAATTATATGAGGCAACAAGTCCACATTTTTCTTTTAAGGTAAAATCACCAGGATATGTATCTTTTGTACAAATTATTGGTCTTCCACATACCATTGCCTCAAATTGTTTATTTGTAAGCGCATTACTACAATTCTTATCTCTTGGATCAGTCATTGAGATAACTACATCTGCATTTTTAGTCCATTTAATTACATCTTCCATTGGAATCACATTAACAAATTCAACATTTTTTGCACTTTTAATTTTTGCGAGTAAGTCATAAACATAATCAGCTTTTCCAATTCCACCAATAATACAATGAACGTCTTGAAGTTGTTTAACTACTTCAACTAATTCCATTAAAAATCTATTTCTATGTAAAGAACCTAAATAAATTAGGGTAAATTTTTTATTTGAAGGTGATTCATATTTTTTACTAATCAAATATTTACAATTCATAATAACTGTTATAGATTTATCAGATATCTTTCTAAAATAATCTTCAAGTGGTTTATTTACAGTTATTATATGATCAACATTTTTTAACAAATTTTGCTCTAACAAAAATGCAGATTTTGAAACATATATTGGAACATCTCTTGCTATTAAATATCCAAAGATTTCATGAGCATCATAAACTAGAGAACATCCAAAATTCTTCTTCAATTTTACTCCGGTCCATAGTGTATCCAAATCATGACAATGGATAACATCAAAATTGAAACTGTCATTATATAAATTAACACCTTTTTTATATGCAACTCTCCACCACAGTGGGTTGCGGAAAATATCATTTGGTAATTTGAGCATAAATTTTGAATTATGAACTCTTATGACATTGATATTTTCTAATGTTTCTTTAAGTGAATATTTATTTCTCCTATCCCATCCAATTACTGTAACTTTATGACCTGCTTTAGTTAAAGACTTTGCTTCATTATAAACACGTGGATCGTGAGTAAATGATTTCGATAGAATCATCAATATGTTCATCAGTTATATCTCCAACCACCATTCTTAAAGATTTTAATTTTTATTATATTTTTTGCAAATGAACCTTGATATATAATAATATGCTTCTTATTTGAAATGACAATATTGACATATAATTTAAACTAAGCGTTCTTGGGAATGTTACATATTAATATTAAGGTTATCATTTTTATCGTTAATATGAATATTTTTTACCTCTCTTTTCAATGAAATAATTAAATAACATGGGAATATTCCTGCCTAGGAATGACTAAAAAAATTGTTGTAATAGGTATGGGTTATGTTGGAATTCCAGCTGCAGCTCTTTTTGCAGATGTTGAGGGCTTTAATGTTGTTGGAATCCAAAGAAGATCAAAACGATCTGGATGGAAAATAGATTGGTTAAATGAGGGAAAAAATCCTATCGGTGGAGATGAACCAGGGCTATCTGAACTAATAAAGCGTGTTGTTAATAAGGGGAGTTT
>CAYFVP010000062.1:0-1557 GCA_964346655.1 uncultured Thermoplasmatales archaeon
TAAATTACAAAGGGTAGGTTTCAATGAAAAATAAAGAGTTGAAAATAGCTAAAGCATTAAAAAATAATGATTTATCCTTAAAAGAATTGGAAACTAAAACCAATATCGATAAATTTGAATTATATAATATACTTAAAAATCTAATTAAGTTTGGTTTTGTAATTAATTATTATCAGAAAAGAAAGGATACAAAGGAATATTCTTTTTATCAATTAACATCATTTGGTAAAGATAGATTAAAATATAATATATGATAAATTATTAAATAAAGGAAATTCAGATGAGATTAAACAAAAATGAACGAAATGAATTAGTAAGACTTGAATCGATAATGGTAATTCGTGGATTTAGAAAAGCAGAAAGAAAGAGATATAATTATTTATTGAAAAAAAAAAAGAAAAAATAAAGTGGTTAGTTTGGCGTAAACAGATGTTTGTTCATAAAAAAAATAAATCAACAGAAGTTAAATTAGTTCATAAAGGTAATTAATATGAAAGAAGGATTTACCTGTAAAGATTGTGTAGAATACAACCCTGAAATAAATTGGTGTGAGATACTTCATAAATCAATTCCTTTGGATTGGATTCCATGCAAACGGTTTAACATTATGCATAGTGAATGTATTGATTGTTCTATATTTAAAGATGGGAATAGATATAAACAAATGTGTGAACATTTAGATTGTTGGGAAGGTGAATAAATGAGAGATACGTATCAATATATTGATGATAATGATATAGAACTTATAATGATTTTAAGTGATTGGTAAATTAAAATAACAGTACTTTAAGGAGAAGATATGGAGTTAAAACCATTTCAAACATATGGGAATTGCATAATTGGTTGGAAAGTAGATACTGGGAAAGCTTTTGCAGGAATGATTAGAAATTTTATTCCGCCACCTGCAGTAATAATTGATTTGTGTGCAGGTGAACGAAGAATGTATCGTAAAATGAATAATGGTCATACATTGATAGGAGATGATTATAAATTTATTTTTGGCGATATAAGACCTTTAAAAGGACTTGATATCGTATGCGATATCAAGAATCCACCAAAAGAATTATTTGGTATTGCTGATGGGATGGTATTTGATGCACCATATCCTTCTCATAGTGGAACTTTAAATAAAATGATTCAAAAGTATTGTCCATTAGATGATAAAGAATTTCTAGAGTTTGTCAAACAATCTGTTCCTTCTATTAAAAAAATTTTGAAAGATAAAGGGATTTTAATTTGTAAAATTAAACATCCTTGGAATCATGTTTATTATGATTTATTTAGAAAAAAAGGTTTTGAGTGGATTAGAGATATTCCACAGATTAGTATTTATCATGGAGTTTATCTTATATCTTATTTTATGATTTTTAAAAATCAAAGGATGGATTTTAATGACAAAAAGAATTTGTAATCAATGTGGATTTAAAGCAAATGATGACAAATATGAATTTAGGAAAATGGATACTCATTGGTATTGTTATAATTGCTATCTCACACTAATATAAATTAAAAATTAAGTCTAATGAGGTTGATAAAAATAAAAGAAGAAATGTTTAA
>CAYFVP010000063.1:0-4911 GCA_964346655.1 uncultured Thermoplasmatales archaeon
ATAATAGCTATGTCCCAGGTAGTAAAAACAATTAAAGGACGGATATACACCTATGAAGTAAAATGGGATCCACAGCGGAAGAAACAGATATGGACATACCAAGGGAAAGTGGAGAAAAAAATAGATTATGAGAAGTTAAAGTGCGAATTATATTCTACCCTTATAAGACATGCAAGGATACAAAAGAAAGATAGGAAGAATATCATGAAAGCTATCCAAGAAGTTTTAACAAAATATGAGGAATGTTGGTAACTTTTTACCAACAACTTCTATTAATGTGACAATGTCAAGTTAATATATATATGTAACAAATAACACTCTATAATGTTAAATATTTTATATTGCTCATTGTTGTACAAATTAAAGAAAGAATTTTATCATTTTTAGCTTTGTTTCTCTTATTTATGTACATATAATTTATTAATTAATTTGGGAATAAAAGTTAATATCTTTAATTAACAGGAGGGAAAACAAATTAAAATAGCAATAAGTGCAACTGGAAAAGATATAGAAGAAAATATAGTTACAACATTTTGTGGATGCGACTTTTTCTTGATCGTAGATACGAAAGCTAATTCATTAAGAGCAGTTGTGAACCAAACGAAAGGCATTCCAAGTGAAGTGGGAGGTATAACAGGGCAATTAGTTTCAAATCAAGGGATAGATGCTGTTATTGTATCTGATATTGGACTTCAAGCTTTGGAAATATTTGATCGATATGGAATAAAGGTTTATCATGGAGAAGGCAAAATAAAAGACTCATTACGACAATTAGAAGAAGGAAGACTACCAGAGATAACAAAAGCTGCATTGCAAAGATATATGGGTCTACAGCAGGAAAAATGGGAAAAGGTGCATTATAGAAAATTTAAATACACATATTAATGCGACATTATTCTTTGTGAATTAGTTTCTCTTCTATCAAATTAGGATTTCATCATGCTTACAAGTTCTTTTCCATGGACCTGCTTTAACCTATTTTTTATAATGCGAGTCGATACGTACTCTGGATCTATGGAAAAGGTCATTGCTGGGGAGAGATATGTATTTTTTATCGCGCCTATACATGAAGGAAACCGTTGATCAAGCTCTTCTTGCCATTTTAAGTGATCTTCTGTACTATAAAACGAGCTGAATATTACCAAGTTATATCCTCCTCTGCCAGTAACTGCTTTGATCATCCAGGGTATATGTGGATCGCTTTTCAATGTCTTTAATATCGGATCATGTTGTTTTTTAATTTCAAGTAGGGACTTTACTAGGACGTATTCAGGTGGAGAAATCAATCTGGGAAATCGACAAACAGGTCTGCTTACGATTCCTCCTTTATGAAGAGCATTTATTCGCCGTTCGATTGTTCTTCTGTGAACATCGAGTTCTTTCGCTAAAAAATTCTCATTCGTTCTTATACCTTCTCCCCGTAAGAGTTTTTTTAATATTTCAAAGGATAATTCATCTAATTCAAATCCTCGAATAGATTTTTGCCGTCCTTCCTTGAAGTTTTGTTCTATTAACTTGATTGAAATCGAAGGGTTATATTTTACAAAACATCCGGTTCCAAGGTGAAGTACTTGCGAGGGATATCCTTCTTCTCGAAAAGGAATTTTTTCTTCTTTTATTGCATTTTCATACCATTCTTGATGTTCACAGACATTTTTATGAAAGGATATCATCAGAGTATTGTATTCTTCTTCTTTGAAGAAAAACGCAGCAAAGATATGGTCATCGTATTCGATAAAATATTTTGTCTTTTCATCACGTAAAAAATTATGTCTTGAAATAACCATGAGTGGTAATTCTTTAAATAACCAAGGAAATGGATATCGTGGTTTTCGTATTATCTTATGCTCAAGCAGTTGTTTTACTCTATCTCTAATAGTATTTCTATGTCTACTAAGATTTTTTGCAAGTTCACTTACATTAATATCCACTCCTTTTCCCGAGACAATAAAGTTCAGTAATTTTAGGTTCAATTCATCATTTAGTAAATCCGTCATAAAACATGATATCTAATATTACTTTTTATACTTTTTTCTTACATTTTGTATCATTTTTTACAATAAATTATTGATATATCATTATCAATATTTAATAATAATTAATTTATCAATGCTCATTATTATATATTTTTTAATGATTTTATTGGCATTAATATCATTATTTCTATTGTTTATGTACATTAGGTTTATTAAGAACTTATGGACATAGATATTACTGAAATGATAGAAAATATGAAAAAAAATAAAAAAGATGCTCAAAAGGCAATTCAAATCCAAGAATCTGAAGACATTATAAAAAATTTACAATTAGTCAACGTTCCTGCTTTTTTAGATAGATGGGGACCAGAAAATGTTGTTCAGGTATATGATCCTCAACTTGACATGCGAGGAGTCCTCGTTATTGATAATACCTGCCTAGGCCCTGGAAAAGGCGGTATTAGAATCTCACCAAAAGTAACACCATTCGAGATATTTCGACTTGCGAGAGCCATGACATGGAAATGCGCGCTTGCCGGCATACCATTCGGAGGAGCAAAATCAGGAATCCAAGTTGACCCGTTCAAAGTAGATAAAATCAAAATGATGAAATCATTTGCAAAACTTATAGCCCCATATGTCCCAGAAAAATATATCGCTGCCCCTGATATGAACTGCGGAGAAAAAGAGATCGAAGCATTTGTTCTAGCTATTAATGACCTTCGTGGAGCAACAGGTAAACCAAAGAAACTGGGTGGCATTCCACATGAGTTAGGAACAACTGGTTTTGGTGTAGGTATTGCACTTGAAACAAGCCTAAAAATTATTTCCCATAAAATAAGACTACCTGGAAACCTATCAGATGTAAGAGTAGCTATACAGGGTTTTGGTAATGTTGGAATTGGCGTTGCAAAATATTTAGCAAACAAAGGAGCAACAATTGTCGCTATTAACGACCTGTGGGGTTGCATCTACAATAAGGATGGAATAAATATAAAGGTTGCGGAAAAATATTCTTATGCAACTTGTGAAGAACAATCGATAAAGAATTATGAAGACGGCAAAGTGATACCACGAGAGGATATTCTCAAGATAGACTGTGATGTTTTCATTCCATGTGCATGTGGCGATGTTTTAACAATTGAAAATGCCCCTAACTTAAAAGCTAAGCTTGTAGTCGAAGGAGCAAATAATGCAGTCACGCCAGATGCAGAACACCTCCTTTTTAAAAAAGGAACATTCGTTGTGCCTGATTTTTTAGCGAATGCTGGTGGTGTCATTGGTTCTTATGCGGAGTACAAGGGAATGACTGTAGAAGATGCGTTTTTATTGATTGAAAAGAAAATTATTGCCAATACTAAGTTTGTCATAAGAGGATATGTTGACTCAGGATGCATTCCGAGGAAAATTGCTAAACAACTTGCTGAAAAAAGGATTCTTAAAGTCATGAGAGAAAAAACGGGCTGGGCGGAATCCCAGCAATATTATGGAAAGTATAGGAGGAAAAAATGAAAAGGAGACACATGAGTCCTCATAGTAAAGTTGCCACACAACAGCTGGTTGAGCCTCAATTCAAAGGGCTTTGCACTAATTGTGAGAAAAGACATACTTGTAAATTCCCTAGACCTAAAGGCGGTGTTTTATTTTGCGATGAATATGAATGATTTATAGTGAGGATGTTGGTGGTATTAAATGAAACCAAAGCAAATTTTGATTCATAAGAATTTGAAAAAGTCTGCGGAGCAAAAAGTAATACCAATTACTATAAAAGTGGAAATTGAAAAAAGTGTATCAGTAAATATATGTAATGCTGCTGAAAAAATAGAGAGTTATCCAGAGACTATACAAAAACTCGTGTGGAGAGCGCTGCATTATAAATGCGAGATAGAAACCAGGCAATCTATGCTTCCGACTTCACCTAAGGATTATGAGAAACTCACGAGATATATTGAAGCATTTAGACAAACACAAAAACTTATTCTAAAGATGTGCAGGAGACAGAAACTTAGGGGGATTATTATTGAAGGAGGTTTTTAAAAATATTATATGGAGGTAATATGAAAAATGAAACAAGTTTTAATTTGTTTGAAAAAGAATAAGGTGGTAAATATAGATGTGCTTGACAGTAGAAGAAGAGAACTTGTTGCTTTGGGTAAAGCTATACTTACAAGCAACACTCACTCTATTGCAAAGCATGTTGAAAAGGCTTTAGACGCAGGTGCCTCTCAAAAAGATATACTCAAAGTTTTAACATTTATTGTTGGGGATGTACAACTTTTAAATTCTATTATTGAAGTTTTAAGAGCAATTAGTTATGGGGAGAACAAAAGAGCTGAGTGTATTTCAGTATTAGATGATGTTAGGGAAGATTAGTTTTTGGAGGAAAATGGTAGATGAGGAAGAATATGAAGACTAAACAAGTCTTGGTTAGTAGGGATGCAGGAAATGAGACCCATGATTTATTTGATCAATTATTTGAGAATTGTTATATCGATGCATTAACAGGATGGTTTCACTGTAAAAAATGCGATAATGTAGTTCATGTTGATTTGTCTAGGCATTATGCGTTTTGTCCAATACATGGGATGCTGATATAAATAGATAAGAGGAGTGTTATGGCGTATTCATTTGAAGAATGGAATTTATATTCGGCAGATATAGAACTGAAAAGTGGAATAATTGAGACACTATATTTTTTTAGTAGGTGGAAGCCGAGGAGAGGTACTCCTTGTGATTTACCGAATGGTTACAATGTTAGTGTGAATAAAAGAACTGGTTTGCCTTATCTAAAAAAGAGAGATGAATAAAAATGATTAATGAGAAAACTGAAGCCATTTGGAGTTGGGATTACAATCATGGAAAGGCGTACCCATGGCCTTGCAGTAGATGCGGGGTGCTAGTAGAAATGGAAAAAATTGGCTACAGAGATCGGACG
>CAYFVP010000064.1:0-12162 GCA_964346655.1 uncultured Thermoplasmatales archaeon
CAAGGATACAAAAGAAAGATAGGAAGAATATCATGAAAGTTATCCAAGAAGTTTTAACAAAATATGAGGAATGTTGGTAACTTTTTACCAACAAATTCTATTAATGTGACAATGTCAAGGTACAATAAATAATAATTTCAATATTGTATTGAAAATTAACTCTATAATTAAAATTTATAATTGAATTTATAAGCTATTTTTTTATTTTGAATTTGATATATGAGGGATTATTATGAAAAAATATTGTATTAATTGTGGATTTGAAAACGCAAGTGAGGATAGATTTTGTCGTAATTGTGGTAAAGAATTACTAGAAGTAAAGCCACAAGAAAAACCAAAGAAAGAAGAAAAAATTCAAAAGAAACCTGAAACAAAAAAACCTGAACCAAAAGCAAAGGTAGTGGAGCCAAAAAAAGAAGAGCCAATTTATGAACCGCCAAAATATCAAATTTCAGAAATTCCACCTGAAAAAATTACACCAATACCTACAAAAGCTACTTCTAAGGATACAAGTAAAATGATACTAATAATAACAAGTATTGCAATAATTTTATCTATTGTAGCAATAATATTAGCTATTGTAATACAACCCTCTGTACAAATTGGTGAAGAAACTGTCGGGGAAAATGAATTAAAAAATAATGCGGTAACAAGCAATAAGGTCCTGGATGGTTCACTTACAGATTCAGATATTATAAATAGTGGCCTATCAAAAATTGCGGCAAATTCAATTACGGGAAACATGATACTTTCAGATGCTATCACATTTGATCATTTAAGTGATGATGTTATTAGTTCAATTTCAGGTCAAGTAAACATTTCAAATGATTCAATTACTTCTGAAAAAATTGTAAATGGAGCAATAAAACAAGAAGATCTTGCTGATAATTCAATAACAACAGCAAAAATCATAGATGGAGAAGTAAGAAGTGGAGATATTGCTACAGGTGCAGTTGGCTATGATGAAATTGCAACTGGTGCTGTGAGATCAGATGAAATTTATGATAATTCTATTGGAGCTTCAGATATTGGCCCTGAAGGTGTTGGTACAAGCGAACTTGTGAATAATGCAGTAACCTATGATAAGATGAAGACTAAAATAAAATATGGTCTTGCACAAAATGTAATAAATGGTAGCTCAATTAACCATAATTTGGGAAATACTCCGGCATATGTTATAGTAACGCCTGTTTATGATTCATCATTTGGCTCTGGAAATGCTTCGATACAAGCAAATATCATTTCAGTTGGTTCAACTAGTTTTAGTGTCGCATTATGGGTTGAGTATGAAGGTTATCCTGGGTCGTTAACTCCTGTTACTTCAGGTAATCCTGTAGATATTTATTGGATTGCAATATATGAAGCGGTTTAATCAATTCAAATATATACAAGTCTTAATTGCTTCCACCAATTGTTAGACTAGGATCTCCAATTAAGGTCCACTCTTGTACCGTCTTTGCATTAAGAGAATGATTTCCACCTGACGGAGTTTCCCAATTAATTGGAAACTCTTCTAAAAATTTTGTAATTGCATTTTTCCAAATCTGACCAATTATTATATTATTTTTATATTCCTTGAAAAATTGTATATTGAGAAAATCAGATCCACCGCCGTTATACTCAGCACTATACCAGCATAGTCCTGTTGCTCCAATTGTTGCAATTGTTCCACCATTCTTTTTACATACCATCCGCCAACTCCAACAATTTTTTAACCAAGTCAAAAAGTAAAAATTATTTTTAATAAAGGGAGAAATATCTAAATTAAACTCACTGTTATGACATCCTCCTACAAGACAAACTGGAAGTTTGTTTGAATTATGTAAAAATAATTGTTGTATTAAACCAAAATAGCCTGTTGAGCTTTGATCTGGAGAATTGGTTACCCAAACATTAGTATTGCCGTGTCCTGATAAATATAAAAATCCACATCCTCTATTAATATTACTTATAATAGAAAGACCTTTTTTTGATAATTTTTTATTTGAAGCCCAAAGCTTTACATGAGTAAAATCGTCCATGACTTCTAAGGCTTTTTGATTGTAAATTTCTCCTTCATAACCTTCAAAATCGTGATATGTATCTCCACCAGCTACAACAATTCTTTTAAACCAAGATGGATCAGCTGGTTTTTTTTCATAATTAATAATTTTATTAACAACAATTGATACTTCTTTTACATTATTACATGGAAGCCTACCTAAACATATATCTGGTTTAAGATCAATTGGTTTATCTTCGGCTATATCGCCATCCCATTTTCCAAAAACTCCATCATTATTAGAATCCCAGCTTGAAAAATAACCTTCTGAATCGTATATATCAGCGTAGTATAGCTCACTTACAAATTTTAGCTCTAAAAGTTTTGAATAGTTATCATTATTATAACAAAGACGAACTGGAACGCTCTGATAATTTCCAATAAAAAGAACGTAAGAAATACCCCAATTTTCAATTGCGTCTTTAATAAAATATTTTATTTTCTCTTGATTATCGCGGCCTTTAACATCAAAATATACGCCATTATAAATTTCATTTATTTCAATTAAATTTGTCTTTAATCCACGGTTATTTTTATGCTCAATAAGTGGCTCAAGAGATGATCTATAACAAGTTGGGGCAATAATTATTAAATCAAAATCATCTAGAATATCTAATTTTTTTTCTTTTGAATCAAAATTTAAAAAAGATGTATCAATTTGATCTGCAAAAACATTTATAGTAATAATGGATGATAAAATAAATAAAATAATAAATGTAAATATTTTGAACTTTTTTACCAAACTTATACCCCCAATAAAAGATATAGTGAAATATTATATATAATTCTTCCTTTATAAATAGCAAAATTAATTTAATAGATCAGAAAAAAAATTTTTATAAAAATGATTTAAGGTTTCTTCTATAACAATAGTTGTAGCTGAAATCATATCTTCTAAATCCATTCCAGAAGGATTCTGTGAAGATAAAAGTGGAACATGTATGAATCCTGCCTTTATGTTTAGATTATTTTCATTAATATAACCTAAAACATTATAAAGTAATGCATTACAGATATAAATTCCCCCATAAAAACTAGGTTTAGCTGATATGCCCTCATTTTGGATTTCTTTTGCTATTTTAAAAGATGGTAGGTGTGAAACTCTAAAAAGCGGATCATTTGGATTAATCCTTTGGATTTTATAATAAGGCCAATTATCCTTCTTAATTCTTTTTAGATTTAAAGCAAGTTTTTCAATTCCAATTGATTTATAATTTGCAGCAAGTCCAAGACTAATTATTAAAATAGGATTTAAACTCTCTATTGCATCAGTAATAACTATCACTGATTCTAAATAATCAACAGGTAGGATAATTCCAACTAAAGATGCATTATTAATTATTTTCCCACTAAGATTTTCGGCAATAAGTTGAGATGGATTAATCTCATGTCCTCCAAAAGGTCCAAATCCTGTTATTAAAACAACATTGCTATTATTAAGAATATTTTCAATACTATTGGGATTATTATGTTTAATTAATAATCCAGAACAAGTTGAAGTAATGATTAAAAGACAAATAATCCCGTTTATAATCGAAAAGCGGAATGATTTCATAATCAAATATATTAAATATAATTATATAATTTAAATATTTTTACGTCTAGTTTAAATATACAAAAACTTATTTGATATATGAAGGGGAATAATGAAAATAAAAATATATAAATTATTTTTATTAGCATTATTACTAATAAACTTAATTCCTGTAGAAGGAATATTACAGACCAATCCATTAGATGGCTCAGAAATATTTAAATCTGATTTATTAAATGGAGGCTGGTTAGAAGTAAAAAATGGAGTGAAAATCCTTCATATAAGTGGAACTAATTATGAAATGGGATATCAACATGGATATCTGTTGAAAGAAGAAACACATCAAACCTTACGTGCTTTTTTGAATTATACCGATGTTTCATATGAAGCATTAATTAATACTTGGAATGTAATGAAAGATTATATTCCACATGAATATATTGAAGAGTATCAAGGAATAGCTGATGGAGCTGGTGTTCCATTTGATGATATTGTTGCTAGTTACATGACTATTGTTTGGATTGACATGGCTTGTTTTGGAATTACTGCCTGGGGACCAGCAACAAAAGACGAAAAACTTTACCATACACGTAGTTTTGATCTACCCTTTATAATAAAAGATCCAATAACTGGAAAATTTGCACATGAAAACAGTGTTTTAATAGTTAGAAATCCTAATAACGGTTATGCATCAATTTCTCCTTCTGTTGCAGGAACTATGCACTATGGTGGAGGAGTAAATGAAAAGGGAATTGCCATTGGAATGCAAGTATGTTGGAGTAAAGATCAAACATTTCATGGCATTCCTGCAAAAATTAGAACGCAAATGGTGCTTGATTATGCATCTTCCGCAGATGATGCAATTGACATTTTAACTTCAAATAAGACACTTGGATGGAATTTTGTTTTATCAGATGCAAAAATACCTATCGGATATGCTATTGAAACAACAGCAAACTTTTCTTATGTAGGAACATTTAATAATCCTGCTGAAAACAAATATCCTTTCAAGGAAATTGACCATGTAATAAGAAGGACCAATTTTTTTATTGATCCAAAAATTGCTGAAACACAGAGAAAAAATTATAATCCTGGTACAATTATTAGTTTTATAAAACTACTTTTTGGCGCAGATGCTTTCTTTGCTATATGGAAAAGTTATCAAGTCATGAGTAAAAATATTGAAAAAAATTGGGGATCTATGGATCTAAATTCAACAATGAAAATGTTTCGAGAAGGCTATAGCGGAAAAACCGATCTTATTTTCTTTTTAATAATAAAACTTTCAAGTAGAACCAGCTTTAATCGAGCATGGAATATATGGGTTGCAGATCCTCTATCTGGCGATATCATAATAAGTTTTGCAACAAGAGATAAAATTGCATATAATACTGCCATGCATAATTTTAATTTTTATAACTTGTTAAATACACAACCTCCATAAGATTATAAAATGTATAAAAAATAAAAACAGCTATCAATAATTTTTTGAACTTAAAATAAACCTATTTTATTTAAGGACAGATTTAATAAAATTTTATTGATGTTATTATTAGTAAATTAATAAATAATTTTTGACAACACTTTTGAAGTATTTTCATAAATAACAATATCAGCAAGACTATCCAAAGGTGTAGGATCAATATTTACTATTGCTAGTTTTGCATTGTTCTTTTTTGCAAGCACTGGTAATTGAGCTGCAGGATAAACAACTAGAGAACTTCCTAAAACCAAAAATGTGTCACAATTCTGAGAAGCATTTATTGCACTGTTTAAAGCTTTTTGAGGTAGGGGTTCTCCAAATAGAACTGTTGCAGGTTTTAACCGACCACCACATTTGCAGTTAGGCGGAAACTGTTTTTCTAATTTTTTGTATATTTCATCCATAGAATATACTTGTTCACAGTTTAAACACTTGATTTTTCTTGTATTTCCATGAAGCTCTATAACATTTAATTGTCCTGCCATCTGATGAAGTCCATCGATATTTTGTGTTATCACGCATGAAAGTTTTCCTATTTTTTCTAAATTAACAAGGATAAAATGAGAATCATTTGGCTTTGCCTTTTTAATAATTGGATATCTTTCATCTTTAAAAAAATTCCAGTAGTATGTTGAATCTTGTAAAAAGATGTTAATATTTGCATATATATTTGAATCATACTTTGACCAAATACCACCAGCACCTCTATAAGTAGCAATACCACTTTCAGAAGAAAGACCTGCACCAGTGAAAGCTACAATTTTATTTGATTTTTTTATTATTTTTTGTAATTTCTCAAGATCTTTTTCCACAAATATGATATTAAGATATAACTTAAACAATTATCTAATAAAAAATAGTTAATTCGGAAATAGATCAAAATCGTTTTTAAAAAGAAAAAAAGGGATGGTTACTTCTTTTCAATTCCACCCCATTTAGAGATATAAATTATTCCTATTATGCATATAAGGGTTATAATTAATGCAACTATAATTGCGATTGTAGCTCCTGCAATATCATTAAATTTTTGGACATTAAGCTCCGCCATATTTAAAAGACCGATGATTATGTCTCTCCAGATTAAAGCGATTACAAAACCAAAAGCACCACCTATTGCTACAGCAACAGCTGTTTTTACTTCTTTAATTGTAACCATATTTTTTTTATCCCCCAATTAATTGTAAAGAAAACATAATAAAAACTAATAAAACCATCGATTTTTTTTAAAAATGGATTTTAAAATAAAAAAAGAAAAAGAGAGGTTTTAGATTTTTTAATGCTGAAGTAGTTTTGCTATTATCGGTTGAGAAAGTAGTATCTTTTGTAGTATCGGATGATTTTTGAGGAAATCTTGGATGAAATCAAGAATTACATCTCTAATTGTTCTAGGTGTATGCGTTTCTCTTGATCTTGATTTCACAATGTTAGCATCTATTGGACTTGGTGGTTCCCAATCAGGACTGTAGAGTATAAGATTTGGGTCACCATATATGCAGTGAACTGTTGTTATTCCATCTTCAGCGGGGAATCCACGTAATGAAGACGGTCCATACATTGATTCTTCGGTTATATCTGTAAAATCTCTATAGTGTAACCACACATATTGTGAATATGCTTCACCAACATTTAATCCGTGAACCAATGCATCTTCAAAGAACCAGTCATCCATTAGATCTGCTTCTGGACAAAGTCCTGAACCTGCATTTCCATACCACATTACTGCTCCATGATCAAGATATACTAATGGTCCGAATTGTTGTCCAGTCGAACAAGACATGTAAAATACCGCAAGGCTTCTTAAGTTTTCTAATAATTGATCAATCCACTTGTAGTGTACAATATCATAAAGATTCGGTGGTTCTGGATTATACCATATAAAACCAGTATCTCGTGGCATATTCCAATTATCATACATATAACCACGCCAAGCATCAAACCAATCTATTTCTGGGTAGTTACAGAAGTCTGTTTGAATATATTGACTTGACATTCCGCTACCACCTGTTCCATGACCTGAATAGTAGAAAACACTAGCACCCTCATTTAGTCTTTCTAGGTGAGCTTCCCAGAGTGTATGTCCTTCAAATTTTCTACCATGAGAACCAAAGAACTTTTTAAGGGTTCTACTTGAACAAACTTTGTGATTTACGTTATCGTTTGTTGTCCAAGATAGACAATCAGGGTAATTCATCATCTGTGCGGTAGTAATATCTCGGTTTGGATTTGCATAGATTAATGCTGGATATAAAACATTTCTTATAATTATATCATTTGCATAAGATGGTGTTTTACCTGGGATATGACCTGCATAAGAATTTTTACCAATCATAACCGCGTGTGTCTCAATTCTTATATCTTTTCTGTTTGATACAAATACATATGCTTCTTGACCTGGTTCATCAAGTCCAAAGCCAAGTATCATCTCGTAAATTCCATTATGCATTGCTTCATTCCAGTATCTCTTTGCATCAAGACCGAATGGTGGTAATTCTCCTTCACCTGTTAGTAAATATTTTAACACAGATTGTACAAGATTGACATTTTCAATATCAATTGGCTCATCATGAACTGGCAGATGACCAGGCGCTCGGTTTCCATGATAGTAATCCCCTGCCCATAATCTCCAGGTATCAATTCTATTTGCCATACCTGCTGGATTCTTCGCTATTGGAACATCCAATGGTTCCATATATGGTTCATCTTCATCTACATCGGTAAAAATAACTTCGGTAGTCTCTGGTGAATAGTAAATACTTTCTCCGTTGAACTCTGAATTTTCATATCCCATTGGATTAGTCCATATAAGACTCCAATCAGACGGATTTACCGCAAATATTATATCATTTGCTGATCCAAGACATACTGAATTAGCTGGCTTTTTTAAATTTGAATCAGTTGGTTGCCAACCTTCTGGATATGACCATGTAAATTGATTGGTTTTAGTATCATATATGTATGCATTATAACCAGATAGACCTACAATTACTGGATTGTATTTGACAGTTGTATCTTCAGTTGCAAAATAGATTCTTAAAATAGGTGCACAATGGTATGCTGCTAAGTATGCGGTTGGAGCATAATATCCCATTCCAGATTTTAATGATGTTATAGGAATATAGTTTTCCGAATGAGGGTAATTCTTAATGAAGTCAACAGTTTGTTGCATCGTTTGTAAATTTTTATCAATTTTTGGTAGACTTCCTTGAACCTTAGCACCAATATTTCTCAATTGAACAAAGATTACCTTTTTTACTCCTAAGGTATTAAATGCACTTTTGGTTTCATCTGGAATTTTATCTTCCTTAACATAAAGGAGCGGGACATGTTCTTGAGAGGCAATAACTGCAGCATTTGCAGCTGATAAAGCAGCATGAGCTCTATCCTTATTGATTTCACGAATTGTTCCTGTTATCGTATATTTAATTTTTGTGGGTGAGCCAGTTGCATATCGTGGAACAACTATTGCAGTCCATTCTCCCTTTTCTGGATGTAGAACTTCTGCCGAAAATTCTGTATGGGGTTCAACTATCCATGATTCCCAATTATCACAATCTGGTGGATATGCTGGATCATCTATTCCATTCCACTCATGTATTGGATTGATTTCTCCTCCATTCCAATCAGGTATATCAGGAGCTCTAACCCATCCTTGTGGATCAACTAAAAATACTAGTAGATCAGATGGAGTTGTTGTTGTAATTTTTACAGATAGAGCTGAATCAGAATTATCAACCTTGATACTATATCTATGGCTGTTAAGTGTGGTAATTCTTATATTAAAATCGTCATCTTCTTTTATATCTCCAACACTAGCTGCCCAATAACCAGAAGTTGAAATTGGATGGTAAATATCAGTTTTTTTATCAACATGCTCAGGCCACCAATCATCTCCCATTGGCATATATCCAGGATATAAAAAGCTCAAATATGGTTCCTTATTAGATCCAATAATTTCAACACTAATTGCTCCCCATTTGGGTCCTAGAAGCATTGGATACGAATAGCCGGCTCCTATTTGTACTAGATCGTTACTTTGACAATGAATTGTTTTAACACTTTTAGATCGTGTTAATGTTTTCGTCCTTAAAAGGGCTTGTTCTGTTGTATCTTCATAATCACTTCCATCGACTGCAACAACAGCTAAATCTGATGATTCCCAACATGCCATTGCAATATCTGAAGCAGCTTTTATGGGATCCGAATCAATATTATAAACTGTTGATTCCTTTCCATCAGCTGCTAGGTAATTATTCCAATCATTTAATAGATAGTCTGTTGTATCATCAACTGTACCAAACCATTCAGTAGGTGTTGTGTCTCCCTCATAAACAATTGGGGCAACATATCTATTCCCACCTTGTAAATAGTTACAGGCTGGAATTGCTGCCATATAACCGAATTCATCTTTGTTACTATTTTTATCATTGTTTACTATAAATGTTTGTGCAATAGGTGTAATTGCAGGTTGAATAATTGGATCTGGTGGGCTTGGGGCATTATCTACAATTTCAAATAAAAATTCATATGCACCTGAGCTATATGTAAAATATTCCCACTCAGTAGGCTGTGGAATATCGTTGTAACCTGGGAATGCACAAATTTTTATTCTCCATTCACCAGCCATAAATGCAGGATATAAAAGCTCATCATCATAGTAATAGTTTTCACAGTATACAAATTCTTCATCTGGAGAATAAAGATAGATATCGAAATCTGAATATAATGATGATTTTGTCATTTCAAGATCAACATGTATACCATCATTTTCCGCGACATTGAATTTATACCAGTCCTCTCCATCGTTCATATCAATATATCCAAAGTATTCACCTGGCGATATGCTTGTAGCAGTTGCAAAGCTATCACCTGCATCATCTCCAGAACCTGCGTCATTTTGGGACGTTATTTCAACATCAAACGTATACTGTCCTTCCCCAGAACCACTAATATATTTTACTTGCATGTAATATCTACCTGTATACTCTGAAGTAAAAATTAATGATTCAGGTGTGCTTCCACTATTGGTTGATGATGCTAATATTGCTGCCTGCTTATCATATAGAGCAAGATCATAGTCATGTCCTGAAGGAGGAGTTAAAGTCATAAAAATATCTTGTCCTAAACCTACAGAGAACTCATACCAATCCTCTTCATCTTCAGCATCAGGGTTTAATTTTCCAGTTCTCCCTCTACCTGGCCAATTATCTTCCATTTCACCCGGATAAATTTCAACTCTTTTACTGATTGTATTTCCAGCATCCCTCTTATGACCCGCATCATCATTGTCATTGTTATTCAACGGCTCAACAGGAGAATTAATATGGTACGAACGATCAAGTTTAAATACCTCGACATCTACTTGATTTGATAAAATTTGCTCTTCTATTTTCGTGTAATTTACATTTTCAACATTCACTGAACTAGCTGGAACAAAAAAAGCTGTTCCTATGAGAATTACTGTTAAAACAACTGCTCCTATTTTACAATTTTTAGAATTCATGGTTTATTTTTCACCTCCACCAATTATTTTTTTTAAAATTATTTAATAATTATCAACATATAAGCGTTTTGGTTGAGATTAAATCAACATCAAGTTATGTGCACAAGCCTTTATGGTCTTTTTATAACATTTAAAAATATTTTTAGGTTCTAACAATTTTTTTAAAATGAAATAGCATTCATCTATTCTAAATTTTTAATTGACAACCAAGAAAGTAAAATAAAAGAACTTAATTAAATAAAACTTTTTAAAAAATTAAAATAAAAATCTATGAACTAAAAAAAGAAAAAAAAGAGAGTTTTTTGTGGTTATTTTACCCGAAAAGCAATTGGAAGATTCTATATATATTCGGGAAAAGATCAAAAAACTCTAGGAATTTTGCTCTGGCTCTTGGCATTTTTACATCTAGTGATCCTGGTAAGCTTGTAGCACCTAGTTCGTCTGTGGCAGTTGCTTTAATTGTATATTCTCCTTTTGCAAAGGTATGTTTTGCAAATCCAGAGTCTCCTGAATTAAAGGGACCAGTGATTTCTTCTTCTGGACTGCCATCCCCCCAGTCAACAGTATAATGTGAAATTTTATGTCCATCTGGTTCTGTTGATGTAAAACTATATTCATATTCTGTTCCTTGGATTCCATCAATTTCACCTATTATGATTGGCGGGGTAGGTGGATTATTTAGAGGGCCTGTATATTTATATACACCACCAGTAACATCATCTATGTTGAAGTTACCAGCCCAGCCTATCATACGGTCTGGATTTACCCAACTTGTACCAAATAATTGGACTTCTTCTACCTCTATATCTATTGCCCAGTTATGACCGCCATCATAGCTCCAGCTAGCTCCTCGTGCTGCAGGATCAAGTGCATTTACACCAGTACTAATATATACATTAGCTGTATTGGGAACATAGTCAAAATCAGCACCAAAACAAGTACCTTCGTAATCAATAAACTCCCAGGTTTCTCCGCCATCTGAGGTTTCTGCTATAAATGGAAATTCAAAATTCTTATCCATGGCCATGCCATTGTTTTCGTCTTTGAAACGGATATCAACATATGAACCGGCATCAAAAGGAGTATCGAATACTTCCCAAGTGTATCCTTTATCTTTTGATCTAAAGACACGTAGAGGATATGCATTTTGAGTACCAAACCAGACTGTATCTCCGACAACATCATAGTATCCAACTGTACCAAACTCTCCAGGTAAAGGATCAGGTATATTTTCTTGAGGGACTCTTTCCCAGTTATTACCGCCGTCTGTTGTGGTATACATTTCATAATATCCACCAACAGGATCGCCTTGACACCATCCATTATTTTCATCCCAGAAATGAACAATATTTGGGAATGCGCCACCCTCGCTAAAATCTGCGGATTCTTGACGAACCCAGGAGTCGCCACCGTCATCGGTATACCATATACCCTGAGGATCACCTGAATGTATCGGAACCCATGCATGGTTTTCATCTACTGCGCAAATCATAGCGGTGTCACCTTCGTCAGGTGCTCCGAAAATTGCGTTTGCTTCCCATAATTCACCACCGTTTTCGGTTTTGGTGAACTCACAGACGGGTTCTAGTGCACCTGATCCATCA
>CAYFVP010000065.1:0-2020 GCA_964346655.1 uncultured Thermoplasmatales archaeon
ATCGTCTGATTTCTTCAGGTAAACTCTTCATCCCATCCATGTAAGACTTGGTATAGTTGAACTTATGCATGGATTTTTCGGTTTATTCAAAAAGTTCTCGGTTAGCTAAACAAATACTATTAATATATTTAATTTACGACAATTTTTCTTTTCACTCTAAAATTATAATATATATTTTAAAATATGTGAGATTGTAAAAACTTTAAATAGTATAATCAACCTTTAACTTCCAAGTAAATTGGATGATGAACTATGTTTAAAATAATAAGTGGAATTTGTATTCTCTTACTGATAGGAACATGTTTAGTTCCTGTAGCAACAACACAAACAACAAAACTAAACATCAAAGAACAACCATCTATTGATGAAGGAATTCTTTTTGCACCAATATATTCAAAAACAACTTATTTAATAGATAAAAATGGAACCGTTGATCACACTTGGTCAAGTGATTATTTTCCAGGGATGGCTGCTTATTTATTGGATGATGGCTCTATAATACGCACTACAAAACTCGCTCTTATGGGTGCAGGTGCTGGTGGAGGCATTCAGAAAATCACATGGGATAATACACTAGTCTGGAATTTTGAATACTATACCAGTGATTATCTTAGTCATCACGATATTGAAATTCTACCAAATGGTAATATTTTAATGATTGCTTGGGAGACTAAAACCCAATCTGAAGCGATTCAAGCTGGTAGAGATCCACTTAAACTTATGCACGGTAAATTAGAACCTGGTCACATCATTGAGGTTAAACAAACAGGTCCTACAACTGGTGAGATTGTTTGGGAGTGGCATAGTTGGGACCATTTAATTCAAGACTTTGACTCATCAAAAGATAATTATGGTGTCGTAGCTGAACATCCTGAATTAATCGACCTTAATTATGGACCAATCGGTTCTGATTGGCTTCATATTAACTCAATAGATTATAATGAAGAATTCGACCAGATACTTCTTAGCGTTCATAATTTTAATGAAATATGGATAATTGATCATAGTACAACAAAAGAGGAAGCGTCAAACCACACTGGGGGAATTCATGGAAAAGGTGGTGATATTCTATACAGATGGGGAAATCCAATGACGTATGATACTGGTTTATCAAGTGATAAAAAATTGTTTGGACAGCACGATGCTCGTTGGATAGAAGAAGGATGTCCAGGTGAAGGTAATATCCTGATTTTTAACAATGGCGTGAGTCGGCCTGGTGAAGATCTATCATCAGTTGATGAGATAGTCCCTCCAGTTGATATTTACGGTAATTATTATCTAGAACCTGGGTCTGCATATGGACCAGAAGAACAAATTTGGATTTATAATACTAATTTTTATTCCCATTATGTTGGTGGGGCTCAACGACTTCCTAATGGAAACACGATTATATGCAACGGTGCTAATGGAATATTTTTTGAAATCAATCCAGATAAAGAAATTATATGGGAGTACACCAATCCTTTTCCTAGTTTTCTATTGAATGATGTGTTCAAGGTTGAATACTATCTTCCAAAAGAACCAGAGGTTGCCGACTTGGATTGTGATGGTTCCCTCAGATGGAATAATATTCCAATTGACAAAAAAGTAACTGGTGATTTCCAGATTAAAAATATCGGTGAAAGTAATTCCCTACTTAACTGGATAATAACCGAGTATCCAGATTGGGGAATTTGGAAATTTAGCTCTGAATTTGGAGAAAATTTAGCTCCGGAAGATGGACCAGTGACAATACAGGTAAATATAGATGTATCAGATGAAATAGATAATGAATTTGAAGGTATTATTAGAATAGAAAACCAGGTTGATTCTGAAGATTTTGATACTATTCCTGTTTATTTAAAAGCTCCTAGAAAAATAATTGCTTCCACGATAATATGCAACATTTTGTCTTATTTATTTAAATTAATTTGACTTTGTTACATTATGAAATGATCAAACTAATATTTCATTATATCTAATTTTTTTTAAAGCACAATAGTGTAATATAGCATATGAGCTACATATAAAAACAGGCTTA
>CAYFVP010000066.1:0-17295 GCA_964346655.1 uncultured Thermoplasmatales archaeon
CGATAAGTATTCCTGTTATAGAGTCACTTGGTTCAAGTTTTACAACTTCACCGTCGCTGTGTTCTGTCCAACCATTATTATTTTCAAAATCACTAACAGATTGACTCTGTTGAGCTTGACTTGCGTCTTTTTCTTTTTTATCTTCTTTTTTCACCATTTTTTTTATACCTCTTTTTTATTTTTTTGTGTGTGTTAAAATTGGGAAAAATTCAACGATAAAAATTTTTGATTAACCCTTGATTTTTCCTATTATAACCCTAATTTCATTTAGATCAACCCTCTTTTTTTACATTCATTATGAAGAAAATTGTATGTTTCTATTGGTGTCATTCCTGTTTTTTGATAAAAGTCGTTTATATCTTGATATTCTGAAAAATCCATATCAGCAACCTCCCAATTTTATAAAAAAATCATTAACTGCAAGTCGGACAACAGAAGAAAAATTAAGACCGTGTGCCCTTCCATATTTTTCACAATTAACAATTGTGTGTTTGTCAAAAAAAACGCATTTTGCTATTTTCAATTCTTTTTCACTATTCATATTATCTTATATAGCAAACCTTATATATACAATATACTTTTTGGAATATTAAAAAGTATAACAAAAGGAGAATGAAAAAATGGTTAAAGATTATAGTTTGAATTATCTGACAACCAATAAGGAAGTAAAAAAGAAAATTGAAATAATAACTAATTGGGTTAAAAATTATGGTAGAATATGGAGTAGAAGGGTTTTATATGAACTTGTTTCAAGGCAATTAGTTAAAGATACTTCTGATAATCAATATAAACAAGTATGTAAATTATTTCAAAATCTAAGAGAACACGATTTTTTACCTTATGAGTGGTTTAGAGATAAAAGAACACAAGTATATAATGTTGGAATTGAAAATAGCGATAGTTTTGAAGATCGTTTTAATTCTCTTTGTCTGAATTATACTAGAACTGCTAAAAGTTTACAAAAATATTATGTTGAAGTATGGACAGAAAAAGAATTATCAGATGTTACACAAAAACTTTTAGATAAATATGATATTGGTCTAGTGATGGGTGAAGGTTTTGTTGGTGATATTCCATTTCATAATGCAATTGAAAGAATACCTGATATAATAGAAGAATTTGATTTACCAGTAAAAATATTTTATATTAGTGATTTTGATTGTGAAGGTGAACATACATTTAATCTTTGTAAAGATAAACTTGAATTACTTGGTGATGTTGAAGTAAAAAAATTGTTTTTAACTAAATCGCAAATTGATAATTATGGTTTTATTTCAAATATTGGTTATGAAGATAGAATTAAAAGAATGTCAGTTAAACAAAAGAAGGCACATCTTACAAAACAATATGTTAAAGATTTTTTCAATAAATATGGTTTAGTTCAATATGAATTTGACCAATTCCCAGTTGATATTTTGAATAAAATACTTGAAAATACTATTAGTAGTGTAATTGATATAAATATTATTGATAACCTAAATGAAACTTGCAGTAAAGAGGTTGAAGAATGGTTAGAAGAACATTATAAGGAGGGAAGTTAAAATGCCTAAATATACTAATAAGCAATTGTTTAAAAGAGAACCTTACAGGTCAATATTAAATCTTTTACAGATTTATGGATTGAAAATTAAGGATTTAGAAAATATAAGATCAGTTGGTTTAAAAGCTTATCATTTTATGTATGCTCTTGGACCAAAAGTTAAAAAAGATAAAAAACTTGAGGATTTTTTTAAAGATTTAAAATTGTATGTAGATCAAGATTTAATTAAGCCAAGTTGTATTAAAGATTCTGTTAATTTAGATAAATGTCTAAGACTTTTAATTAAAAAAGAATTGATTTGGACAACTGGTAAACCCAGATATTATACTTACCATATTGGACCTGAATATTATGCTGAAACATTAAAAAATGATTATAAAAACGATATGGATAAATGGCATATTAAAAGTTATATTACTGATACGGTTTTCGATCAGGAAATGATGAACTCTGGCTTTGGAAATAAACCTAGACATTTTTGTAATGATAATAATTGGTTATTATGTGGTTTAAGTCGTGAAATGTTTAAATATTTATCAAAAAAAGAAAAAGAGCAATTGAATAAATATGTTAATAATGTAGTATCTAATTTAGAAGAAATTGTACGTTTTAAACTAAATTTTTTGGAGTTAAAATCACCAGATGATATTAGAAAAATTTTGAAAAAAGAAAAAGATATTGATCTTTTTAATCTTTGCAATCTTGGTTTTTATTATTTAGGTGATCCAACAATAAACCCTTTAAAATATTTTAAATAATTATTTATTTATTTTTTAGTTGGTTTTCTGCAAGTAATCTTAACATAGTTTGGTTAATATCATTGATTTTGTTTTCAAGTTCCTTTATTTTTTGGTCTTTTTCTGCAAGTTTTTCGTTAATATCTGTTAAATCAGGTGGTCTTTCAAAAACGGTTATATTTGGTAGGCATTTTTCATATAAGTTAGCAAGTTGTTTATCATTGAATTGCCTATATGTCGATAAATATCCTGCATGCCCCATCAAATGTTCTGCAAGATCAACATTCCCCAGATATGTTCGGAAGAAAGATCTTAAATTATGAAAAGTCAATTCTCTTCTATTTCTTTTTATTTTGTAATCAAAATCCCCCTTAACACTATGTTTCTTAGTAAATCCTGCTTTTGCACATGCAATATTGAAATGTCTTCTAATATTGTTCTCATGCACAGGAAAAATACGTTTATCATTCTCCAAATCAATTTTATTCTGTCTTTGTTTAAAGTTTCTTCTAATGTTACTATTTTTAGTGTATTCATCTCTATATCTTAACCATTCTTTAAGAAGTTCTGTTGCCTCTGGGCTTATATAAGTGATCCTTCTTCGTTTATTCTTTGCGATTTCTGACCTAATATTTATCTTAGTTGGCTTTTGGTCCAAATATATGTCATTAAACTCAATGTTACATACTTCCCCGATTCTCATACCACTGGTAATACTCATCATTATTGCTGTTTTACATCTTATATCACAATGTTGCAGAATAATCTTGATTTCATCTATCTCTGGAACGTGCTTCGGGATTATTGGCACGGAGGTTGTCCCTTTTAACCTTGCTGTTATGTCATCCCATATGTCAAGATTTTTAGTTGTTCTGTCAAATCTTGCAAGAAAGTGTTTAATTGCACTGATCCCATTTCTCCTTGTGTTTGGGGATTTTCCTTTCAGGTATTCCCAGTATTTCTTAATGTGTTCTTGATATGACTGAGATTTGTTAAAATATGTATTGGCATCCTGATTATTTGTTTTCATATATCTGTTTATATGACATCTATAAATCTTTCTGGTCCCTGAGTTGTCTAATAATGATTTATCTAACCATTCATTGATTTTATCAACCATTTTTACCACATTTTATTATTATCCTACATGCAATTAAAGTTAATAATACTTTTCATACTTTTTAGTTAATAATAACTTGATTAATAACATTATTATCATCTGAATTTATTATCGGTAAAAAAAACAATGGTAAAGAACAATGTACAAATTAAAATTCCTACTATTTTCCTCATTTTGATTTTCCTCCTCCTTAAATTAAGAGTTACTATATGTTATAAGATATATTAATTTAAATATAACCCAGAAATTTAAAATAGAAGAGAGAATTTATTTTTTTATTTTATAAAATCCCACAATCTCTGTAGTATTGGAAACATATCAATAAATCTCAACCAAGCTCTGGTTCTTGGCATATTTATTTTAAAGGTTCCATTTGGGCCGGTGAAACCATTGATATCTTTAGCTTTTGCAGTAATAAAATAAGTTCCTTTTTTATTCCAGATATGTCTAGTTGTAGCTGGTGATCCTGATTTGAATGGACCTAAAATGGTTTCTTCTTCAGAACCATCATCCCAGTTAATAATATATTCTGAGATGTCATCACCTTCATAGTCAATTGAGGTAAAACTATATTTATATGATGTCCCTACTTTTCCATTTGTTTCCCCTTTTATACTAGGTGCATATGGTCCAAGAGGTTTTTTGCTTATAAGATATGTTATTGAGTATAAACTTGATAAACTATCAATTGTATAATTATCTGAATTTGATTTTAACCAATTTCCTTGAGAGTCGTACCAATATGCGCTGAAGTCTAGATTAAGTATAATATCATTGACATCATGGTCGTAATTATTTGTTATTGTACATGTTGTGATATCCATATTGGTTGAACAATCAGCTTCGACATATTGCCATGTTGTTAAACCATTTGGTGAGTAGGCTGTATTCCAACTATCATATCGGTGCAGTGTCCAATCTCCATTACCAACACCAATATCATAAGCGTACATATACCAACCATCACTACCACAGAACATCATACCATCTGCAATTGAGGGAGGAGCTGTAACATTAGTACCAATAGTATGTTTCCATAAAATATCACCATTTGTCTCATTCAAGGCAAATAAGGCACTTTCATCAAAATCTCTGGTACCAATGAAAATTAAACCACCACTTAAAGTTGGTGAACTTATATCAATAGTATCTCCAATTTTATTTTCCCATACTAAATTACCGGTAGTTGAATTAAAAGCATAAACATAGCCAGCTGTATCGGCAACAAATACTTTCCCATTACGATAAGCATTAAAAGATAAAGATGGTCCATGCAAAGGATAACTCCATAATAATGACCCATCAATTTCACTATACGCATTCATTGTACTATCACCATATATTGCCAAAAAAATCCGTCCTTCACCATCAGCTGTTATTGAATTATCCCAAGGACCATTAGATAAAACCGTAGTCCATATTATGCTACCATCTGTGGCATTTAATTTGTATAATTTACCCCCAGGATGAAAATAAGCAGCATAGAAAGCATTATCCTTAAGCATTGGTTTATTAGCACTATAAAAAAGATCCACATAATATGTCCAGTTAATACTCCCATCAATTTTATTTAAAGCATATATTTTAGAATATTCCTCTGAAGAACAAAAATAGATTTTATTATCATCAAACTGAATGGATTCAGCAATTCCTCCAGGGATAGTTTTATTCCAAATTAAATCTCCATTATGCCTATTAATTGCATATACATCTGCAGGAGCAGATGTGTGGAAATCCGTTCCAATGTAGACTACATCACCATCGATTACCGGTCCAACATAACCAGGACCTGTTGGATAGCTCCATAAGATTTCTCCATTTGTTACATCTACTGCAAAGAGCTTATCATGTCCTTGTCCGTGTGTGCTACAGGAACCAATATATGCAACGCCATCAACATAGGTAACAGCAGATTCTTCATAATTTGTACCTGTTGTATTTGCCTTCCAAAGTAGTTCATGACCATATGCGATTCCATTTATATCAAGGTCTATAAAGACATTTATTGGATTTGGATTAAAAAAATCATTAAATTTTGAATTGTTATTTAATGGTTTGATATTTATAGTTACTGCTAAAGTTAGACCAGATGATGTTATCAAAAGAATACCAACAATAATTCCAATTATTTTCGTTTTCATAATTTTTACCTCCCCAACAATTAAATCAGATACTTGGTATATAAGACTTTACCATAGTCATTGCAAAATGCCAAAATATTATAACGTCTAGAGAAGTTATAAAAATTATAGAATGGGTGAAAAAATGACCGAAAAAAGGAAAATGACCACAATATGGATTTCTAAAGAAACAAAATCTAAGTTAGATGATTTGTTTCAAAAGAAAGGAGATACCTATGATGTTATTATTAAAAGGTTATTGGATGAGGTGGCGTAAATAACCAGATATCCATTAAATATAAATAAACCGCTAAATATAAGTTCTATTAATATATTCCTTTATTTAACAGGAGAGATGGATGTAAAATGACCAAAGACGATAACATTAATATTAAACTTGAGGTTATTAAGGATAAATTCTCTGGTAAAATATCAATTGTAGCTCATTTTGTTCATAATGCACCTAATGTTTATAAAGAAAAGGATGGGTATATATGGTTTCCAACCATTGAAGAAAAAAATCTGATTTTGGAAGCCTTTGAACTCACATCCACAACAACAAACTATTCATATCAAGGTAGAACGTCACCCCCAACTATACCAACTCAACAGGACCCATCAACAGTTGTATCAGACTCACCAAGTAGAATTGAACCAAGCTTAAATATTCAACATTCTGAACATCGAAAAACAGAAAAAAAACCACCAGTTTTTGATTTTAATAAGGATATACAAACAGAGGATTTTAAGATTAATCAAGACCTGACTAGATCAAATAATATGTTAAAAACTGAAGAGAAAAAAAAGGATGAACCAGAAAAGTTTAGAAATTCTAAAAATATTAAAACATATGGAACTAATAAGAATATTGAATTACCTGATTCTTATTATCGGTCTAAGCAAGAAGAAGTAAAAAAAGAAGAACAATATGTAAAAAATATATACAAAGATAAAAAAGAATTAAAAGAGGGGGTTATTGCTGAAGCCGACACTGAGGCAATTGATGCTGCATTAAAAAAATATACTGAAAAAGAGGACTATATGGTTCAGGCTGACGAAAAAACAATTATTGATAAAGTATTAAATCAAAAGAAAAAAGGGAAATGGAATAAAAGATAAAATCTCATTTCTTTTGCTTTATTTCATATAGATTTCCAGAAAAATCTTTAATAAATAGTAATGTTTTTAATTCCTTTTTTACAATAATTGGATCAATTCCATATTTTTTACAATTCTTAATAAAATCATTGATATTATCTATCTCAATACAAATATGTTCATATTGGTATTTTTTAATTTTATCTGTAATAAAAACTTCAAAACAAGATTCATTATTTTCATAAACATCTATTAAAATATCTTCAAAAAATCCAAAGATACTTTTTGTAAGTTCCTTTGACAGAGTGAAAGATTTTTTTAATTGAAGGCCAAGAATTTTAGTAAAAAAGGTTTCAGCAGATTTTCTATTGTTATACTGTAAACCAACATGTAAAATTTTTGTCTTTTGGTTCATAAATATTAAAATGAATTATATGATTTTAAGGTTCTTTCCAATTGTTTCAAATTTTTCTAAAGTAAAATCGAGATCATTTTTTGTAAGACCTGCATTCATCATTGTTCGAATTCTTGCTTTATCTTTTGCAACCATCGGAAAAACAATTGGTAATGCAAATACTCCATCATTATAGAGTCTGTTAGATAACTCCTTTGCAATTGAAGATTCACCAACAATAACAGGAGTTATTGGTGTTTCGCTCTCACCTGTATCAAAACCCATTGAATTAAGTTCTTTTTTGAAATATTTGGTATTATCCCATAAATTTTTCACATGTTCAGGTTCAGTTTCAAGAACGTTTATTGCTGCAAGTTGAGCACCTGCAACAGCAGGTGGATGAGAACCAGAGAGTAGCCATGTTCTTGATTTATTATAGGCAAAATTAACAAGATCTTGACTTCCAGCAATTAAACCTCCGACAACACCATATGCCTTACTAAAAGTTCCCATTTCAACATCGATTTTACCTTCGATTCCAAAATGTGCTCCAATACCTCTACCATCAGGTCCAATTACTCCCTCACCATGGGCATCATCTACATATGACATTGCACCATATTCATTTGAAAGTTCCACTATTTTGTCCATTAGAGCAATATCACCATCCATGCTAAACACACCATCGGTTATCACTAGTATTCTATTGTATTTGTTATCGGCGTCTTTTAAAACTTTTTCAAGTTCTCCCATGTCACGATGTTTATACACTGCGCGATCTGCTTTTGTAAGTCTAACGCCATCAATAATACTACCATGATTGAGTTCATCAGAGATAATAATATCTCCTTTTCCAACAAGCTGAGGTATAAGACCTGCATTTGCAGCAAAACCTGTTTGATAAATTAAAGAAGATTCAGTTCCTTTAAATTTCGCAAGTCTTTTTTCAACATCCATATGAAGTTTCATAGTTCCTGCAATTGCCCTAACAGAACCAGACCCTGCACCAAATTTTTTAGCTGCATCAATGGCACTTTGAATAAGTCGAGGGTGATTGCTAAGGTTTAAATAATTATTTGAACAAAGCATAATTACTTCTTTACCATCAACAACTGAATGTGGTGTTGAACCAGATTCAAGTATTCTGAGTTTCCAGTCAAAATCTTTTTTCACAAGTTCTTCATATTCTTCTTTTAAAAATGTAACTGAATTTCTCTTCATAGATAATTTTTCCCCCATACAATCATTTAACTTTTAGTGTTTTGCTGTGTAACATATGAGAATATTAAAAGTTGTTGGTTTGCATCTAAAAAATATAAAAAGAAATAAATTTTTACTAGATTACTAGTCTTAAAAATTGATAAAATTTATTAAAAATTGTTATTAGATTTGGAAAGTAAGAAAGTAGTTGTTGGAATAATAGATTTATTTTGAATGTTTTGTATTTAGGTGTATTAAGAATTATATCTATTTCACAGAAATCATCAGGATCAAGTGTATTAATCACTGTAACTTTTCCAGTAAATTCTTCATTTTTTTCATTTGGAGCAAGAACTTCAACATTAACTATTATAGGTCCTGCTTCAGGAGTAAGGTCATCTCCACTTTCCGGTGAAAATGTCCAAATCCCCCATTCTGGAGTAGAGTTAATTCGCCAATCTAGAAAGGAACCTGCATGCCCAATATTTTTTACTGAAAAACTACTTTGTACCTTTGATCCTGGTTTTACATCATTCCAAAAAAGATTTCCATCACATTCTACATCTGGACCTATTGTTATTAGGGAAACTTGAATTATATAGTAATCATTTAAATCATTATTATTAACTATTTTTATCTCTCCTAAAAATTCAGTATTAACTTTTAAAGGTGCTGTTAACTCAACGCTTACAACAACTGGTCCATCTTCAGGAGTTAGATCTTCACCATATTCAGGATTAAATGTCCATTCACCCCAATCTGGGAATGATACTATCTCCCAATCTAGCTTTGAATCCGTATCACCAATATTTGTAACATTAAAACTAGCTTGAACATTTTCACCCGGTTCTATTTCAATCCAGACAAGGTTTCCAACACAATCTAAATCTGCATATTTTAATTGATTATAATAAAGATAGTTGCCAATACCTGGGTCCCAATTAGAAACAACCATATCAAGAGATGGTGAGTAACTATAAACTACTTTAATAGAATCTAAAGGGACTGTATTAATTGTAAACCATCCATGCTCACGACTATATGTATATTCAGAAGGATCTAAAAGTTCATTGTCACAATATACACTTTCAATATATTGAATTTGTTGACGGGTAAGATAGAAGAGTTTTTGGTCACTATCAGGATAAAAATGTTCAGTTTTAGTACGACTACAAAGAGTTGGGCCAATATTACCAAAAAGAATTTTTTCTACAACACTTGTCCCACCTGAATTCCAAGTAGGATTTGTTGGAATGCCGGTTCCATCATTGAGGAAAATGCGGGTATAATCCCACCATGCACCTGTTGCCAGATCAAGCTTTTTATCCCCATTTACATCTGCAAGTGCAACAGCAGAACCATAACCTTCATAATAACTCCACGAGAATGTAGTTTCAAAGAATCCTTCTTCAACACCTGTATATTGTTTGAATAAACCACTTCCACCAAGTTGGGTGTTATCTGTAGTAAAAAGGTCAGGGATTCCATCATGGGTAACATCTCCAGCGGTTAGCATAATTCCAAATTGAGTAGAACTATCTGATGTCTGCCAGCTTGCAGTTGTTTCAAGTATGCCACCAAGATTACGATATATTTGCGTTTCCTGTTCATCACTAATAAAAGCCAAATCCATCCAGTTGTCATCATCAGCATCAATCCATATTACTCCCATATAATTATTAGAATCATCAGATACCCAGCTAGGGGAGGATTCAAGTGTTCCGTCAATATTGAGATAAACATAGTTATGATATAAAATTGGAGGATTATAGCACCATCCAGTTGCAACAGCTAAATCTGGACGACCATCATTATTCATATCACCAAAATCGACGCTGAAGGCATTTCCAATAATATCAGATGTCCAATCAGGTAGATAAGATAGAACTCCCTCATTATTTAAATAGACACGAGCAATTGGTCCAACTATACTAACCTTACCAAGATATGAAACTGCAACATCAGGCCATCCATCTCCGTTTACATCTGCCACATCAAGGTGGCCATTATAACCAGTATCATCAGATTGCCAATCTGCAGTTGTTGATAAAGTTCCATCCCCATTATTATAATAAATATTTACCCGACCAACAGCCATATCATTACCATCAGCAACTATTAAATCCAGCCATCCATCTTTATTGAAATCAGCTAGAGCAGCACCTGTACTATAATGTGGACTACTAGAAATCCAATCAGGTGTTGGTTGATAAACAGGTGGATCAGAGATAGAAAATGGTAGAATTCTATTTTTCATTATTTGTTTACTACTAATGTTTGGTAATACACATGCTCCAATAAATAAAAATATAATACCAAAAATTATGCATTTTCTTAAATATTCGTATTTCATTTTTATATCTCCCCTATTAATATTATAATTTATATCATATCTGAGAATTTAAATGTTATCAGAAAGCATTATTTTTAAAAAATGGGGGTGTGCAGATGTATAATATCGTTGAGGAGATCTAGATTGGGCTGAGGGACCATTTTACATATATTGGACGGACCATCTATTAGGGATATTTACCAAACCTTACTCTACAACCCCCAATATTTAAAATAACATTAAAATTTAAATTTTTCGATTTTTTTAAAAATTTTAAAAAAAAAGTATTTGAATTAAAATTTTAATATTAAATTCCTCGTATTACGAAATTAAATATAAAATATACTTATAAAAAAGCAAATTAATAAAATAGACATAATTCTCAAATAAATATTATAAGTCTTTCTTACAATTTAAATTATTAAATTATTTTTTTACGTTTAACTTATTTTAAATATTTATATTAACAACTCTACTCAAACGATAACCTATAACAACCATCATAAATTCATTTTTAGCAAATAAAAAATCAAGTTTTTTATCACCAGTATCTACTCTTATTACAGGAGTGGATGCAAGTTTTGAAGGAGTTGATATAACAATGATATTGTCTATTCCAATCTTTCTTATAACTTTTGGACTAAGCTGAAGGTTACCTCTACCTAAAATAAAGCCCTGAGCTCCAATAGGGCTAAGAATGACTTTAGCTTTTGGGTATTTTTCTAGGAGTTCTAATATTTGTTTTTCATTTAAATCATTTCCCAGTGCTTTTTTATTATAAACAGCATCAATTCCTAGAAGGGTATTTTTTATATTCAATTTTTTTGCAATATAGTCTATTGTTCCTCCAGATCCAAAAAGAAACAAAAAGTCCTTATTTTGCTCAATTTCATCTAAAATATGATCGGCTAGTTCATCTTTTACAGCATCATCTGAAACAGACTCAAATGTGGTTTTACCAACCTGGATATAGGTAGGTTCAACAATTCCTTTGGCAATTCCAAATAATTTAATGTTCCACTCTCCTTTTCGATAACGCTCTTCATCAAGATCCATGATTTCTGCATCGCCGATTGTAAGATTTTTATCGATAAATTCATAAAGCATTTTTGCAGATGCACCTGTATTGATTCCAAAAACACCTGAATGCATCTTTACTCCAGAGGGAATTCCAAGGATTGGAATCTTATCTGAAATAACCTCAAATATATCTCTAGCAGTACCATCTCCTCCACAAAATAAGATTATATCAACCTTTTTTTCAATAAATTTTTTACAGGCATTTTTTGTATCTTTTGATGTAGTTTTTTTATCCTTTGAAGAATAAATTATTTGAAAATCTGATACTCCTGCTTTTTTTAATTCATCTCCACCCATCTTTTCAGAACATGTATACCATTCTATTACGTCTTTTTTAGAATAATATGATAAAAATTCTTTTATTGTTTCCACAGCTTTTGTTGGTGCAATAGGTTCTGCTCCTAACTTGATTGCTTGAGAAAGAACTCCATTGGTTCCTTTTAAACCAACTTTTCCGCCCATTCCTGCGATGGGATTTACAATAAAACCTATTTTAGTAACCATATATTATTCGACACCTAAAAGAGAATTCAATATTTAAAATCTATAGAATAAGATTTACAAAAAGGAGGTTGAGCTGACAGATAGGTCAGCTCCCCAATATAATATCTATTTCTTTTTTAGATATGGTAAACCTGTTCTTTTATTAACACCTACGGTGTAACCACTTGGTAAGTCACAAGGGGTTCCGCTCTTTGGTTTCCTTTTACTAAAGAAATAAATTGTTTGGGTCCTACCACCTTTAAGTTTTACATCGCGTGTATACAAAGTCCACCCATCATGGACATATGCCATCTTACACACCTCCATAAAGGAATATTTTTTAATACATTTAAGTTTTTCTTTATTCTTCTCTTATTTAGTCCCTAATTCCTTCTTTTATTATCGAAAATACTGCTTCCCCTTCAGGTAAATGAGGTGAATCAATAAGTCGTGCAATGCGTTTTGGACCCTTGCTTTTTCTTAAATAAATCCTGAATGTTGCAGTATGGCCAACTATATGGCCTCCAATTGGTCTTGTTGGATCACCAAAAAAAGCATCAGGTTTTGCAGAAACCTGATTTGTTACACATACCACACCATTATATAAATCACTCCATCTCATAAGGTCATGCATATGTCTATTTAATTTTTGTTGTCTATCAGCTAGCGCTCCTCTGCCAACATACTCTGCCCTAAAATGTGCTGTAAGTGAATCTACGACGAGGAGTTTTGCAGGAATTTCCTTTGAAGACTCCTTTACTTTATCCACTAGAAGCATTTGATGACTTGAATTATAGGCTCTCGCAACATGTATTTTTTTTAGTACATCATCTGGATTCAAATCATAAGCTTCGGACATCTGAACTATTCGCTCTGGTCTAAATGTGTTTTCAGTATCAATATAAAAAGCATGACCATCTAGACCTCCTTGTTCTTTTGGAAGTTGAACATTAATACATAACTGATGAGCAACCTGTGTTTTGCCTGACCCATACTCACCAAATAGCTCAATAATGGATTGTGTTTCAAAACCACCACCTAAAAGCTCATCAAAAGTTTTAGAACCACATGAAAGGTGACCGACCTTTGCCCTTCTTTCAAGTAATGCACTACCAGTTTCAAATCCCCCTATTTCTGCTTGATTTCTGGCATGAATTATTATTTTAGCTGCAGTAGACTCACCTATTTCTGCAGCATCAGCAAGCTCAGAAGGTGAAGATACTGCAATACTCATAATATCAATATAACCTGATTCTCGAAGTTTATCTGCTGTTGCAGGGCCAACACCAGGTAGTTTATCAATTTGATCAATATCGTTTTCTTTACCCATAATAAAACCTATAATAAAGTAATTAATTATCACTTATAAAGCTGTGGTAGAGTATATTTAAACTATAATATTCTATAAAAATATTTTTTGAGACTTAAGAATATTCCATTTTACTATATTGTTGGATTTTGATGCACTCTAAAAACATACTATAAAAATGATAGAGATTAATTTTTTTAGGAGAAAAAATTATATTTTTTAGGAGGTAGTTGTCAAAAAAGTGGCACTCATTTTAGGAGGAAATATCATGAAGAAATACAGACAATTCAAAGGCTACCATGGTGACCGTCAAACAACTTATACTCTAATCAAACAATCAAAATCCAAATCCCTATTGAAAAGGCTGGCTGAAAAATACGCCTCACACCGAATCATAAAATGCAGGAGGGGCTGGGCACTTTACGGCTACAACAGGATATGATATTATGAAAATAGAAATATCTAAAGAAGACATTAAAAAAGCATTTGATAAAATTATAGAAGAGCAATATGATAGAACTGTTGGCTTCAAATGGAGACAAAAGAAAGCAATGTTCATAAAAGACATAGAAAAAAGATTGGGGGAATTATTGTGGGAAAATCAAACGAAATCATAATTGAGGCTGACCCAAAAGCAATTGATAGATTTATGTTTATTCAAGCATGTTTGTGTCCAGTAAAATTATATTAGATTCATTCGGAGATGTAGAGGGTTTCATATTTTACCTCTACACAACAGTGACCAATCTTGCCACAAAATATCACATCCATGGACAGGGTTTTTGGTCTTCCCTGTCCAACTAAAGGGGCAGGTTTTGACATTTTCCTGCTCCACCATGCGGGGAGCACTTCTTTTTAACCTGCTCCCCCTACTTCCTATATAGATAGACTACAAAATGATTTTACTGCTCCTAATATAAAATAATAAATAAAATGATATCAACAGGCTCAGTGATTGTAAAACAAGATTTCAAAGGCTTCCAAGTGATATTAATCAGAAAATTATTTAATACCAAAATCTCTTTTGAAATCTGGGGAGAGATATTTGCCAAAAGAAAAAACAAAAGATGATAACACAATATTTGTTGGAAATAAACCATCAATGAGCTATGTTCTTGCAGTAGTTACAATGTTTAATCAAGGGACAAATGAAGTAATTATAAAAGCACGAGGCAGAGCAATAGGAAGAGCAGTAGATACAGCAGAAATAGTCAGAAATAGATTTGTTACAGATGCAAAAATAAAAGACATTAAAATTGGAACTGAAGAATTACCCAGAGAAGAAGGCGGAACTTCAAATGTATCCTCAATTGAAATAATCTTAACAACAAAAAAGAAGAGCTAGTTCTTGCATTTTTGGAATAACTTCTAATTTAAAACCTTATTTTATAAAACCCAACAACCTCTGCAGTATTGGAAAAATATCAAAAAATCTCAACCAACCAGAATCAATTTTTACCCTATTTCTAGGAACAGTCACCTCTTTCTCCTTCCAATCACTCCAAAGATTCTCAGAATCCTTACATCTACTTCTAATAGTATAAGTTCCAGGTTCTGACCAGGTATGACTGATAACAGCGTTTTCACCTGAGCCATATGGTCCAAGCCACCAATCCTTATTCCAGTCACCATCCCCCCAATCAACATAATAAAAAACATCATTACCAAGTGGAGATGTTGATTTAAAAATATAGTCAATTTCTCTCTTAGAATTTACTTTTGTTGGTCCAATTATTAATGGTATTGATGGAGCATTTATGTCCTTTCCATTAAAAGCATAAAGATAACCAACTGCTATATATCCATGTCCAGTAAATTCTTCAATGGAAGTCCCGACATATACAGTTCCATCTTCACTGATAACAGGAGCAAATTCACATGTTCCAATATGTTTACGCCACTTTTCAGTTCCATCAGGATTAATAGCAATTAATTTCCCACCATCGCTGGTTCCAACATATATTGTTCCATCAACTGAATTACATGGAGTGCCACCACGTATAGTACCACCAACATCAAATGTCCATTTAACTGAACCATCAGGATTTACAGCATATAGAGTATCATACCCAGCATATATTGTTCCGTCCTGACCAATCGTGGGAGATGTACCTGCACCAACATATGTCACCCATTTCTGTGTACCATTAGGATACACTGCATGAAGATAATCGTCAAGTGAAACAACATAAATAGTTCCGTCATCAGCTATACATGGGCTTACCCGTATCCAATGTCCTGTCTTATACTTCCACTTCAATGTACCATTATTTGGATAAAGAGCATAAAGATAATTATCATGACTACCACAATATACAGTTCCATCATCACTTATCGCTGGTGATGAATAGACTTTAAAACCTGTTTTATATCTCCATTTGAGTGTTCCATTGGGATTTATGGCATTGATATAATTATTACTATCTCCTACAAAGATAGTACCATCAGCTCCAATAACTGGAGAAGAATACATCTCTCCATAAGTATGAAGTTTCCAATTTATTGTTCCATTCAAACTGATAGAATACAATTTCCCATATCCATAGGAACTATCACCAGCATATATAGTACCATCTTCTGCTATTACAGGACCAGCTTCAATAAACCAATCAATTTTACATTTCCATTTCAGAGTGCCATTTGGAAACATAGCATAAAAATAGATAGCGGTTCCTTTTCCATCATCTTCTGCACCACCAAAATAAATGGTTCCATTCTCATCAATAGCAGCAGAGCCTTCAATATAATATTTACATTTAAACCACCATTTATTAAAACCAGGATTATCTGCAGTATTATATGGGCTCCTCCCTGTATGCCTTGCATCATGACAATACATCGGCCAAGCAGAATCCATAGGACCAACATTGGTTGTTATTATCTCTGTTCCAATGGGTGTTTTTATATTAATTCCAAAAGTTAATGGAGCCACTGCTGACAAGATGAATAAAGATATGATTCCCAATGATAGACTCTTTTTCATACAAATCCTTCTATATCATGTGGTTCTTGTGCTGGATGCCAATCAATTATAAACCAAAACAAAAACCTTTCAAAGTAGGGTAGAAAATCTAATTGGAGATACTTAAATCCTATCCAGTCATCCCAATAATTACCATTCCATAAATTTTTCCAAGGTAAAGTCAGGCATATGGCATTTCGCCTATTATTAAAGAAGTTATTATTGATTATTTGATTATTTTTACCCGTTACATCAACAGCTCTGGCATGAGATGCTCGTGTTACATTTGATATAGTATTTCCTGAAATAATATTATTGTTACCATTTATTTCAATTCCAGAGATTTTACATTCATCTATTAGATTTCCCATTATAGTGGTATTATAACAAATATATTCTGGAAGTATTCCATTCACATGATTTGTAAATTTATTATTCTTAATGGTTGTATGGATTATATCCTCAATCAAAATTCCAACAAAGTTATTAATAAAAATATTGTTAGATATAGTATTATATTTATGTTTAGCTAGTCTTTCGACAAAACGTATTCCATTGGAGCTGATGTTGTTATTATCTTTTATTATATTTCCACTGATAGTAATGTAATCTCCATTTATTCTAATAGCTCCATTTAGATAATCCCCATTACAATTTTGTATAGTAAAACCTGAGATTGTAACCCAATCTGCTGATATTGAAATAATATTATAAGTCAACTTTAATCCATCAATTATTGTTGTTTCTTTATCTTCACCGAGTAGAGTTATTCCCTTATTGATGGTTAGATTTTCATAATACGGTGAACTATCATCATAAACATAAACAGTATCACCATCAACTGCATCATCTATGGCATCTTGTATCTTTGTATAATTGCCTTCTCCTGTTCCACCTACATATAAAATATTACCATTTGT
>CAYFVP010000067.1:0-3180 GCA_964346655.1 uncultured Thermoplasmatales archaeon
TCTTTTGTCCAAGTGTCAAATCAGGATGCTGTTGGCAAAATTGGTGGTGCTGATGATTTTGAGGCTAATAATAAAGATTATTTGGATATTCCTTATAGCCCAGATTGGAATTTTGGATCAGCTCCATTTTCTTTTAGTATGTGGGTAAAAATGGAATCAGAGACATTTATTATGTTTATAAGACATTTAAAATCTTGGCAATTATATTACTATAAGGGGAGTCCAAAGCGTCTTGCTTATTCTTATAGTGATTATGAGGGTTGTCTTACATATGGTTGGACATTTTCAAATAATAATTGGTATTATTTAACTTATACAAGAGTTGGGGATACTCATTCTATATATGTAAATGGGATATTAGGAAATTCAATTAATAAAGGCGGGGGTCCTTCCTCTTCAAATGAAGGTATTAGGATAGGTGAAGGTGGTGATTCGTATGCAATGGATGGTATTATTGATGAAATTAGAGTTTTAAATGTTGGACGAAGCTCAGATTGGATTTTAACAGAATATAATAATCAGAATAATCCAACAGAATTTTTCAGTGCCGGTTCTGAAGAAACAGCTCCTTAATTATTACAGTTAGTGGAAGATTCTATTTTTTCATTGTTATTGTCATTTTCATATGATGGCCACTTGAATTAATATTAATTGATTTGCAATAAAATTATCTAATGATAATGTATTAGGGAATGAAAAATCATTATATAGCTATTAGAGATATATATTTTTTTCAGGTGGTAATACACAGGAATAAGGGTATATTTACAAATTTTTTTTAATTAGATGATGTACAATTCTCTTAGTAACCCATTAAACATTTAGGAAAATTGGATTTGAAGGTCGCAGATCTTCAGATGATGATAAAATTAGGCTCGTAGATTATAATAAATACAATTAATAAATTGAAACTAAAATATGAAATCAAAAAATAATTCTTTATTTTATTTTTAGAGATTTTGCAGGTGTTCCAGCTACAACAGAATTATTCGAGACATTTTTATTTACAAGGCTATAGGCCCCTATTAATGCATTTTTTCAAATTTTTACTCCAAGCATAATTGTACTATGGGTACCTATTCGAGCACCTTCTTCAATTATTACCTTACCAGTTTTATTGTCAATTGTTGAAATTGAATAAATTGAACAACGACTGCCTATTTGAACATCTTTTCCTATTTCAATGCCATATTTTGCATTCATATATGTATAACTACCAATATCACAGCCCTTACCCAACCTTAAATTGTCATGGTGCTGACATCGCCAACCGTATTTTGTATAGCCTTCTTTATTAAATTCTGGATATTTCCAAGTCTTAAATCGATTCAACTGTAAACAACTAAAAAAACAATAATTTTTAATTTTATATTTTTTACGAAATCTTCTTTATTTAAAAGCTATTTTTGCATTATCATTTTTTTTAAACTTTTTCAGAATTTTGGGATTTAAATTTTTTAATTAAATATAGATTCAGAGATTAATCTATATATTATTAATAATTTTTGCGACCTAATATATAATCTATCTCAGTTTAATCTCTTTATAAAAAGAACAATATGTTATTAATATAATAGATTAATTTTTACTTTGTTAATATTAATACCCAATAATTAATATAGTAGTTATATCATTATAAATTACAATATTATTCGAAGGGAGGTACAATATGAATATTATTTATAAAAATTTTTTAAAAAAAGGCATGGCATTTGGGATTTTAGTATTGTTTATTTCAGCAGGAATTATCCCAAATATTGATGGGTTTGAATTATGTGATAGGATTTTGGATGAAAGTGGTTCGTATAATAATAATATTTTAAATTCTTCTTTAATGGTTGAAAATCCAGATGTTTCAACACTAACATTTTTTACTTTTGATAGAACTGGAGTAAAGCAACAGGAAGTCACATTACCAAAGAATATTGCTGAAGATATATCTAATATGTTTGATGAGTTGAAACATAGGTTTAAATCTGATCCATTAAGTGATGAGACGAAGTATTTACAAATAGAGTTTATTGATATGTTGGATTTGTATGGTTTGATTCCTCAGGATTTGTCTAAGGAGTATGTGCTTTCATTATTAAATCCACCGTGGATTAAATTTTTACAAAAAATGCTTAAATTATCGTCTAAAACAACTTTTTTAAGAAGTCCTGTGTTAAATTTCCTGAATAGGTATGTTAATGTTAATGATATTAATATGAAGTCTAAATTATTTGAACAGCAGGATTTTATTACTAAATATGTTCTGTTAAGTAATATAGCTAGTTCAGGTATTGGAATACAATTACCACTTTTTATGCTTCCTAGGCCTCGTGGTGTTGCTGCATGGGCAGCGTCAGATGCCTATACTTATGTTGGTTCGTTGATTCAAGCTCAAGGTTTTATTGCACATGGTACTCAACAAGCTTTAGCATTGGGTTTTGCAGGTGTTGGTCTTTCTTTTTATCTTGGTTGGTTGGTTTATGCTCTTATAGGTTATGCTGCGTTCTTGATTATTAATGCTGAGAATATTGATTATGTTGGTCCACCAAATCAGGCTCCTGTTATTTCTGATGAAAATCCTTCAAATGGAGCAATGAATATACCAATTTCCCTTAATGAGTTGAGTTTTAGGATTAGCGATTTTGAAAGGAATCGTATGGATTATGTTGTTTCCACAAGTCCTGATATTGGTTCTGGTAGCGGTGTTAATAAGAGGGATGGTGTTTATAAAGTCCCGGTTAGTGGTCTTGAGGGTAATACTGAGTATTCTTGGCATGTTGTTGTAAAAGATGAGACTCATACTGTTGAGAAAACATTTTCTTTTACTACTGAGATGATTGCTCCTGTTGTTTCTGATCCTTTACCCAAGGATGGTGATTCTTGGGTTCCTGTTGATATTTCTCAGCTTAGTTTTAGGTTGAAAGATTTTCAGGGTGATTTAATGGATTATACTGTTGAAACTAGTCCGGATATTGGTTCAGGTGGTGGTAGTGATGTTGGTAATGGTGTTTATTCTGTGGATGTCAGTGGTCTAGATGGAACAACGGAATATTCTTGGTTTGTGAATGTTACTGATGGGACTTATTGGACTCGTGAGGTTTTTAGTTTTAAGACTCAGCCTTTTATGGTTTTTGATCCTTTTGATGAGGGTTGGCAGTATCGTAAGAAAATTACTATTGATCATGATTT
>CAYFVP010000068.1:0-2188 GCA_964346655.1 uncultured Thermoplasmatales archaeon
AATTATAAAAGTTTTAAATACTATTTGTTGATTATTTTATTTATAGTTAGTCATAGGAGGTATTGTTCTGAATAAAAACGTCTATGTAATTTGGATATTATTTTTATTCTTGTTTTCAACGTTGGTGCCAGTTACATTTGGGTATAATGTTAGTTTGTCAAATACAAATGTATTACAATCTACCGCTTTATCTAATGATGGGGGGTTGATGGATAGTGCATGGCCGATGTTCCAGCATGATATTTGTCATACTGGCAGAAGCCCCTATGGCAAGTATGGGGATTTTGGTGTAATAAAATGGAAGACAAATATTGGCTCTATGGTATTTTCATCTCCAGCTATTGACAAAAACGGAACAATATATATCGGTTCAAATGATTGGCATTTTTATGCGATTAATTCAGATGGTACTGAAAAATGGCGTTATAAAACAGGACTAGGTGTTTCATCATCTCCTGCTATTGCTGAAGATGGCACAATTTATGTAGGCTCAGAAGATGGACATCTTTATGCTTTTTATCCTAATGGAACTAAAAAATGGGGTCTAGTAATTGGACATGGCTGGGTGGAATCGTCACCAGTGATAGATGATGAAGGAATTATTTATGTCGCATCTGTGATTGGTAGTAATATTTGTGCGGTTTATCCTAATGGTACAAAGAAATGGGATTTTAAAACAGGCGGTTGGGTTTATTGTTCTCCTGCTCTTGATAACAATGGAATTGTTTATATTGGTACTAATGATGGTTATATGTATGCCATTTATACTAATAATGGTACCCTTAAATGGAAATACAAGACAGGTGGAAAAATAGGCTCTGCTCCAACCATTGACGATGATGGCATTATTTATTTCGGTTCAAATGATGGTTATATGTATGCCTTAAATCCTGATGGAACAAGAAAATGGAGGTTTTTTGCTGGTAGAGATGCTCTTACTTCTTCTCCTGTTTTTGGTGATGATGGAACGATTTATTTTGGCTGTCATGCCAGATATATATACAGCCTTTCTCCTGGCGGAGATGAAAACTGGCGGTATCCAACTGATGAAGAAGTTTCTGCTTCTCCAGCTATTGATAAAAACGGTATAATTTATGTTGGGTCTTGGGGTGGAACTTTTTATGCGTTGAATCCTGATGGTACTGCAAGATGGAAAATTTTTACACACCCTGGTGAGATTTTTTCTTCTGCTGCTATTGATGAGAATGGAACCATTTATTTTGGTTCACATTTTCCTGGTTTTATTGCAAAACTTTATGCTATCGAACCTGTTGAAGGAAATAGCCCTCCTGAAAAACCTAGTATAGATGGACCTTCTGATGGTAAAATCAGAAGAAAATACACCTTTTCAGCTCTCGCTGGTGACCCTGATGGTGATAATGTTTCTTATTTCTTTGACTGGGGCGACGGTGATAATAGTGGTTGGTCGAATTTTGTTCCCACTGGTACATTAGTTAATCAGTCATATATATGGTATGATGAAGGTACTTTCACTGTAAAAGCCAAGGCTCAGGATGATTATGGTGCTGATAGCGAGTGGGCAACATTGGAAATAACTATTCCAAGGACCAGAGCATACTGGTTGAGATTTATTGATATGTTTCCAATACTACAAAAAATACTAAATTATATTTTTTAAAATTGGGATTTTGGGTGCAGAATCGATTAAAGGTGTAAAGCCCAAATAATACCTTTAAGGTTCATTTAATTTATTTTTTCCTTTAATCAGTAATTGCCAAAGTTGATAGAAAAAAATGATTTTAATTTTAGGCATATAAACATTTTAATACTCACATCACATTTAAATTATTGGAGGAGGTAACAGTTTGAGTAAAAGACTTCTCACATTTGGAATCATATCTTTATTCATCTTGTCAGCCGTGGCTCCAATGAGTGTTGGTTATTATGTAAAAACACCTATTGAAATGGAATCAACAACAAGTAATAGTGGTTTGATGGATAGTGCATGGCCGATGTTCCAACATGACATTCGTCATACTGGCAGAAGCCCCTATGGCAAGTATGGGGATTTTGGTGTAATAAAATGGAAGACAAATATTGGGGGTATGGTATTTTCATCTCCAGCTATTGATAAAAACGGAACAATATATATCGGTTCACAAGATTGGTGTTTATATGCGATTAATCCCGATGGTTCTGAAAAATGGCGTTATAAAACAGGAGAAGG
>CAYFVP010000069.1:0-8015 GCA_964346655.1 uncultured Thermoplasmatales archaeon
AGAGATGAAGTAGAGGTTGAACCAAGTTATATGAACATAGAATCAAAAGAGGTAGAATCATTTAAGCAACTTACAGAACCACCGGGTGGTCCTATGGATAGTGCTTGGCCTATGTATTGTCATGATACAAGGCATACCGGGAGAAGTCCATATAATACAGCGAGTAATCCTGGTTATGAAAAATGGTGGTTTAAAACTTGGAAAGGATTTGTTGAAGGTTCAGGTGCTATTGACAATGATGGAGTAATCTATTTTGGCAGTTGGAATCATGGAAAGGATAATTTTTTTGCTTTATATCCAAACAGTACTTTAAAATGGAAGTATAATATTGGTGGAAATGTTGAATCCACTGGTCCAGCTATTGATGAAAACGGTATTATTTATGTTGGAACTGCTCACAACACTGCTAATGGTGACCGTTTATTTGCTTTTTACCCAAATGGAACAGTTAAATGGACATATTTTACAGGTGAGTGGATATATGGCTCACCTGTTATTGGAAACGATAGTACAATTTATTTTGGTTCTGCAGGAGGTTATCCCTGGTATGGATATATTTATGCTTTATATCCTAATGGTACACTGAAATGGAGATATAAAACAAATGATGTTCTTCGTTCAGATCCAGCAATTGGATTTGATGGCACCATTTATTGTGGTTGTCATGACGGCAAACTCTACGCATTATATCCTAATAATGGTACATTAAAATGGAAGTTTGATACTGGTGATTGGGTGGCAAGAGGCCCTTGTATCGCTGATGATGGGACGATAATTTTTGGTTCATGGGATGGACATCTTTATGCTTGTTATCCGAATGGGACATTGAAATGGAAAACAGGAGTTTTAGCTAGTACAACTCCTGTGATAGGAAACGATGGTACTATTTATGTAGGTGAGGATTATTTATCTGCTATTAATCCTGATGATGGTTCAATTAAATGGCAGTATACTCCTCCTGGTGTTATCAGAGGTGGTAATCCGTGTGTTTCAGCTGATGGTATTATTTATTGTGGAACTGATGGTCCTGGTTATCTGGTTGCTGTGAATCCTGATGGTTCTGAGCGTTGGAGAAAATATATCAGAGATTGTCGTTTTGCTCCTATTATTGGTGAGGATGGTACTGTTTATGTTGGTTCTTCTAATCAAGAATTTAATGGATGGGGATATATATCAGTTGGTTATCTTCATGCTTTTAATGAATTAGATCCAGATGCTCCTTCAGCCCCAAGTATTAATGGTCCTGATGAAGGTAAACCTGATACAGAATATGAATTTACATTCAGTGCAACTTCACCTCTCGTTAGTGATTTATTATATTTTGTTGACTGGGGTGATAGGAGTAATAGTGGTTGGATTGGTCCTTATAATTCTAGTGATGAGGTTAAATTATCACACTCTTGGAAAAAAGAAGATGGATTTATTGTTCGATGTAAGGTAAAAGATATAAACGATTTATGGGGTCCTTGGAGTGATTTTAGTATTAACATCAAACCAAGAACCAGAGCAACCATTAATTCCTATTGGTTGAGATTTTTTGATATGTTTCCAATACTGCAAAAAATACTTTGTTATATCTTATAAATTGGACTTTAGGAGCAAAACTCGTATTTTAAGAGCAAAACTGACTTTAAGAGCAAACCCATAATACATTGTACTTTTTTATACAAAAAAATTTTAACTATTAAGATAAAGCCATTAATATGAATTATATAAATGAATAACTATTGTGTTTTAAAAAAAGGATTTTTTAAATACGAGTTTAAAAATTAAAAAGACGTAAAATATAGGGGGATTGGGATGAGGAGGTGCATTACACTACCTGAAAAATGCAAAAAACTATCCCCCTACTTTTATATTTCACGTCCTAATTAACAATTGTTAATTCAAGTTTATATAGTTTTCGTTTTAAGGTCATATTATTGAAATAAGTATATATAAAATTTATAAAAAAATATAAAATTTTATAAAATGATTTATGCTACCTACCTTAAAAAACTTGGAGTTGTAGAGCCCTTTATAAAGGTGGGTGAGGAGAGAAGGGATGGATGGGATGCTTAAAAATTATAGCGCCTTCTCGAACTCTACAACCCCAATATATTACTAGAGATATGAATATTTAAATTTTTCGATTAAATAATAATTTTTCTTCTAAAAAAAACATTAAAAATTACAAAAATATTATTTCTAAAATTGAAAACTAAATTTTAAAACAAAAAGCAATTAACATTATTTATTATCATATTTGATATACAAAACCTTAATATTATAAATTAAAAGGGTAGAAAAAATGAAGCCCTACCTGATACTAATACGACCGTATGGCATGCTGTTTTTAGGTTTTACACCTGTTTTTGGTGCGATTGCAAATGGTGAATTTCAAATTACGCATTTACTTATACTTCTAATAATAGGAATGTTAGCCCATATTTTTACATTTGTCCAGAATGATTATTATGATGTTGATGTAGACAGCAAATCAAAATATGTATCAAACAGGCCAATTGTTACTGGACTTGTTACTCAAAAAACAGCCTTTGTGATATTTTCATTTTCTTTAATTATTTCTTTGATCCTTACAATTTTATTTTTTTTTACATTATATTCAATTATTGTTTTATTATTAGCTCATCTGTTTATATCCTTATATAATAAATATAGTAAGCGCTTTTTTGGAATGGAATATATACTTGGAATTGGTATTTTTTCTTACGGAATATTTGGAGCATTAACTGTTTCAGAAAATATCTCCAACCTAGCAATAATAATTGCACTAATGGGATTTTTACAATGGTTATTCAGTGTTGGTATATCTGCAAATTTAAAAGATGTAGAGTTTGATTCAAAATTAAAAATTAAAACAACTCCAACTGTATTTGGAGTTCATATTTCAGAAAAAAAATTGAAAATTCCTGTATTTTTTATTTTATATGCATTTATCATAAAATTTATACATATTTTAATTGCATTATTTGCATTTATTTTAGGATATATTTCAATATCAATATATAAAATTCCAATCCCCCTGCTTTGTTTTTTTCTTTTATCAATAATAATTATTTATCTAACTTGGAAGATTTTATCAACACCTATGTCAAAAAGAGATAAAATGCTTATATACGAAGGATTACAAGAAGGTCTATCTCAACTATTAATTCCGATTATTCTTCTGAGTTCTCTTGTTGAAAACATAGGAATAATTCCCACATTTCTATTAATATTAATACTTATACTTTGGCCCCTTTTTTGGTTTAGAGTTCTTTTTGGTAAGAAAATGATACCACTTGAATGAAATTAATTAAACATATAAAATAAGGTAATAAATTTAAAAAAGAAAAAACTCAGGTTCTAAGAGTTATAAATGATGGTTTCTTCACAATCCTCTTTAAAGGGTCGTATATGATTATAATTTCTAATAAAGATAATATTTTTACCAAGCTTTCTTAAAAAATATTTACATGGTCCTTCAGAAAGTCGTTTACAGGAAATTTTTGTATCAAGTCCTAAAAGTAAAGATAGATCAAGAATTGGACATTTATTTTTACATCTGGTAACAAGCTTATTTTTAGTCATCTCAATTATTTTACAATCTTTCTTTGGTACATCTAAAAAATCAAGATAAAAAAGTTTGTAAATGTCTTTGATAGTAATTTTATCTGGTTTTTTATGTTTCAAATGCCAATTTAAGGCACGTAAGTAAAAAATTGTTTCAAAAAGACCTAAATGATATAAGATTTTTAGATAAAAAGGAGTAATTAAGATTTGTTTCATTTACATCTATTTATTTCTCTTTTGAAACTCTAACCATTCCTTACCTCTTTGCTTGTCTCGCCAAATACTAAGAGTCTCTTCAGTTGATGCATGCCTTTCTTCTTCTAATCGTTTAACTCCTTTTTTTTCATTTTCTTTTATCTTAAAAGTATAATCTTTACTTTCTAAAAATTCACTCCAAACTTCTAATATTCGTTCCAAGTCAAATGTAGTCCAATTACCCTGTATTCTTCCACCAAGATGAGTTATTATAATTTGTTTTTTGTCTCTTTTATATTTTATATGTGGAGTATAAATATCTTCAATTGTTATCTGTATTCCAAATCTTTTCATTCGTTCTTCATAAGGTAATTTCTTGTTACTTTTTATTTGAACCATAGAATTTTTCCCCAAAATTAGTTTAGTATAATGCCTTTTTATTTTAAAAACCCAATCCAAAAAATATTTATATACTAATAATAGGAAGATTTTATATTAGCTTTAGATAACTTAGGACTTGAACATCTTTTAAAAAAAACTTCTGGTAATTCAATCATTTGGTTATAGGATGTCTTTAATGCTAGATAATGTGTAGATAATGTAAGGACCTTGCTCTGTTTTTTCTCGGTTTAAATAATATGATTTTATTCCTATTTTCTGAGGACTTAAAAAGTCAAACTCCTTATTGTCTCCGATATGTATCATTTCATGTGGCAGCACTTTTAATTTTTTACATATCTGTTTAAATACATCTGGAATTTTTTTAACTGTACAAAAATCTGAAAGCGATGAAAAAATGTAATTAAAATATGATTTTAACTTGATTTCTTCTAGTTGAATATCTATAAATTCCCTTTTTGCATTTGAGATAATTATTAATTCATATCTTTTAGATAGATACCGTATTATTTTTTTTGTTTCGGGATAAATTTCTATTGCATCTCTATAACTCTCGAGAAGCTTTTTCCAATCTTCTTTTAATTTGAATTTCTTAAACCACCAGTCAATGTCATACCATTCTTTACGTTCTTTTCCAACTTTATTATACTCTTTATACAAAAGCTCTTTTGCCTGTTTTTCTGTTATCCTTTTTTCTTTGGCATATAATTTTGGGAAACCTTCTAACCAAACAGAATCTGCATATGTATTTTTAACTAAGGTTCCATCAAGATCAAATGAGATGATTTTTAACATTATGAATTCTGATAAGAATTATAAGTTATTAAAAAAATTTATCCTTAAAAATTATAGATTTTTGATTCAATTAGTTTTATTAAGGTTATAAAAATAATATTTTTTTTAAATTTTTTTGTTATAAATGTTGGATAAAATATTAATATGATAAAATTTAATAAACATGATTCATATATCGCCAGAGATAAAAGGGGGAATAAGATAGATTGATGTATCTCTTTTTTGACACTGAAACAACAGGTCTTCCCTCCTGTCCGAATCCAGATTATCAAAACTGGCCACGTATGATTCAAATCGCCTGGCTACTTATAGATGAAAATAGAGAGATAAAATCAAAAAATTGTTTTATTATTAAACCTCAAGGGTATAGTATTCCCCAGAGAGTAATAAGAATACATGGTATCACAATGAAAAAAGCATTGGAAGAAGGAATTCCTATTGATCATGCCCTTCATTACTTTTTAACTGATACGAACTTTGCCGATGTATTAGTTGCCCATAACGTTGCTTATGATTATGGAGTGGTTAGAGCTGAGCTCTTAAGAAAAAATATTCCAGACTTTTTAAGAGATATTACAAAATTCTGTACAATGACATCAAAACAAGTATTAGACTTTGTTAAAAACTTTCGATCAAATGGGAGCAGACAATGCCCTTCACTTTCTGAACTCTATTTTCTATTATTTAATGAAAAACTTGATAATGCACATGATGCCCTATCAGATGCTGAAGCATGTGCTAATTGTTTCTTTGAATTAAAAAGAATAGGACTTGTATAAAAACTGTTTTGAAAACTTTTATTAATATGATATTTTTGTCAATATCATGAATATTATTCCATTAATAAAAATGAAAAAACGGAAAATTTTGGGGCCCTATTCTGAAAAAGATATTTTTGAAAAAATATCTGAAAATCAAAAAATCTATATTTTAGATAATGATGGAATAGAAAAAGATAAACCTAACTTATGTACTTTTCAAAGAAAGTCTAGCAATTATGAGTTATGGGTTGATTATGGTCCAAGAAATCTTGGTGACGTAGTTGATGCTTTCATGGCAGGTGCAGAACGGGTAACTATTAGACCTTCCCTTTGGCCGAATCTAAATATTTCTGATATTCGGGAGATTTCAGAAAATAAAGTTTATGTAAATATTGATATTGAAAGAGTTCAAAAAATTAGATATTTTTTTGAATATGGTTATGACGGCATTGTGAATTTTAATAGTAAAGATATAATTGAGTCTAATTTTAAATATAGTGATTATCTAAGACAATATAGGCTAAAAAATACACTTTATGCATATGAGAATGAATCAAAAAATATTAATTATTGGAAGATGCTTGGTGTAAAAGGATTACTTGTTGATTTTGATAAATTTGAGGAATTTAAAAAATGGATTCGGAAGTAAAAATAATTTTTACGTTTTTATTTAAACGAAGTGGAAAACAAAAATTAAGTTTTTCAGAGCTATATCTCACTCTTTCAATTGATTTAAATTGGTTCACACCAGAAGATGCAAAAAAATTTGTTAATGAATCATTAAAAAAGAAATTTTTAATCAAAGAAAAAGATTTAATAATGCCCTCTTTTGACATAGAAAACGTATCAGTTCCAATTGGTTTTTACCCATCTACAAAAGTATTTTTAGATGAAGAACCAAAAGAAATCAAAGAAGAAGAAAATCTTTTAAGTAGAATTGTTAAAAGAATTTCTGAGAATTTAAATGCAAAAGAACAAGAAATTCTACATAAAATTAAAAAAATCGAGGAGGAAAAAAATGTTACAACTGAAGTTGCAGCATTACTATTCGGAAAGGAAAATAACCTTGATTTAACTGATTTTTTTGAAGAAATAGAAAATAGGATATTTACATAAAAAAAAGAATAATTGGAATCAAAAGAACACCCATACAATGACTTCTTCTAACACCCCATTCCACAGGTAATAAACCAATAAAAGTAGCTATAACAAGAACAAAAAGTCCAAAAATTCCTGTAAAAAGAAAAACTAGAATTAAAATTAGTGTAATTGTAAGTTTAATAACAAGAGCATACGGAACATTCGCAAAATGTTTCGCAAAAATCTTACCAACTTTAAGTGTTAAAAAATAAGATAAAGTCCCTCCAAGAAGTAAAGCAATTAGTAGATATGCTAAATTTGAAGGTAGTAAAAAAGACGTCCACTCAGAAACACTCATCAGCTCCATTGCTGCAAGAGTTGCACCACTTCTTGAACGAAGAATAACAAACATAACAACTACAACAAAAAAAGCACAAGCAGTATTAACTGCCGATAGCGTCACAATAGTTTGTTTTTTACTGGATTCTCCACGTGCATTCATTGCAAGAACTGTACCTGTTGCAGAGGTAATACCTGGAATAATTGAGACAAGAATTCCACCAAAACTACCAGTCATAACAGAAATAGAACAAGATTTTTTTGTTTTAACATCAAGTTCAGGAGCATAAATTTTTTGCTTTGGAATTGCAGGTTTTGTCATAAGAGATGTAATTAATGTAGGTATACCAAAAAGACCTGAAAGAGCAGGAAATAAAACAGGTGATAAAAGACCAATAGGTGACTCAACTGGAACATCAAAAATAAAAAGACCAAAAAAACCTGAAAGAATGAAAATAAATAAAGCAAAACCCATTCCCATAAAAGAAGAATAAATTCCCTTTTTTCCAAAAATTTCAATTTTTGCCTTTTCTGTTCCAATCATAAGAATTGATATTGCAATTAAAACAAACAGCATTATTTCCCTTAATGTCTCATAAAAAAACATAGGATTTCCAATAATAAGACGAATAGGTAAAAGTAACAAAAAACAAAACAAAATCGCCCCGTAACTACCCATAGCTGAAAGCGCAACAGCTTCGTATCCCTTTCCTTCTAAAAGAAGAGAATGTGCAGGAAGAACAGAAAGAGCCATATCTTCATCTGGTGCACCCAAAAAAGTGGAGGGAATTACGTCATGAAATGTATGAGAAATAGACGTTGATATTATGTAAATAGAAATTAATACAAGAATAAAATCTTCAGTAATTTTATACTCAAAAAGAAAGCTAA
>CAYFVP010000070.1:0-1746 GCA_964346655.1 uncultured Thermoplasmatales archaeon
ATTCAGAAGGATGAACTTATTCAACTGCATGCATTTTTACTTCAACTTAAAACAAATCTAGAGAATTTGGTGGGAAATAATAATCCACTAGTATTTTTATCGTATGAGAAACTAAATATTGGTCCGCATAAAATTCATAAATCCAAAGAAGAACATAAATTAGCTATTTTTGAACTGAGTAAGGGAATCGCAGACTTGTTGAAAGAGAATAATAGTTCTTTATTTCAGAGGATTTATGATGATTTGGAGAAAATGTGTAAACGGTTTAGATAATGTTTAGTGGATGGTTTTTTAAAGAAGCAACGGATAATAAAATATCGGATTGAAGGGGTAGCTATGATAGACTCTTATTCTTTCGGAAAAATTATAATCGATAAAAAGATGTTTACCTCAGACGTAATCATATACCCAGAAGAGGTAAATGATAGTTGGTGGAGGAAAAGCGGTCATTTACTACAAAAAGAAGATTTAACAGAGATAATCCAGTATAATCCAGATGTTTTAATTGTTGGAACTGGAGATAATGGTTTAATGAAAGTTCCAAAGGATATAAAGCATTTTTTAGAATCAAGAGGAATAGAGTTAATATCTGAAAAAACGAGAAAAGCTTGTGATATATACAATAAGTTAAAGGGGAAGAGAAAGATTGTTGCAGCGCTCCATCTTACATGTTGAACATCCTGTGTTTTCAACATCTTTTCATCCTCCTTTTTCAAGGGTTGGTTTTTTAAAAGAAAGATATGTTTATGCATTGTGGTTTTATTATGTCAGGGGGAATCAATTGCAAAAATCGTTGGGCTTGTGATACTATCTGCATTGATGATAATATTTAGCTTTTTATTTAATGAAAGCGGCGAGAGCAATATATCACTCCTATTACTATTTTTAGGAATTATCTTGGCATTAATCTTGGTAGCATCTTTATTCATTAAAAACAGTTAGAATACCTTTTTACTAGCAATTTCGCTATTTTAAAACATTTATGGTTGGTTATTTAAAGAAAAAGATGTTATAACTTGTTTATTTTAGGAGATTAAAAAGATGAAATATGAAGAAATATTAGAATTTCTTGGTCCTTGTGGTCTTAATTGCAAAAAATGTGTTTTTTATTCAAAAGGTGAGATTCGACAACATAGTATAAAATTGAAAGAATTATTTGGGTCTTTTGATAACTATGCTGAAAGGTTTTCTAAATTGATTGATCCTATATTTACGAACTACCTGAAATTTAAGGAGCTGCTAGAATTTCTTACACACGCTGATTGTAAGGGCTGTCGTAATCAAATATGTGCTATATATCCAAATTGCGGAGTTGTAGATTGCTATAAAAAAAAAGATGTTGATTTTTGTTTTCAATGTGAGGATTTTCCATGTGAAAAAACAAATTTTGATTTTGATCTAAAACGTAGATGGATTCTAATAAATAAACGAATAAAAGAAATTGGAATAGAGGCATACTATAAAGAAAGTATTAAATTTCCTCGTTATAGATACAATGTAGGACCTGAATAATATTTGAGCTCAAAGTAATAATCATGGTAAAAAGCTAGTAGCTTTGATGGCATGTTAAATTCTTATTTTATAAGATATAATTTAGTATTTTTTGTAGTATTGGAAACATATCAATAAATCTCACCCAGTATGATGTTCTTGTTCTTGGAATAGTTATTTCCAATGACGCCCACTCACTATCAGCACCATAATCATCCTGAGCCTTGGCTTTTACAGTAAAAGTACCTTCATCAT
>CAYFVP010000071.1:0-7429 GCA_964346655.1 uncultured Thermoplasmatales archaeon
CACAGGACTATCCTGTGTTGGATTGATAAAATGTTCCTCTACCTCCTTTAACAATCGATTAAGTTTCTTAGCATCTTCGTCATTCAGCTGCCTTTCAAAAATATCCCAAAATTTTTCTACCTGCTTTCCAATATCATATTCTGTCGTTTTATCCCCTCCTATTATAATGTTGTTACGACAAATAACATAAAACCTGGAGGGGATATTACAATTATTCTACGACTTAGTCAAAAAATCTATTGTATTTAAATATTAGAATCTGAAATCTTTAATGTCCTAAGTAGTAAGAATCTGTTAAAAACATCTAATATATTATAGTAATAATTTATAGGATTAGTAAATCTTCCTTCACTAAACCTTTTAATATTTTTTATATTAAAATCACCAAGACCAGGATAATCTGGTGGATAAAACTCCATTTTATCAACACGTGTATTGATTAAATTTGGGTATAAATTAATGTATTTCCAAACAAGTTCCTTTTCTCGATTTACCTCAAATATAATCCCTTCAGGTCCATCACATATAAGCGTATTTCCATTAAAAAGGCGCTGAGCACCTGATTGAATAGATGCAAAAAAATCTGTTGGATTTTCAGCAACATAATTCCAAACTGGTTCTTTCGGCCCATAGGATGAATCAGCTTCTAAGTAATACTCACCCCCACGATTAACCGGTGGTACAATTTCATCTACAGAAGAATAAAACGAATCTGGGCGTAATAAACCGTTATTAAAAACCAAAATATTTCCTTCCCCGGGACACCCTTTTTCTATCCATCGAGCATCGTGCTGGCCAAAAAACCACTGATCATCTGCATCCCCAGCGCGATAAACCTGAGGATTGCCCCATCGATAAAGAATATCACCACCTTTACCATATCTACCTCCCGTATGACCAGCAGCTTCTTCAGGGGTAGTACTGTGATCAATTATCCATATTTCATTTTGTATGTGGGAACTTATTAATATTTGATCAAATTCTTCATTGTAATCAAGAGAATTTACATGATTTGAGTCATAAAGCCCTAGCAACGTTCCATAATTAATATCAATCAATTCTGGATGATTTGCCACTACACCAAAATTTTCTTTTGTTGGATCATAATCCTGAATTAAGTGATCCCAAACATGCCATTCCCAAACAATATTTTCATCAGGTATTTTTGGATCAACTTCAATGATATAACTTGACCATAGAACTCCAGCAGGAATTAAAAAAGGATTTCTACCAGCAGAAATAGCTTCAGCAAATGATTTCAATTCCCATGCAATCATTAAGATATTTCCATTGGGCAAAGGTTCAATATCATGATGTAAACAATGTTTATTATCAGAATATTCAAATTCCCAAATAAGTGTACCATTCCAATCAAAAATTTCAACTCGTCCAGTTGCTCCACCGATTAAAAAAGTTGGATTAATTTTTGAAAGACAATTACGAACAAGATTACCGTTTTCTAAAAGAAAAGAGCTCACACATTGTATGTAATTACATTCCCAACTATGAACAGTTTTACCGTCTTTATCAATCAAATATGTATTTGAACTATATTCTGGAGAAATTAAGGTATACCCCTCAAATGAATCTTCATCATTTATAAATACTCTAATTACATCAACTAGAGGGCCAAGAACATTAACAATGATAGTTCTCTTCACAGTTTTTACATTAGACGCACTTGCTGTAATTAATATCCTGCTATTATAGACAGGTTCGCCAAAACCTAAACCAGATAACTTAACTTTTATCTCGGTTGATTTACCAGCAGCAAGCAACGGTATTTTAATATAATTTGGAGAGAGTATTTTCATGAATTTTCCAATACATTCAATATTGAGTTCAATATTTGTCACATCAGAATTCCCCTCATTTTTTAAAATAAAAGATAAACCGATGCCACCAGTTATGTCTTCGATTTTTAGTTTAGATGCTGAACTTTTAGAATAATCATATTCTTCATCTGGATTGAAAATATTCTTTGATTTGACTACTACTTTATTTTTTTCTTGTCTCCAGCTTGAGTCATATAAATCATTTATCTCTGATGTTAGACTCATTGCTGAAGGTGCAACACTAATTATGACAAATAAAACAAATGAAGCAATAGCTATAGTTTTATTTGTCAAATTATCTTGCATTTTCTGTTATCCTCGATTATTTTATGATTCTTAAAAGTATATAATATTATATAAATGTTTTAATCAAATTTTTTGAACCTGATTTTTTCCTTTAAGAAATTACCTTCTTTTTCGCCAGATCTTTATAAAACTTACCCACTGATTTTACCGTTCAAGCGTTATACGTTTTAAAAAATTTTTTATTATAGATTATTTTAATAAAAAAAATTATCTACTGTAAAATGATCTTGTAATAAATTTTAAATTTTTTATATTTTTAAAAATTAAAGTAAAAATTTTCTTAGAATGATATCCTCAACCCAAAAAGTTTAGTTTAAATGAATATTAAATATATGAAAATTAAATCATACAAACTATAATTAACAATAGTTAACTTTTAATATTTGTTTTCTATTTTATAATTGTGAAATATTTATGAAAAAATATGCTCTTATCGGATTTTTAATGATGCTATTAATTGGTACATCGGTATATGCAATACCAAATAAAGATTATAAACAATTATCTGAAATTAATGACTTTGAACAAATTGGTTCACCCTTTACACATACAGTTTTTGCAGAGCAATGTACTGCTACATGGTGCCCCAATTGTCCTACGGCTTCTCAAGCATTAAATAATTTATATGAAAGTGGTAATTATTCTTTCTTCTATGTTTCTTTGGTTGATGATAAGAATTCCATTGCTAAAAAACGGAACTTTGAATATAGCTTTGGCTTTTACAAAGGTTATGCCTTTCCAACCGTGTATTTTGATGGAGGAGATGCTAACAAGGTCGGACGAGGTAAAACTTATCAAGAAACTGAAGATGAATATCGCTCTCTAATCGAAAAAGTAGGAAAAAGAAAGCCAAGGCAACCAATAACCATGGAATCATCTGTTAAATGGAACGGAAATGGTAAACTCACAGTAACTGTATCTATAACTAATACAGGTAATTTCCTCTATTTAGGGAAAATTCGATCCTATGTAACAGAAATTGAATCACGTTGGAAAGATAAATCAAGATTTCCTTATCATTTTGGATTTCTAGATTATGCAATCAATAGATATATACTTTTAATGCCAGGAAAAACCAAAACAATAACAAGATCCTTTGATGGTGCAGCTGATCATGGTGGTCAAACTTATGAGGATATTACTTCAGATAATATAATGGTTATATCTACAATCTCTCATTGGTTTCCCCACTATCGAATTGGATATAAAACAGATAATTTCACACAACGATATTTTGCACGATTCGTTGATCAAACCACTGCAGCAACACCCACTTAATATAGTCATTACTTTCATTTATTAAAACAAAATTAATTTTGAAAAGATATGTTCAGTTTTAAATCTAAGTAGTTTTATGTATTACTGATGATCTCGGAATGGAGCAATTTCAATACCTTGAAAATTAATTCATTCATAGAATAATTGTACAATTATAGAGACTGTATCACTTGTTTTTATTTATAAATCAATAGTATAGCCGGTGGAAAACGAAAAATTGAAAATGGAAAAGTAATATTTTTATACTGATTTGTAGCAATAGCCTTCTGAAAGGTGCTTATTTTAACAGGAAAATCTTTTTTTGGTTTTTCAGAATAATCAGGATCATTAACATAGATTTTTTCCTTTTCTATACCTGTTACAATAATCCAATGAAATATATTTTCACCTGTGATTGGTCTAAGATTAATAAAAACTAAAGGCGGGATTTTTTTTAATAAGGCTTTTTTGATAATATCCATACTATGTTTACCATAAATAATAGGGATTCTTAATATACGGGTTTTAATAGACAAGTTTAGTTCTATGAAATCAAACACTTTTTTCCAATTTTTTTTATAGTTTGATATTTTTGCGGTTTGATAGATTTCGGTTTTAAAACCATTTTTCATTGCAGAGTTAGCAATACCGTATTGAAATGTTGCTCCCTTAAAAATAAAAGATTTAGTTTGTCTCCATAATCGATACTCAATTTCTTTTGATAGTTCAAAAGAGTTATCCCAATACTTCATTAACATCATAAGAGCTGCAGGTCCACAGGTTGCAGGGTGTGTTTGCTGGTAGTAAGGCACATCCAATTTAGATGAGTTTTTCATAAATAATTCCTGTTTTTTTTTATTTTTAATAAACTGTTTTGATTAAATAATTGGGATTATCAATTATACTTTCATGTTATTTGATATGCCCATTTTTTTGGCCTTGTCATATAGCTTTCAAGGTTTCTAGTTACACAATTAAGAAGTGAGTAAAATCCCAATCTTAGAGCTCTTAAATCTCGATAAAGCATATTTGGTAAGGAGTTAAATTTAGTAGATAAACTTATAAAACCCTTTTGAAGTTCTTCTCTTGATATGTTTTTTGGTTCAAAAACAACAGTTTTTCTATTATATTTTTTCCAATCTCGGGTTAATAATCTGCCTTCTTTTTCCAGTTTTTTAAATAAAGGTGTTCCAGGATAAGGAGTTAATATCGCAAAACGTGCAGAATCTAATCCTAATTTTGAGATTTTCTCTTCTGTGATATCAAAAACCTCAGGAGTATCATGATCAAAACCAAACATAAAATTTCCCAAAATAGCCATCTTGTATTTATGAACCTTCTCAACAACAAGAAAATAATCTTCAATTGTATTTGTTTTTTTATGTATATCATCCAGTGCCTGTTGGGTAAAAGATTCAAAGCCAACTGTCCATTCTGTACATCCTGCCTCATAAGAAAGTTTCAAAAGCTCTTCATCCCTTGCCAAGACATCTACATTACCCTCACAAACAAATTTTTTATTTAATCCTTTCATTGCTTTAAAAAGCGCTTTTGTATAAGATGGATCAATTGTTAGAGAAACATCACAAAAAAATAGGAATTTTTGTGGAAATGATTTGATTTCTTTAATAACATCATCTATTGGTCTTGTACGAAAAACTGAACCATGTAAAACATTTGAATCTTGGCAAAAATCACATTTATATGGACAACCTCGCGTTGCTTCAATAACACCTACTATTGGGATATTAGAAATTATATCAATATTTGATTCACCAAATGAGCTTTGTTTGATACGACCTTTTGATTTATAAAAAGGTTTTAATTTTTCATGCTCAAGGTCGTTTAACACTTCTAACCAAAGATTCTCAGCATTGCCAATAATTACACTATCTGCATGCAATTTTGCCTCTTCTGGTAATGCAGAGGGATGAGGTCCACTTAAAATTACTTTTTTTCCCCTTTTTCTAAATTCATCTGCAATTTTGTATGCACTTACAGCAGTTCCGGTTCTAAAATGTATATCTACTCCATCACATGGTTCATCATAATTAATATCATCATTATTAATGGGAACCTTAACAGAATGTTTTTTTGGAGTGGCGGCTGCTAGTTGACGAGCATAAATTGATGAAATTATTGAGAAATTATGAGATATTAACCTATAGATAGGTGTTAATTTAATTAAACTATTTTCTCCCAATATCAATAATTTCATCTTATTATTCTATTTTATAGGGATTTAAAAGTCTTTTGAGCAATTATTAACAGTTCTATTGCTTATTCAGTCAACATTAATTTTTAAAAAATTATTAGAAAAAAGGGATTTTATAAATTCTTATTATTATTTTTTCTTTTCCAATAAAAGATATTATCACAAAATTATTTAACAAATAACATTCAATAGAAAGATTTAAGTTCCAATATTACATAAATATTATAAAAATCGGGAGGTAGTAGATATGAATATTTATCGGAAAATTTTAGTAATAGGATTAATGATCCTATTTGTTGGAACAAGTGTTGGAGCAAGTGTTGTCTCAAATTTAGGTGATAATGAAAATATAACAAATAGTTACAAAATCAATAATGAAAACAGTCTGAATCAAATCAACAGATACTGGTCTGATAATTTCGATTCTTATGAAACAGGTAGTCCATTACATGGGCAAGGTGGATGGGAAGCTTGGGATAATAATCCAGCAACTACAGCATATGTATCAGATGCTCAATCTCGCAGTTCCCCTAATTCTGTAGACATAGCATGGTTCGATGGTAATTCAGCAGATATTGTACAACAATTCACAGATGTAAACTCAGGCATGTGGAGACTTTTAGCATGGCAGTATGTTCCGGGTGACATGGTAGGAAGCTCATTTTTTATTCTGATGAATACCTATTCTCATGGTGGCCCACATGACCTTAATCATTGGTCATGCCAGATAAGACTTAGTGCTTCTGAAGGTATCATAGTTGACTATAATGATGATAGCGCGTCTTTACCCCTTATAACTGATGAATGGGTACTGCTAAGAATAGAAATCGATTTTGATTCAGATTGGCAAGAGGTTTACTACGGGGGCGATTTGCTACTAGCAAAAAGTTGGACCGCTGGAGTCTCATCAGGAGGAGCTTTAAACTTTGCATGCGTGGATTTATACGCAGACCAAGTTGAATCATCTTCTGTCTATTACGATGATATGTCACTTGAAATACCGCAGCCACTATTATGTGATGCCTATGGCCCATATGAAGGCATTATTGACGAAGATATAGAGTTTGATTGCACAGCAACTGGTGGATTACAACCGTATCAGTATCTGTGGGATTTCGGAGACGGCAATACATCCGATGATAAGCATCCTACACACAACTATGCAAATGCTGATAATTACATTGTTACTCTCACTGTTACAGACTATCTCGAAGATACTGCTTTTGATGAAACAACAGCAACAATTATTGGAATACCAGCTCTTAAAATTGGTGCAATAGAAGGTGGAAAAGGAATATCAGCACTTATCTATAACGATGGTAATGGCGATGCAACAGAAGTTATGTATAATATTGATATCACCGGTGGTCTTATAATAAATCCAAAATCAGACGAAGGTAATATAGGAACTCTTCAGCCAGCTGAAATATTTGAAATAACCTTATCACCATTTGGAATTGGATTTGGCATTTTTACAAAAATACCTACGATAACAGTGACGGTGAATTGTGCAGAGGATTCATCTGCGACAGAAACAAAAACGGCAAGAATAATACTTAACTATGTACTGATGCAATAAAACTACAAAACTAACCTCTCTTCTATGATAATTCTGTCATGGAAGAGCCTCTTTCTCTTTTTTTCTCATGACACATTATCTCGTGTTGCAATACCTTTTTTTCAAAATACCTTTATTTATCACCTCTGATTTATAGATTATGATGGTGAGGTCGTTATTGACGACACTCTTCTATACGGGTACTGATCCACACTTATGAGAGGAGTGTGGATTAGCCCACTATGGTGAGTCATTAGC
>CAYFVP010000072.1:0-4515 GCA_964346655.1 uncultured Thermoplasmatales archaeon
CCACTCCCCCCACGGTTCCCACGCTTCCCATTCCTCCCACGGCTCCCACGCCAGCCACGGCTCCCACGCTAGCCACGCATCACATTCTTCCCACGGCTCCCACGCCAGCCACGGCTCCCACGCCAGCCACGCTTCCCATTCCTCCCACGGCTCCCACGCCAGCCACGGCTCCCACGCCAGCCACGGCTCCCACGCTTCCCACGCAGCCCATTCTTCCCACGGCTCCCATTCTTCCCACTCCAGCCACTCCAGTCACAGCAGTTGTGGATGCCAATTTGGACTTCCAGGTGCACCACAAATATGATAATAAGAACTATCTCAATTTAGTGTGAACATTATGATGAATGAAAATATAAGATGTGTATCATTAGCCCCTGAAATACACCCAGCATATGATTTTGTTGGGATGAATTTATCGAAGTTGAAATCTGCCAAAAATAGCGGTAAGTATGTCCCTGCACCTGATATTTTTAACGTTGGTGAAATAAATGGTAGCAGAATAATATTTTCTCCAATATTATCAAAATTATACGCGATTAAAGAAGAGACATATGAGAGGATAAATTCCGGTGATACATACCGATATTTAGACAGATTGATCGATATAAATTTCTTGATCCCTCATAAAGCAGATTTAAGCCCACCAAAGTACCCACTGGTTCTTCAAATTTTTGTAAACAGCAAATGCAATTTAAAATGCAATTACTGCGCATATGATGATAATAAGGATGGAAAGGAGATAGAATTCGATTTTGTAAAATCAGTGATCGATTATTTAGTGGAAAAAAACCCAAACGATACCTTAAGAATAAATTTCACCGGTTTTGGAGAATCAACACTGGCGATCGATAAAATTAAAAGAATACACGAATATACCACTTCAAAGATGGGTAAATATTTTTCTTCGATAGTGACTAATGGGATGTTCTCAGGTAAAGTTGCTGAATGGCTTACGGACAACATGGAAATGATAGGTATTAGTTGTGACGGTCCACCCCACATACAAAATAAACAGAGACCTATGAAGAATGGAAAACCTTCATCACCTATTATAGAAAAAAACATAAAAAAAATTTTAGAACGCAGAAAAGAAGACCTTAAAATTTCCACGGTGATAACAAAATCTTCTATAGGCGGGGAAGAAGAAATACTGAACTACTTTCATTCTTTGGGCGTGAAGTATCTGATTTTCGTCACTCAGCTTAACTGTGACTGGTCCAAACCGGGCGTGCTAAGTTTCGAGGATGTGTGGAGGATCAATGAGAATGCACTTTCAATAAACGAATTGGCAGAAGATTACGGAATGCGCTTCAGCCACGGGCTTCTCCGTCTGATTCCAAACCATACAGGATGCAAAAAAGCTGGGAGAGAGATGGATATGACCCCTGAAGGAGAAATAATTTTCTGTGGTCTATTTAAAAACTATTTAGAGGCAACCAACCGACCGCCTGACTTAAATCTGGCTGGATACTATGATAAAAAAAATAAAAGTTTAATAATTAGAGACGAGGTCATCAGCAATTTCGAGAAAAGAAACATATTCAACATACCGGAATGCTCTAGCTGCCCGGCCAAATGGTTTTGCGGTTCAGGCTGCCCGATGCGTGCCCTGTCAAATTACGGTGAGTTTTTCAAACCTTCTTTAAGCAGGGAAGAGTGTAAAAAAAGGAAAGATTATCTTAAGAAATACCTCATGTTCAGAGCTGAAAAGAATTTCATAAAGATAAAACCTTACCTAGAAAGAAGGCGTGATGGTCTACAATTCACAATGTATTTCAATGAATTTAAATTAAACCAAGTGAAAAACAACGGAAATTTGAATGGGAATTGTCTGGTAGAGATAAACGAATCATGTGATATGGAAAGATTGTCAGAGCAGATTGTGCGTGAAACAAAAAATAGGGGATATAAAACAACACTTTTCTTGCTGTCCTTCAACTTATCTCTGAAACACCTGACCAGAAAAAAGAAGGCCATAATCAAATCTCTCTCAGATCTGAAAAAGAACAAGGTGTACTTCAAGGTAACAAAGCCGTTACCAAGATGTGTTTTTGATTCAGACTACCCAAATTTTGTGAAGGAATTCAATATACCGAAAACATGTTTGAATTGCTTGGAACTCTTCACCGTTAAAGGAAAAAATTTAAAAATGTGTAACGGAAAGGAATATTTTTTTGAAGAATTTGCAGACAGAAAGGTCATATACAATGAATTTAGAAACAATTTCAAATTAACCAATGAAGAATGTGGGATGTGTAGATATTACCTGAGAGGAAGTTGTGGAGGTGTCTGCTCAAAATGAAAAAGAATTTTAAATTCCTGGTAATAGCACTGATAGTTGCATTTTTCATAGTTTTTAACATAGAGTCTTTCACCGGTTTTTTTACTGGCTTGCTTGGAGAAGAGAATGCAACTGAAATTCTTGTGATTTCAACAGTCCCTGGGCCATACTCAGGCAATAAACAAACAGAAAGAGGCATGCAAATAGCAATGGATGAGTTAAGAGAGCAGGAGAACGGGACAAATTTTAAAGTTATATATGAGACTGAATGGAGGTCAGATTGGAATGTAACAAAAAGCAATGTTGAAGCAGTGATAGACAGTGGTGTAAAAATTATAGTGCCCGTAAGTTTTTCAGCTTATGAGGCCCTAACGCCCTTGGCGGAAGAAAGGGGAGTTATACAATTCTCTCCGGTTTGTTATCCCCTCTATCCCTTTATTGGCCATAATCTTTCCTATACTTTCATCACCAATGACTGCGTAGTTTCGCCTGCTCTGATGATGGCAGAAATAGTTTATGAAAAATTCAATATTTCAAACATCACGATAGTTTACTGGGATGAAAGTTTTGCACCGCATGATGTTGGGGGTTTCATGAAAGATCTTTTCAAAAAAAGATTTGAGGAAATTGGTGGTACTGTAACAAGTGAAATAGGCATCGATCTGCGTTCAATCGATACGGACCAGTTAAAAATTGTCTTAAATAACACAAATTCGAAACATATCTTTCTTGCGAGTAGAGCAGGTATGGCCGGTTTAAATACCTTTCCCGTACTTCAAATAGCAACCGAACTCAATTTAACTGTTTTCACTCGTATATATAGACAAGAAATGATAATACTGCCGCTAGAACTTACAAATAACATAATATTCATATCCGATGATTATGATCCATTAAATTCTAACGAATTTGATTCTGAATACCGAAGCAGGTATGTTTTTGATCCTGGTAAAATTTCCAGAGAATTATACGAGACAATAAAAATACTTGATACAGTAATGAGAACTTGCGGTGAAGACACGGAATGTATACGGGAAGAACTCCATACAAGGGAATTCGATAGTGTTTTTGGTAAAATTAAATTCAGTGAAAATGGAGTTATAATAAGACCATACATGGTCAAGATTGTCAGGGACGGTGTTATAGATGATTTGTTTGAATACAGCTTACTGGAAAATCAATAATCTAGACTAGAGATTCTCTTTAACCTTCTTCTTTGATCCGAAACGATCATACAAGTTAAATATCATGTCAGCCCTGTGCAGATTATGAACATCCACTGACAATACATTTAGATCTTCCTTTTTGATGAAGTCTGTCACCATTTTCAAAAATTCCATTTTTTTTGATTGTCTTCGGTTCCATTTCAGACCACCGATTTCATCGTATGTATAACTTGTTAAAAATTTATTTTTGATTTCATTGATTTTTATGCGGTAATTTTGTGGATTGTACAAAATATCCGACTCTGTTAAAATGAAACCAAATAAGCAAATTGTGTCTAAAAATCCTTTGTTGTTTTTTACGAACTTTATTATCTGCTTTACATCCCCTTCATTTTGATGAGGAAGCCCAAACAAAAAATTCACTACGTTGAAAATATCCGCATCATGAGCATTTTTAACCACCCTTTCCGCTTCAGATACAGTGAAACCCTTTTTTATGCTATCGAGTTCCCTCTGGCTCGCGGATTCAATTCCATGAACCAACCGTATGCATCCTGCCTTTCTCATTTTGGTTAGAATCCCCTTTGACAGGCCTGTCGGTCTAACCGAGTCCGACCACAGAATATCCAGTCCCTTAAGGTTTTCACATATCTTTTCAACATAGCTATTGGATATGTTTAAAGTGTTATTTAGAAAAAGCAAGTACCTTGTCCCGTACTTTTTCGTAATTTCCTCTACCTCAGAGGCAACCTTTTCCGGAGGTTTGAATGCAAAGTTACAGTTAAGACAAAATCTACAGAAACTACACCTGAATGGACATCCCCTGATGAAGTGGTAAGGCAGAACCAAATTATTTGACACGTGCGTTTCTCTGTATTTTTCCAAAGGCAGGCCATTAAAATCCGGCGGAGGAGCATTTTCGAAATCAAATTTAATATCAGGTTTATTCATTTTGATTCTTTTCCCATCCTTGTAAATCAAACTCGGAACTTTTTTCAAATCCCCACCCCTTTCCAGAGCCTCGCACAGTTTCAATAATGGAACCTCCCCCTGACTCGAAACCAGAAA
>CAYFVP010000073.1:0-6644 GCA_964346655.1 uncultured Thermoplasmatales archaeon
AAGTCACCCATAGTGCAGCCACTCTGTTTGGACTGCGAATAGGTGCATGTCATAAAGATTAATAATATAAAATACATTAAAGAATAGTATCGGCGGACTTAACATAGGTGCACAAAAAACCTCGAATATTTGTGCAGATTGCTTGTTTGCACAAAAATTATTAAAATCATTTACGTGTTAATCAAATTTGGAAGGTTCTGTATAGAAGAGAGTTGGCAAAAAAGGGTTGGAAAATAAGGGTTGGAATAATTAAATTTTTAATTGTTACAAAAAGTAATTATAATATTTTGCGGTTGTTAGTAGTTCACCATATACTATTATCCTAAAGGATTTAGGGGTTGATTTCAATGAATGACATTGGGATATATATTACTATAATAACGATAGTCGTTGGAGCTTATCTAACATATAATAGACAATTGAAATTAAAATCATTTGAATATTTCTTTGAGAGACGGAAAGAGATTCTTAATGACATTGAAAAATATTTAGAACGACTTTATACAATAAGACAAGAAATTGATGAACAAAAGAATGCAAAGAATCTAAAAAGATATTATAAAAATTGTTTTCACGAGGGATTAATTTTATATCATAAAGTTAAAAGTGCAAACTTTGGAGATACAGTTAATATTCTTAATGAATCTTATTTGACAATTATTATGGAAAAATTTGAAGAGAAAAAAAGAAAACTTGATGTCTCCGATTGGATTTTAAGGACAACAAATACTTTATCCCCATTATTTGGATTTGCTCATAGTAATCTAAACCAAGAAATGGAGATGCTAACTTTACCAGTCCATAAGAAATTATCTAAAATGATTAAATTATATAAACAGAAAAAATCAGAAACCGCAAATAAATCAAACAAAATAAATAAAAAATGAAATTGTTTTTTATCTATAATGCAGAAATGTTTTTATATTAATTTTTATTTCTTTAAAGAGTACTTATGGGTGGATTATGGCTAGCAAAAAAGAAATTATTGATTTTGGTTTTATAGCTTTTGATTCGGAGCAAATTGATGAAATAGTAAATCATATTGGGCTACATTTTAATAATAAAGGTTATTTGGTTAAAGATAAAAATACAATTAAATGTGATTGTTGTAGTCATACAATCAAAAGAAAAAATTTAGGTAACATATTACCAGGTTCTAATATTGTATATTGCGATAATCCTGTTTGTTTTGCAGAATATATGGATAAATATCTCAATCTTTAATTTATTTTATTATTTGAGGTTATGGGTCTTAAAGATATTCTTAAAAAATTAGCATTAGGGGATATTAATTTTTTAAAAATAGTTATTGATAATTCTAAAAATATTGAGATTAAAGATAGTATATTTAATGTTGATTCAAAATTTGGAGAACGTCATGAATATTTATTGCCAAATACTATCGAATATAAAGATGTAAAAAATGTGATAGATAAATTATATAAAAAAGATGTTTCTGGTTTTGTTCGTAAAGATTTAGCATTACCTGAAGTTGGAATGTTAGCTACTCGCGTAAAAAGGAAGGAGATTTTTAAATTTTATAAAAATAGAATAAAAGATGAACATTATAGAGCTATGATTGCATCTTATACTGTAATAGAATTTGAGGATAAAGGAGATAATCAAACAGCTAATGAATTATTTGATAAACTTATTAGGAGATTTCCAAAGTCTGGACGACATATCTATAATTTTTGTAGAAGTGGATTAATTGAAGGGAGATTTTGGAATGAACTTGGATTTATCATTGTTCAAGGGGGAACAGAAGATATTATTAGAGAAAAATTTATTTCACATTTTGAATCCTATGTTGAATTTTACCCTCATGCTATTTGGATTTCACCCTTAATGAATTTTGATGATGTTATAAAAGAAATCAGGATTAGGATTAATAGAAAAAAGATTATTAGATTAGATATTTATCTTAGAGGAAAAGAAAAAATAGATTTATTAGAAGATGACATTGTTGAACTTATTGACCATAAAGAAGGCATTTCAATTGAAGTAATATCACGATATTTTATTGGTAATTCACCATGTGTTCGTATAACAATTGTTAAAAATCCTAAATTATTTAAATCATTTTAAAAAGGATTAGAATATTATCTTACCAACCTAAATTTCCAAGGAAGATTTTACAACGCTTAACAATATTGCTTTTATAGACAATTTACAAAATTTTTACAAAATCTTGCCAACTTAGATTTGACAAGGCTTTGCCCTAAAATTCAATTTTGACTTAAAATTAAGGAATTTGACTTAAAATTCTATTTTATAAGATGTAGTTTAGTATTTTTTGTAGTATTGGAAACATATCAATAAATCTCAACCAGTGTCTGGTTCTTAGAATACATCTATAAGAATCATGGTAATTTCAAATCCAAACCAACAAATATAGGATAATATGCAATACCAATCCCCAAGATGGTACGACCATAATCTATATAGCTCGTTATAAGTTCATAATCTCCACTTCCACCCATTCCCCAAATACATCCTTCTATTTCATCTTCATCATAGAATTGACGTCCTCTTATTATTATCATATTAAATTTTTCTATTCCATCAGGAGTAATCCAATTTACGTTCCAAAAACCCCTCCAGATAGGAAAAGATGAATACCAATAAAAAAAAGTATTTTCTATATAAAAAATTGCTCTACCATTAATAACCATTTCAAGCATATTTGACTTACTTACAATAACATTAGCATCATATTCAGCATACCACAATCCATATACTTTGCCTCCTTCACCAGTAGAAATATTCAAACCATAGCAATTACCACTAAAATTCATCCATACTACCCATTCAGTTGAAACAGTTGTTTGATCTAAATCATAAATAACACTTGAAAATACAAAATACCAAGTTCCAGGTGGAATGATAGGACCCCAAGGATATTCCATATAATTAGAATGAATAGATTCATTATCATATTCTTTAAGAGTTCGATTTTCATATGAGTAATTAATCTTTTTTCCAAGTTTATAATGTAGGTATCGAAGTTTCACCTGAAAGTCATATTCATCAATACAAGTTATCATAAGTGGTTCCAATCCCCGTCCAATATTTTTATCATAAATCTGACAACTTGTAAAAAAGGCTCCTGAAGAAGATTTTTTCCCATTAGTTTTTTCTATGATCTTAAAGGATAAATTATCAAGAATGACCTCATAAGAATTTGAAACCTTGACAATATAGATAGATTCATTGCTGTGTCCATAAAAATTTACATTATCTGTTTGTATTATAGAACTATAATTATCATATCCATAATTAAAATTAGAATAAGCATAGTAACGATTATGGAAATTATTAGAATATATTGGAAAAATATATTTTTTTTCTAGTTTACTCCGGGATAATGGAATAATATTCATACCACTTTTAGATGAACCATATTCATAATAGAAATAGAAATCTGAATCATCCATCGTATTTGATTCTTTTATATATGAAATCTTAACATTATACCCGACACTCAATGAAGAAAATGTTGAAAGTATAAACAAGGATATTATTCCAATTAATAAGATTTTTTTATTCAATATTTTACTCCCATTAATATTTAAATTTAATAATTAACAAAGGGTATTTAAAACTTTTATTTAAGGAGATATTTACGATATTCTTGGTTATTTTTTTGTAAAAATTCGATGATAACGGGTAATTTTTTACGAAGATTTTCAACACTATCAAGTCTATTCTTGCATTCAATAATAAAACCAACAATTTCTTGTGTAAGTTTGTTTAACAAATTATTGTTATATTTTATTAAAAATAAAATTATCGATTGGTTTGATTTTTAGTTTTTGTGATATACTATTACAATAAAACTTATGTTTTTATATAAATTTTAGTAAGTGTAAAATAAGGAGTTTTTCAGTCTATACACCTTCACTATATACAAAACGTATTTTATAATATTCATTCTGATATTTTATATTACGGGTATCTTTATCGTCAAGGAAATTTCTAACTTCATCTAATTCTTCATAAGGGGTTTCTGCTGTTCCATTATTTAATATGGCTTCTTTCAAATGTGGAAATTGCTGCATCTGATTTTCGCTAATATTAACATAACTATTAGGTTCCTCCTCCAATTTCTCAGCAAAAAAACCATATTTAGGTCCCCAAATAGTATTAATAATTATAAAAAATGCTGCAATAATAGAAATAATTATCAAAGCGGATATTATAGCTTTTTTGTTTTTCATATTATTTAATTTTTATCTTTCTGAGTAGTGGATTTTTTTGCCTTATTTTCCCCAAATTAATTATTAATTCCAATTCCATATTTGGTCCCATACTATATTACGACAACCACCACACCAGCCAAACCAACCAAACCACATCCACCAATAACTCATTACACAAGGAAAAGATAGCCACCATCCATGATCTGGAGCATTGAAACAATGGGACACTTCATGTTGAGCAACACGTTTATGGCTAAAAAAGTTCCATTCTTCTGCAACAGCATAAAAATCCTGACGCCATGAATTACCTGCATTAGGTCCATCATAAACCCAACCAAAAAGTATTTGGTTGTCCTTTTTCCTATATTGCTTACAATCATCATATAAATCCTGTAAAAAATTCCCAGAGCTAGGAGTGACATCACTAGCATCCCAAAAACCATAATAATAAAGATATTCTGGATAAACCCCATACCAAATTAAAAACCAGAAACAGCCAGACTTTGTATCTTGATATCGTTGTTGAGGATTGAAGGGTCTGTTAGTGCTATCTTTAGCGGGAAATACTTTCACAAGAAAATTACCATCAATTTCATGTGGTCCAGGAGAACCACTAGGAGATTGGTTATAATGTTGTATATTTTGCCATTCATCATATGCCATATCTTCAGTAACATTTTCATAAAATTCAGGAGGATATGGATCAATACCATAAGTACCTCTAAATTGTTGTCTCGCGGTTTCACAAGTATTATTAAAATCTTGTACACTAATAAAATAATCATATTCTTCAGGTGTTATATCATCTGGTGGCGTGCCATTTTCATTTACTATTACTCTGTATGTACCGTCCAGAATTGTTCCATTAAGAAAATACGGTAGTGTCCTTAAATATTCTATATATTCTTCATATGTAAAATTTGCTGGATCGTTTCCAACAACATTAAATTTAATTGAAGTAATTGAAAGTAGTAAAACAATGATTACAACTGCCCATTTTAAACATATTTTTTCTTTTTTCATTCTTTACCTCCTCAAATAATCAGTGATATCTGGTATATTAAGGAAATATTTAAATATTACCACAAATAAAAAGGCTCTTCCCTTTGAACTATCGGAGAATTAATTAATGAGAGATAACATTAGGGATAATTGGGATGGGAAATGGTGCACTATGATCTTGTAAAGAATGTGTTTCTACCAAAAGGTGATGACTGTTTTGAGTATTTACGGAAATCAAGATGGAAAGGAACAGTACGATGTCCTTACTGTTGCTCCAGTGATATCTGGAGTGATGGTTTTACATTGAAAGGAGCAAAGAAATACCAATGTCAACGATGTTATCAATATTTCAATGATCTTACAAATACGATCTTTGATAATCATAAATTTCCTTTGGAGGAGATGTTCTATATCATCAAAGAAATGGAGTCAAAGTCAACACGTCAAATCTCATTAGAAATCAATCGAGATTATGACTCAGTTTTGAGTTTTGTCCATGAAGTTCAAAACATAGCTTCAAAACATGCTAAAAAGGTTACACTGGAGGAGATCGTGGAATTTGATGAAACATATGTTCATGCTGGGAGAAAAGGGAAAAAGAAACGTAAACCCAGAGTACGGGGTTTAAGAACACGTGGGAGAGGCACTTGGAAGAAAGATAAACCACCGGTGATGACTATGGTAAAAAGGGGAAGCACTCCAAAGTCAGATTCAAAGTGATGAGGAACCTTCAAAAGGTAAATGTGAAACTCAAACGACTTATTACTGGTCCAGTGATTGTTAATACAGATGAGTACGATATTTATAAGAACATTGCTTGTGAGATTGAGGAGGTACAAGAACATTGGGTGGTAAACCATAGTGAGAAGGAGTGGGCACGTGGCAGTGCTCATGTAAATGGATGTGAAAACAGAAACCAGTTCCTTAAAGCTTATCTCAGAAAATATAGGGGTGTATCTAAGAAGTATCTACAAGGTTATGTAGATTTTCTTTCATTGCTTCTAAATGAAGGAAGTAATTGGTTTGATTTCATTCTATCCGATTATTTACCAACATGAGCCAGAAAAATAATAGAAATCACAGAGAAAACATTTCAGAATCTAAAAAAAGATTCAGAAAAATCCGATAGATATATCTATTAAAAATTAAATTTTTTGGACTTACATATATCTTCTATTTTATATTAAAATTCAAAAAAATGAATTTATTGATATCTCATTAGTTTCCATACTCCTAAAAACTTTATTAATTTTAGATAGACTTATATTATATTATGATATACTCCTTTAAAAATTGTTATAATGGAGGGCATGCGTGAGGAGAATTGTTGATAGATTTGGTGAGAGTGCGGGTAAGATTTGGTCTGTGTTAAATGAGAGAGGTTGTCTTAGTAGGGGGGAGTTGTTGGATTTATCTTGTTTGAATGAGTTTGAGTTTAAT
>CAYFVP010000074.1:0-55136 GCA_964346655.1 uncultured Thermoplasmatales archaeon
CTGTTGATGTTAAAGAGGATATTGTAAGTAGCCTTGAGGTTTTGAAAGATAAGATTGTTAATGAGCCTTTAAGCAAGGAAACAAAGATTTTGAAATCTGATTTTGTTGATTTGTTAGACAAGCATGGTTTGTTACCTGCGGGTATGTCCAGAGATAAGGTGCTTTCTTTGTTGAATCCTTCTTGGCTTCATTGGTTTGAAGATAGATCTGGTTTAAATATGAAAACATCTGATCTTATGAGTTTTCATAATGTCTTTAATAGAATGAGGAGTCTTCAAAGGTTTTTTGTTACTCAGGAGGTTATTGATTTATTTAATAGTTTACCTGGACCTACTAGTGCTTCTGCTATATTATTTTTTTGCAGTATGGCAAGTGGTGGTAATGGTATTCCTATTCCTTTGTTTTTGCTTCCTAGGCCTCGTGGTTTTGTTTTATGGTCTGGTTCAGAAGGATGTGGAACTAATGCAAATAGTCTTCTTTTAAAAAGAGTTTTTATAGCTGGTGGTACTCAAAATGGTTTTGCTCTTGGTTTTATTGGTGTTGGTCTTACTTATTCTCTTTTTGGTGAAACTTTTTATGCTTTTATTGGCTATTCAACATTTACTTTTGTAAATGCAAAATCAATACAGTGGTATGTTCCTCCTAATGAGGCTCCTAAAATTTCTGATGTAAGTCCTGCTAATAAGGCAAAGGATGTTTCTGTTTCTTTATCTGAGCTTAGTTTTAGGATTACTGATGCAGAAAATAATCTTATGAGTTATACTGTTAGCACTAGTCCTGATATTGGTTCAGGTAGTGGTAGTAGGAAGAAAAATGGTGTTTATAAGGTTCCTGTTAGTGGTCTTATGGGTGATACAAAGTATTCCTGGCATTTGGTTGTTAAGGATAAGTATAACACTGTTGAGAAGACTTTTTCTTTTACTACTGAGCTTGTGGCTCCTGTTATATCTGATCCGTCACCTATTGATGGTGAGACATTTATTCCTGTTGATATATCAAATCTTAGTTTTAGATTAAAAGATCTTCAGGGTGATCTGATGGATTATACTGTTGAAACTGTTCCTGATATTGGTTCGGGTAGTGGTAGTGGTGTTGGTGATGGTTTGTATACTATTGATGTTAGTGGTCTTGATTATACTACTGTTTATTCTTGGTTTGTGAATGTTACTGATGGGATTTATTGGACTCGTGAGGTTTTTAGTTTTAAGACTCAGCCGATTATGGTTTTTGATCCTTTTGATGAGGGTTGGCAGTATCGTAAAAAAATAACAATAAATCATGATGGAGTTGAGGGTGATTTATATGATTTCCCTGTACTTGTTAGTGTTTTTGATAGTGATCTTCGTGATAAGGCTCAGGTGGATGGTGATGATATTTTGTTTATGGATGGTTCTGGTGTTGCTAATAGATTATTTCATGAAATTGAATTGTATGATGATTCAGATGGTGAGTTGGTTTCTTGGGTGAAGATTCCTGATCTTGATGGTGATGTGGATACTGTTTTTTATATGTATTATGGTAATCCGTCTTGTGATAGTCAGGAGTATCCTGAAATGGTTTGGGATTCTAATTATGTCATGGTACAACATATGAATAATATACCAGATTATTCTCATATTCAGGACAGTACTTCCTACGATAATGATGGTATTAAAGCTGGATATAGTCTCCCAACTGAAGAAGAGAGTAAAATTGGAAAAGGTCAATATTTTACTGGAAATGGTCATATCGATATTCCTTTTTCAGCATGGTATCCTGAACTGGGAGGTATGAGCAGTCTTACTATTGAAGCTTGGGTAAGACCTGATTCGACAAGTAGAGATTACCATATGGTCCTATCAGCTTATCGACCTGTTCATATGTACTACTTTTCTTTTGGTGGTTGGGAGCATGATAATTGGTTGGTAAAACTGTGTGGTTCAGGTGGTTGCAATAATATTTATTTTGGTCCTCAAAGTCCATCCACTGGTGTTTGGTATTATATTGTTGGTAGCTGGGATGGTGCTAAAATTCGTTGTTATATTGATGGTGATTTTGAAGTTGAAAAGGATTGGAATCAAGGATCTATAATTAATTCAGGAAATCAAGTTATTAGGATTGGAGCGGAAAATAGCAATTATGGTGAATATTTTGTCGGCGGCATCGCTGAACTCCGCATCTCTGATACAGATAGAAGCTCAGGTTGGATTTCCACAGGATATAATAACCAGAATGATCCTTCAAGTTTCATGAATTTTGGATCTGAGGAATCAGATTCATAATTGTACTATTCTTTGTTTATATGATTTATTGATATGTTTCCATTACTACAAAAAATACTAAATTATATTTTATAAAATAGGTTTTAAGTCAAACTCGATTTTAACAATAGAGTCTCATCTAAATATTACGTTTAAGGTTCGATTAATAAATATTAATCTGTACAGAATAATTTTTACAATTCTTAGATCTAATTTCATTTTTAAAAAAAAAAAGTTTTTAATGAGTTGAACAAAAAATCCAAAACAACCATTTTCGTGTATTGTTTCGACTGGAATTACTCCAAGAGACAAATCATAGGCCTCGGCGGGCCCATCCTCTTCTCTCGAAGAGTTTCCACTCGAAACAAAGGTTTTTAGGCTTTATTTTGATATAAAAAATAAAAAAGAAAAGAATTGTTTTTAACATGGTCGTTGCAGGAGTGTTGGGAACAAATTGATGAGGCGAGAAAATAAACTCATTAATGCATGATTTAAAAAATTTTTACACCGGGGAATATTAATATCTAATGTAGCCCATTCACTCTCAGCATCAAATACATCCTTTGCTTTTACTTTTATTGTATAAGGACCACTTTCCTTCCAACTGTGAGTTGCACAAGCTGTTTCATTGTTTTGATTTGGACCAAACCAACCACTATGTTCTCCATCTCCCCATTCCCACCAGTACCATATTTGTTCACCATCAGGGTCAAAAGTCTCTGTACAAAATGTTAAACTTTTATCAACTTTTGACTTCTTCCATGGCGTCTCAGGTTTTATAGGTGGTTGATTTTGAGGTTCTTCAATTGTAGTAAATCTCCAAATAGGACTTGGAGTCGATGCTCCATGTTCATCTTTTGCTATAATTTGCCAGTAATAAGTTGTTTCATATTTAAGAGATACAAGATTATAAAATGTATCAGTTTGGTCATCAGAAACAAGAATATCAGGTGTTGAATCATCTGCTTCAAAATAAACATCATAGATTAAGTTGTTTCCATCTGGATCACTGCAATTCCAGCTTAGATCAGCATCAACATCAACATAAGTAGCGTCATCAGGCGGATCTGGATCACTGGGGATGTTTGGTGGTTGATTCTCATAATTTACTAATTCAACTTTTATTAACCAAAGATCATAATCACCATTACTATAAGAGTTGGTTAAACCTGTTATAATATAACCTTCATCCATTGTTTCATCTACTGAGTAACTCCAATCATCCTCACCACCATCGATAGTTAAATTCCATTTTATATAACCATTAACATTAGTTTTTATTAACCATACGTCTGTAAGTCCAGTGGAAAACGAGGTTTTTGTACCTGTTACAATATATCCGCCATCACCTGTCTTTTTAAGGGAATATCCCGTATCATCAGAAAATGAATCCCCATATATTCTTTTCCACTGTTCATTTCCGTAATTATCAGTCTTAATCAACCACAAATCATAGCCACCTGCCCCATATGACCGTGTATCACCTGTTATAAGATAACCACCATCATCAGTTATAACAACTGCTGATCCCCAATCATTTAAAGCTCCACCATATGTTTTATTCCATTCTTCATTTCCATACATGTCAGTTTTTATCAACCAAGCGTCTTGATTACCTGATCCATATGATTTCGTTGCACCAATTATGATATAGCCGCCATCGCTCGTCTGTTGAACAGAATTACCCAAATCCCATTCTGCAGTCCCATATGTCTTGTTCCATTCCTCATTTCCATACATATCAGTCTTTATCAACCATGTATCATGATCTCCAGCCCCATAGGAATTTACATATCCAACAGTAACGTATCCTCCATCTATAGTTGGCAATACAGAGAACGCAGCATCAGAGTATAATCCTCCAAAGATACTATTCCATTCTTCGTTACCCTCATCATCAGTTTTTATTAACCATACATCATGACCAGGATTTCCATAGGAGTCTGTGTATCCCCCAATTATATATCCATTATCATTTGTTTGTTTAACTGATCTACCACCATCCTTAAAAACGCCTCCAAATGTTTTATTCCATGTTTCATTACCATTACTGTCTGTTTTGATCAACCATGTATCATATCCACCAGAACCAAAAGATACTGTCTCACCTCCAATAATAAACCCTCCATCTGTTGTTTCTTGAACAGACCAGCCCCAATCTAAATTTGTTCCTCCAAATGTTTTATTCCAAGCTTCTTTAGGTATGTATTCGTTAAAATTTGATATTTTCATTGTTTTTATAATTTCAAAACTTGTGCTATATGTACTATTAATATTTATAAAAAAAATAATAATTATAAAACTTATTGTTATTGATTTTTTAGTCATAATTTTCCTCCCTTTAATTAATAAAAAGATAAAATACTTAACAATTACTAAAGAAAAATTGAACAAATAGGAAAGAAATTATCAAAAAACCTTACAATGTTAAAAAAATTGTATTTCTGAGGGGCTTACTTTCAGGCATTAATGCCAGAGAGTATGTCACATATTATTTTTATAAAAAAATTATATTTTAAAAATTAAATTATGAATAAAAATAAAATAATACTTTTCATAAATCCTTTGGTCTATCACAAAATATGCATACTTTTGCATCATCGGGAATCGTGTGCCCACAATTAGGACATATCATTGTATTTCAGAAAAAATTGTTTTTTATAATTATATTCTCTTTTAGTTCTTCTGAATAAAAAATGAGAAGGAAATGGTTTTTTATCCTAGTCTCTGCATTAGTATTTTTAATAATGGCAAGAAACCTGTGAAACGAGTAAATAAATTAAATAATGGACGGTTTAATGCGCTTTTTGATCTTGGTATATTAACTTTCAATATTCCCCATGGACCCTCAGAACCATAGATATCTTTAGCCTTTACTTTTATTATAAATATACTATTTGAAGACCAAGTGTGGCTAACTGATGCCTGATAACCAGATTTGTAAGGTCCATCCCATTCTTCAGTATTACCATCTCCCCAGTCCACATAGTAATAGATATCATCTTCATTAGGATCAGTAATAATAAAGGTGAAGTCATATTCTATACCTGTTCTTCCACTTGTTGGACCATTAATAGTTGGCGCAAGAGGTTGTTGGTTGTTTGATCCAGTAATCATAGAGTCTATTGGATTTGGTGAAGACCATTCTGGGCTGTAGATTATTAGTTCCGGATCACCATATATACACTGAACTGTTGTAATCCCCTCTACACCATACAGAGATGATGAACCATACATTGATTCCTCAAAATGTGGGGATCCCTCAGATATAGTGAAATCTCTATAGTGTAGCCACACATACTTTGAATACGCCGCGCCCACAGTTAATCCATTTATCATCGCATCTTCAAAGAAGCAGCAATCCATTAGATCTCCTTCTGTTTCCAATCCAGAGCCCGCATTTCCATACCACATCACTGCTCCATGATCAAGATAAACTGTTGGTCCAAATTGTTGTCCAGTTGAGCATGACATATAAAAGACTGCATTACTCTTTAAATTCTGGAAAAATTGATCTATCCACTTATAATGGATAATATCATAGAGATTTGGTGGTTCTGGATTATACCATCTTCGTCCGTTATCTCTAACTGTTTTCCAGCTGTCATACATATATCCACGCCAAGCATCATACCATTCCACATCTGGATAGTTACAAGAGGGTATCTGAATGTATTGTGCAGACATACCACTTCCCCCTGTACCGTGACCTGAATAGTAAAAAACACTAGCGCCATCATTCATTCGCTCGAGATGAGCATCCCATAGACAATGTCCTTTATATATTCTTCCATGTGACATAAACGTTTTTTTAATTTCCCTACTCGAATACACATTTTGTCTCGTTTCATCATTTGTCGTCCATGAGCTACCCTCAGCAAAATTCATAAGTTGAGTGGTGGTGATATCTCTATTTGGATTTGAGTAAATCAATGCAGGATATAAAATATTTCTAGCAATAATGCTTGAGGTATAAGCAGGCGTATCTCCTGGTATATGACCAGAGTATGAGTTAGTCCCCATCATAACTGAGTGTGCTTGTAATCGAATGTCTTTTCTTGGTGCTACAAATGCATATATTTCTTGCCCACTTCTATTAAGTCCTAAGCTGTCGATAAACGAATGAATGCTATCATGCATATCTGCATTCCAATATCTTTTTGCATCCAGGCCCCATGGTGGAAGTTCAGTTGAGCCACCTGCTAAATAATCTAATATGGCTATTAAGAGATCTCCAGGAGTCATCTGATCAACAGGTTCATCATGGATTGGTAGATGACCTGGTGCACGATTCCCATGATAATAATCTCCATTCCATAATCTCCAAGTATCTATCCTATTTGCCAATGCTGCAGGATTTCCTGGTGCTTCGCCAATGCGAAGAACAGGTGAACAATGATAAGCTGCAAGCATAGCTGATGAAGCAAAAAATCCCTCTCCAGTTTTCATCGATGTAATAGTGATATAGTTTTCAGAATGTGAATAATCTTTGATGTAGTCCACTATGCTCTGCATGTTTTTCAGATTTGCTTCTATTTGTGGCAAGGAATTCTCAACACCGTCTCCAATATTACCTCTTTGGACAAATATTACCTTGTTGACACCGAGATAATTAAATGCATCTTGTGTTTCTGTTGGTACACTATCCTCCGTTACATATAATAATGGAAGATGTTCCTGAGAAGCAATAACTGCAGCGTTTGCTGCTGAAATTGCAGCATCAACTCTTTTCTGATTTAACTCCCGTTTTTTAACACTTAGGGTATATTGAATTCCATTTCCACTTTTTGCATATCTTGGAACAACAATAACAGTCCATTCTCCCTCTTCAGGATGAAGTACTTCAGCAGTAAATGAGGTATGATCAGCTAACTCCCAATCTCTCCAACTATCACAATCTGGAGGAATGTCAGGATCATCTATTCCATTCCAATTATGAATCGGATTTATTGGTCCCCCATTCCAATCTGGAATATCAGGGGCTCTAATATATCCATCAGGGTCAACAAGAAATACTATGAGATCTGAAGGAGATGATGTTGATATTTCAGCTATTAGAACTGAATTAGAATCACCAACATTTATAGTATAACGATCACATTCAAGTTTAGTGATTGTTAGATTCCAATCAGCAGAGGTACTACCTACTCCCGCTGCCCATATTCCTGATGCTCCAACTTTCGTAAGTGGATAATATGTATCAGTTTTTTCATCAACATGCTCAGGCCACCAGTCAGTTGTCAGAGTCATATAATGAGGAAATACTCCCATCAAGTACGGTTCTTCGTTACCACCCTCTATTTCAAGATTAATTGCACCCCATTTCTTATTTATTAAAGTCATAGGAATAACATATAAACCACCCAAATTGATAAAATCTGAGCTATCTCCAGGTATTATTTGAACTTTTTTATTTCGTGGTAATGTTACGGTCTTGTGAAGTAATTCTGTTGTTGTATCTTCATATACACTTCCATCGATTGCCACAACAGCCATATTTGAAGAGTTCCAAGCAGCTGTTGCTATTTCTGCAGCAGCCTTAACAGGATCAGAATTTACATAGTAATTTACTGGGTTTTTTCCTTTACTTGCTAGATAATCCTCCCAGTCTTCTAACAAATAGCCAGTAGTTTCATCAACATCTCCATACCAATTTGTTGGCGTTGAGTCATATTTGTAAACAATTGGTGCCAGATATCTTTCCCCATTTTCTAAATAGTTACACGCTGGTATAGATGCTAAATATCCATATTCATCAACGTTACTACCTGGTGAGTTAATAATATTAAATGTATGAGCAACCGGTGTTATATCTGGTTGCGATATAGGTTTAGGGGGGCTTGGGGCAGAACCTTCAAGAAAAAACTCGAATTCATAAGGACCTGAGCCATAGGTAAAATATTCCCATTCTGTTGGTTGGGGAATATCAGTGTATCCTGGGAAAATATCAATTTTTACTCTCCATTCACCAGATACATCAGCAGGATAAAGCAGCTCATCATCATAATACAGTGTTTCATAGTGTACTAAGTTTCCACTTGGATTATATAAATAGATATCAAAATCAGAAAGATAAGCAACTTTCCTCATTTCAAGAATAAAATGTATTCCTTGTCCTGAATTTGCATTAAATTTATACCAATCTTCTTCATCATTCATATCTAAATATCCAGTATAAAATCCTGGTGTTATCATTGTTGCATCACCAAAGTTATCACCGGCGTCATTATTAGTACCTGCATCGTTTTGACCATTTATTGTAACATCAAAAGAGTACTGTCCATCATCTGTTCCGCTTATATAGAGAATTTGGAAGTAATATCTACCAGTGTAATCTGCAGTAAATATTAAAGACTCTATTGAACTACCACTGTTTGAAGATGATACTTTTAGGTTTCCATTATCATCCCATAGACCAATATCAAAATCAAAGCCTGAAGGAGGAGTCATTTCAATATCAATCTCTTGACCTTGACAAACTAAGAAAAAGTACCAATCTTCATCATCACTTATATTAAGCTTACCTGTGTTTCCTCTACCAGGCCAATTATCAATTGGCTCACCAGGATAAATTGCATAAGAACGAGAAATTCCATCTCCAGCATCCCTTTTATAACCAGCATCATCATTATCATCACTATTCAATGGTTCAATATCATCTATAATATAATGTCTATCTAAATAAAGGGGATCAAGATCTTCAACTCTAGAATCATCAAAATCTAATGCACCCTTTTTGTCATTAGCAATTTTTAAATTTTGTTTAACATTCACTGAGCTCGCTGGAACAAAATAAGCATTTCCAAAAAGAAGCACCGTCAAAACAACCACGCCTATTTTAATTATAATAGAATTCATATTTTTTCCTCCACAATATTTACATAAAAAGGTAGAATATTTAAGAATAATTATGAAAAAATTGTACGAAATACCATTCTTCCTCAGAGTTTATATATAATGTTCAAAATTTACTTTGTCCTTTTGCCAATTTCTCTTTTGTAAAATGCACAATCTTTCTCATTTTTAGGATATAATGTTTTTATATGAAAAAAATTTATCTACATTCCTCTTCGCTATCATTATTGATTATATAAATTTAGTATCAATAAAATTAGCAGAAGATATATTTGCTCCAATGAAAAGAAAATTGATACTTTACAGTAAAGTTTTTTTTAATAGGTTTTTCTGCATGGTAATCACTTTTAATATATATTTAAATCTTATGAAAAATAAATAAAATGTATGTTATAGATATAGAACTTAAAGGACAGAAAAATTGAAAATTTTGTTTGTTGTTTTATATTTTATAGGAACTTCCTTACAATTATGATATCCTCATTCTTGAAACCAACATTATCGTATGTAACAACTCTTAATATTTGTATATGGATAAATCTAAGTCTGTCCCTTTTCCATGTTAAGTTATATGGATGCGTTGTATCCTTTCCTAATAATCTATTGCCAAAAAGCCCAGCGTAGAATTCAACTTTTTCTATTCCAGATTCAATATCTGTTGCATCAACCTCAATTTTTAAATCTCCAATAATTAGAGGTATGCGTAATAAAAAGGGTCTAATCATCTTATTATTAATGTATAATCCTTTTACTGGTTTTTTAATTTTAACAGTTGGAGGGTTATTATCTATTGTTATATCAAATGAATTTGACCATTCGCTTTCAAAAAAATTTGCATCTCTTACCTTTGCTTTTATCTCATATTTTCCTGGTGAGGTCCATAAATGATTAACAGTTATTTTAGTTCCAGATGGATATGGACCAATCCAATCTTCATATGTTCCGTCTCCCCAATAAATATAATAGTAGATATCATCTCCAGATGGGTCTGTTGTTTCAAATGAATATTCATATTCTACTCCTATTTTGCCAATTATTGAACCGTTGATAATGGGAGGATATGGATAAAATGGTATAGTTCTTATAGAAGAATAAATATCACAGTTTCCGTTTCTGTTATCAGTCCACAAAACATGATTTATATCTGGAATATCTGCATATCGATATTTTTCTACAACTGTTTCATTTTGATCGTTAACCTGAATTGGTTCACCCCAGGTTTTTCCATTATCTGTTGAATTTATTAGATAAATATTACCTGATTCAGAAAATGAACAAGAAACTAAGGTTTCATTAACAAAAATAATGGGATTTTTCGGAATTGCATCATTTGGAAGAATATCCTCTGTTATATTATGAACTATCCATTGAATACCATTATTATCCGAATAAAAAAGTAAAATCCCATGAGATTCATTATTTTCTATTTCCACAGCAATATAAACATGATTTCCTTTAGAAAAGATAGTAGGATGAGTGATATTACTAAATGGAATTGAAAATGTAATATTTTCTAATATCGGCTGATTATACCATGTATAAGGATTTCCTTTAAAGAATAAAAGATCTGATTGATTATTAATTTGAATTTCGCAAGCACCAAAAATTTTTGAATTACCAAATTCGTTTGTAGTTGAAATATTACTACAATTTTGTATTTCTGGGTACCAAATAAGAGAAACATAATCAGGATCATACAGATCATAAAAAGTAAACATCGGGGAATTTTGACAAGGTCCTTCCCCACTGTAAGGATTTGTAAAATTTGTACTACCAATTAACGAAATTACCCATGGAGTTGAAAAGTTATCAAATGAAACAATAGTTGGATTTTGAAAATCCCAGAAGCTATATTCAGGGTAACCAGGTATATCAGACCAATCAACTGTATAGGTAACTGTATCAGTTAAATCTCCACTTATATCTGGTTTAATAAAAAAACCATTTACTGCATAGTTGTTCTTTGGAGAGACATAAGTACCATAAACCTTATTATTACTTGGTGAAAAACAAACATCTGGAGAAACGACCTCAATATCAGGTTGAGATTGGCTATAATAAACCTCAAGTTGAAATGCATCTGACCATTGTTGGCCGTATGTCTGTGTGTTACGTAAATAGATACGTGTATTTTCTTTATATTCATAAGCAACCAATGCATCATATCCTCTTGAAACCATAGAAGGATATGTTTCGTTTCCCTGGAAATTAGCAACAATGATATTATCATAGAAACCAGAAAATATTATTTCTTCTATTTTGCGTAATGTTTCTGTTTTAAATTTGTTAGTTGAAGGTTTTATAAAAATAGGTAAAGTCTTTAAACAAAGCGATTGACTATTAGATTCAAAAACAGTTTCTTGATTTTTATAAATGTCAAAACTTGAGTTGTTTATTATACCACCAATTATTATTGGAACAGTATATAACCCTACCAATAGGACTATTATTACTATTATCAAACTTTTTCTAAGTATATTTTGTGGCATGTCTAACTACCTCCCCTAAGGTTATATAATATTTTGTATATTATAATAAATTAAACCTTTAAAAAAATTACTGTATTAATTATCATAAAAATAGAAAGATTGTTTATTATTGAATTAGAAAAAAAATTATTTGTGAATAAATTATCAAATTAGAATTTTTTATAGCTTGAAAATAGAAAAAAGAAGGAGGAATAAGAAAAACCTTGATTTTCTATTTTTATTTGGTAGAGGTTCAATAGGCTCTTACTTCCTCCTCTCCCTTTTTTTTTCATCAGGGGTAAAAACATAAGATAATTTAATTTATACTATATTAAATCTTGCTTTATAATTTACATATTCAATTTTTTACAAAAAATAATACAGATTTATCTTCAATTAAAATTAAAGAAAAAAGGAGGAGTTGTTTTAATTTAAAGAAGCTGCAATCGTTGAAAAATTAGTTTTAAAATTGGAAATTGCTCCAAATATCTAAAAAAGCTATTGGAATTAAATGATGCTCTGTTCATTGGATTAACACCATCTTCAATAACAAGTGTCGGATCGCCAAACATTGACCATTCCAACAATGTTTTCCAGTCTTTGATTTGTAAAATAAATGAGTTAAAGTATTCTGTAATAATATTACCCCAGACCTGCCCAAGTATTTTAGTAATCATCAGTTCTTCAAAGGTTTTAACTTCCATCCATCCAGTAGTTCTATTAACAATATCAGTACCATGGGCCCCATAGCTTATACCTGAGGATGCAAATACTGCTATTCCCCCACCATTTTTTTTATTTAATGTTTTCCAGCTAAAACATTTTGGAGATTCTGTATATTTACTATTAGAGCATGACTTATAAACACAAACTGGATATTTTTTTGCATTGTTGACAAGGTATAATTCAAAATCAAAATACAGAAAACCAGAATATCCTGAAATAAGTGTTTTAGGTGGAATCCAATGATTCTCATCTTTTGGGGGATGTGTTGAAAAACTAGCCCAGCTGCCATGACCACTAAAATCAACAAAATCAACATTACTTTTAAAACCTGCAGCAATATTATTTTTCGTTAACTTTCCATTAGATGCCCATAGTTGTGTTGTTGAGTAACCTGGGAGTTTTTCTAAGACTTTTGTGTTTGAATATTCACCTTCCATTATTGAGTCTTCTGTATATGAATCCCCTCCAACTTGTATAATTTTTTTTGTCATCTTGTTATGTTCTTTGTAATAAATTATTTTGTCTATTACAGTATTTAATTCAATAACATTATTACAGGGGATTTTTCCAAGGTAGACATCTGGAATTACATCAATATCAGCTTTGTCTTTTGGATATTCTGCAAATTGACCATCCTCATCGACATCCCAATCTGCAAACTCTCCAGTGCTATTATAGATGTCAGCAAAGTAAAGATCACTTGGAAAATAGTCCTCACCAGTAGACCTAATCCATGCTTGTCTAACTGGAAATATTTCTTTACCTTCAACACCAGCTCCTACAAGAAGAACGTATGTTATACCCCATTTTTCAATAGCATCTTTAATAAAAAATTTAATATCTTCTTGCTCATCAACACCATCACTTGAAGGTATTATTGGTTGTAATATTGATCTGGATTCAGGAGTATTTAATAAAATATCATTGAGGGTAACAAGTTTTGTTCGAACTGGAGGATTTAAACTATTTTTATGGTCAACTAGGCGTTGTAAAGCTGATTTAAATTTTGCAGGAGTTATTATTAAAAAATCATATATATCTGGAAAGGTAACAGGATTTTTAGGTAAATTATAAGATATATCAATTGAAGCGCTTTCAGTATAATAAATAGTATTTTCCTTTGGTATATATTGAACAGGATACATTTGCACAGATAAATAAATTACATGTTCTTCACCTTTTAATCCTGCTCCAGTTTTATAAGTAAAATGATTCTCAGGATAAACATCAATATCTGAATATGATACAATATTTTCTGATTTTTTAATATTATTTGAATAATACAGGGAGTCTATGTAAAGTTCTGGTGAGGGAACAATAGGCTTTGATATTTTTTGTTGCTTGATATCTGAAAATGTAACCTCGACATTATCAATAGTTGACCCAAATGGATAAGTATACACTTTTGTAACAACAGGAAGTTTTGGTTTACCTTTTTCCCATAAATCTGTTTTTGCTTCTGCAAGTTCTATTGAAATATAATCTTCATTTTCATTTAGCACCAATTGTGAAAAAACAACAGTTTCAGACATTAATTCATCTTTCTCAGCTTTATCTCCAGCATTAGCTCTCAGTCCACTGAGGATAAAAAATCCTACTATTATAAATGTCAAATATTTTTTCATATTTGGGTCTCCATATTATTTCTAATCCCAAATAGAAATATAAATCTTTGTAAATAAAATTAAAATTAGTGTTTTTAATTCTTATTTGATTTTTAAATTTTATTTTTTTATTTGATTTTAAACAAATATTGTATATATCCTTTTATAAATCAAGTACCACTTTAATAGAAGAAATAATGTTTAATCCAATAGATTTTTATTTAAAATAGAAATTTTTAGGATTAATATTATTTAATTTGTCTTGAAATACTTTAATATAAAAAAAAAGAAGAGAATTTTTTTATTTATTTTTGTGCCTACTTTAATAAAGCGCTATCTATGGGTATTGGGATCGTCCATTCTGGGCTATAAATTTTTAAGGTAGGATCACCGTATATGACTTGACAAGAAGGAATGCCATCATCTCCCTCTTCATATCTAAAGATGGAAGATGTACCATACATAACATCTTCATCACCACTTGTGAAATCTCGTATAATTTTCCACATATGTTTTGTATAGGCCTCTCCAATACTATCTCCGTTTATTAAAAGATCTTCAAAGAACCAATCGTCTACTAAATCTGATGGTGGACATGATCCTGTTTCTGCATTTCCATACCACACAACAGCTCCATGGTCAAGATATATCATTGGTCCGAATTGTTGTCCAGTTGAACAAGATTGATAAAATACTGCGAGACTTCTAAGGTTTTCATACAATTGATCTTGCCATTTATAATGGATAATGTCATAAAGTAAAGGTGGTTCTGGATTAAACCATCTTGTTCCATCATCTCTTACTGTTTCCCAATCATCAAATCTATAGCTTCGCCAAGCATCAGGCCAAATCTGATTTGGATAATTACATTTGTCAGTTTGTTTTAATTGTGCAGAAATACCACTTCCTCCAGTTCCGTGCCCTGAGTAATACATAATATGTGCGCCTTCATTTAAACGTTCTAAGTGGGCGTCCCAAAGACAATGTCCTTCATATATTCTATTATGTGAGCTAAATGATCTTTTATTTGCATGTGATGAAGCAATTTTTCTATGCATCACTCCATCATTTGTAGTCCATCTGTTATATGCTCCAACTATATCAGGGAAATTCATTAATTGCGTAGTTGCAACATCTTTATTTGGATTTGCAAATATTAATGCTGGGTATAATACATTTCGAACAATTATATCATTGATATAAGCAGTAGTATATCCAGGGATTTGTCCTGCATAAGAATTATTACCTAACATAACATGAGCAGCTAATAGTCGTATATCGATCCTTGGAGCAACAAAAACATATGCTTCTTGTCCAGGATAATCGAGCCCATAACTGGCAACCCAATCATGGATAGAATCATGTAAACTTTCACACCAGTATCTTTTTGCATCCAAACCAAATGGAGGAAGGTCGCCCTCACCTATAATTAAGAATTTTATTAACTCGATTAATAATTCTGAAAGTGTGAATTCCTCTATTGGTTCATTATGAATTGGTAAATGACCGGGAGCACGATTTCCGTGATAATAATCACCTGCCCACATTCTCCAAGAATCAATTTTATTTGCCTGCCCTGCAGGATTATCAGGTGCTTCCCCTATGCGAAGAATCGGTGAACAATGATATGCTGCAAGCATAGCAGATGGGGCAAAATAGCCATTACCAGATTTAAGTGAGGTAATTGTGATAAAGTTTTCTGAATGATCATAATCTTTAATGTAGTTAACTATTTGATCCATAGATTTCAGATTAGATTGTATATTTGGAAGAGAAGATTCAACAGTGCTACCAATTCCACCCGATTGAACAAAAATTACATTTTTTACACCAAGTTCATTAAATGCATTCTGAGTTGCTGATGGAATACTATCTTTTGTTACAAAGAGAAGCGGTGCATGCTCTTGTGAAGCAATAACTGCTGCATTTGCTGCAGATACCGCTGCATTGATTCTATCTGAATTAAGTGTTTTAATAGTTCCAGTAATTTTATATCTCATCCACCTTGTCCCTGTTGGATATCTTGGAACAACAATTGCCTGCCAATTTCCTTTTTCAGGATGAAGAACTTCTGCTGAAAATTCAGTACTCTTTTCAGGTTCCCAAGTCTGCCATTCATCAACAGGAGGATCTAAATCAGGATTATCCATTCCATTCCATTCATGAATCGGATTTATTGGTCCTCCATTCCAGTAAGGTGGATCTGGGGCTCTTAAATAGCCTTCCGGGTCAATTAGATATACTAAAAGATCTTCAGGTGTTTTAGTAGTGACTTTAACTGATAGAACTGAATCAGGATTGTTTACATTAATTTTATATCTATGGCATGCAAATTTCGTTATAACCATATCCCAATCTCCAGATGTATCTAAAACACTTGCTGCATAGATACCTACTTTTGGTATTGGATAATATATATCCTTTTTTTGACCAGAATGTTCAGGCCACCAATCTTCAGCAAGAGGCATAAAATGTGGATAAATACCTAAAAACTGGGGTTCTACGAGAGCATCTTTATTTGCTATATGAACAGCTCCCCATCTTGGTCCCAAAAGCAAAATTCTTGCAAAATATCCACCAAATTGTTTAAATTTGGAACTAGAACTAGAAATAGTTTCAACCTTAGTTGTACGTCTAATGAATCTAGATCTTTGAAGAACTGTATTTGTGGTATCTTCAAAATCACTACCATCTACTGCAACAACAGCAAGATCAGAGGATTCCCAACATTTAGTTGAGATATCAGCAGCTGCTTGAATAGGATCTTTTGGAACATTATATTCAATAGCAGATCTACCATTTTCAGAAAGATACACATTCCAGTCATCTAGCAAATAATCAGTTGTATCATCAACAGTTCCAAACCAATTAGTAGGTGTATTATCCCCAGTATATACTATTGGAGCCATATATCTGGCTTCACCATCTAAATAGTTACATGCAGGAATTGATGCTAAATATCCATATTCATCTTTATTGCTATCTGGATCATTTTCTATTTTAAACGTGTGTGCAATAGGTGTTATGTCAGGTTGTTGTATAGGTCCTGGTGGATCCGGAGCAGATGTTTCTAAAATAAATTCTAATTCATAACACCCTGAGCCATAGGTAAGATAATCCCATTCTGTTGGTTGGGGAATATCAGTGTATCCTGGGAAAATATCAATTTTTGCTCTCCATTCACCAGATACATCAGCAGGGTAGAGTAGCTCATCATCATAATAATATTTTTCGTAATATGCAAGTTCTCCACTAGGTTTATATAAAGATATATCAAAATCTGAAAAGTAAGAAGTTTTTTTCATTTCCAAAATAAAATGTATTCCTTGACCTTCAACTACATCGAATTTATACCAATCTTCTTCATCATTCATATCAAGAAATCCTTCATAGTTACCAGGAGATATCGGAGTAGCTGTGGCAAAATCATCACCAGCATCATCACCAGTACCTGCATCGTTTTGACCGGATAATGTTACATCAAATGTATATTGTCCTTGACCGGTTCCTGAGATGTGCTGAATTTTTAAATACCATTTATCGGTGATATCAGCAGAAAATGTTATTGACTCTGAAGAACTTCCAGGATTTTTAGAATTGGCTCTCTCTTTTCCAAATCTATCCCATAGACCTATGTCAAAGTCGAATCCATTTGGAGGAGTCATTGTAATTATTATATCTTGACCGGTACATACATAGAATTCGTACCAATCCTCTACATCAGAGGAATTTAATTTACCAGTTACTCCTCTACCTGGCCAATTATCTTTCATTTCATTAGGAAAAATATGTGTAGCTCTACTGATTTTATCTCCAGCATCAGCCTTATAGCCAGCATCATCATTGTCTCCATTATTAATTGTTTTAACAGCAGGAGCAAAAAATCTTGTATCAAAATCTATAAGTTCTACCTTACTTTCATCCTCATTTATATCCTCTATTTCATCAATATCATCAAAAATCTCACTAAGATTTTTTATGTTTTTTACATCCACTGATCCAACAGGAACAAAAAAAACTGTTCCTAACAGAAGTATTGATAACACAAGCGTTTCAATTTTTCTTATATTTCTTTTCATGGTCTATTTACCTCCCTAAGACTAAATTTTGCATAATTATATTAATTATTATATTGATAAACATTTCTATTAAAGATTTTTTAAGTTTTTACCATATTATAATTTAATATAAAATGTAAAATTAATACAAGAATTTTTTACAATTCTTTACAATCATTAATGATTTACTAATCCTTAAAATAAATTTATATTGAAAAAACTTAAAAAAAGGAAAATTCTAATAATATTTCTAATGGAATTAGCTGGTGTTAGCAAAAATTTAATTTTAATAATAAAATGTTTTAGTTTTTTTGATATACATTTTTGAAACGAAAATAATATAATATATGTTCACATTCCATACTTTGGTGGTGCGGGTGCAGAAAACACTATTTGATTTTATTGAAGAAGACGAAGATGTAGAAGAAATACATAAGGTTGTTAATAACTGAAAGATACAATAATTTTAAAAAAAAATTATTTGTTTAAAGTTTTTGTTTTTTATTTTTCCAAAGTCTCCAGATTCCTATTGATACAAGAATTCCACATATTGCAAAAAGTATTATTGCAATTGCTTGGACATTTGGATCATGATATATTGCTAATAAAGATTGCGGAATGTTGGTTACAACCTCTTCTGTACCATCTGGAGTTATTGAAGCTCCTTTATTTACAACTTCTTCTACGCCTCTCTCGCCCCAATATACAAGATCCACGCCTTCGCTTTGCCATCCAATATTTTCAATATTAAGTGGATTACCAATAATATCTCTTGCTGCGTTAGATTCTACAAGTGATCTTGAAAGATCTGTAGTGGTTTGATTTGCTAATGGAACATTATAAATAGGTGCTTGTGCAAACTCTGCACTTGATCCTGCATTTAGGTAATTACCAGTTTTAATCACAGGATAAATTGCAGTGCTATCAGAACCGATAAAATTAACAGCTTTACCAACTACATATCCTTTTACATAATTTACCAAATGTACTATTCCAAAAAATAAAGCAATTAATGTTGTTGTAAATAATATAACAATTCTATTATTTTCAGGATGAAGTAATCCTTCCCCTTTCCAAGAAAGTTTATAATATACCCATTTATGCCCTTCTCGTTCATATTTTTTTACTAAACCTGCTTCATTTAGTTTAATCAAATGTTCATGTAAAGTTGCTTTATTTAAACTTGTAACTTTGCTAATATCTCTTAAACTCAATTTTTTTCCATCTAAAGCACGTAATATATCTAGTCTTGAGTCTGAAGCAAGAGCTTTAAATGTATTCATATCTAATGTAATCTTTGACATTTATGTAATATAATAATCCTCCTATTATTTAAAAATTGTCTGTTTTTGTTTGGAAATTTCCGAACGTTTTTGGTAATTTTATTAATTAATCATTAAAATAAAAAAATAATAATCAAAAATACTATTTTAAGATTAAAGAATAAGTTATATTTATTTTCTTGTTTGGTCGTGTTAAAAATCGTAAATATCAAAAATTAAAGGCGATAATAAAAAAATAAAAATATTAAAGAAAATTTTTCTTTCAATGTAAAAATATAAAATATAATCAACAATTACATAAATTGCATGGAAAAAGAAGAGCTAATACAGTTGCTTAGGGATTGTGAGGCAATACAATTTGGAAGATTTGTTTTAACTTCTGGTGCTATCAGCAATTATTATATTGATATTAAAAAAGCAAGTTCAAATCCAAAAATTTTAAAAAAAGTTGCTGAGGCGATGAAAGAATATACCAAAGGATATGATATTCTTGCAGGTATGGAGCTAGGAGCAGTACCAATTGTTGTTGCATTATCACTTCTTACTGAGATTCCATATGTTATAATAAGAAAAGAAGAAAGAAAGCATGGAACAAGCAAACAGATTGAAGGGAGCGAAGTAAAAGGCAAAAGAATATTGGTAATTGAAGATGTTACAACCAGTGGTTCTTCAGTTTTTAAATCAGTTCAAATTATACGTGAAAATCAAGGTATCGTCGACGAGGTTGTAGTTATAGTTGATAGAGAAAGTGGAGCAGAAGAAAAACTCCAAAAAATAGATATTAATTTTATACCTCTTTTATCTGTTAGTGATATTTTAAAAAATGTGTAAATATCAATAAAGAAAGAAGATATTTTTCCAATTAAAGAACTTATGACAATTTTTTGGTATTTATTTATTTTAATTATTTTAATAATAATAAAAAAAATATATCCAAAAATATCACCATTACCAGAGTTAAAAAACAATTGTTAAGAAAAGATATTTATATGTTATAGTTGTTGTGGATATTATGAATGGGGGAAGAAAAATGAAAAAACTGAAATTATTATATATACTTATAGTCATTGGAATCATTTTTGCATTTTTAATACCTGGAGAAGCAACAACTCAGAAAATAGATTATATTAAATATGAAAAACCTGCAGGATTTTCATTAATAAAAAGGTATGCAACACAGATTTATCAGAATGGTTGGGAAGAACAAGCTACAGGTTTTCCAGAACTAAGAGGATTACATTATATCTATGCTGTAGATGAAAACATTGTTTGGGCAGTAGCATATGATGGATCAGGTCCACAAGAACCTGTCTGTGAGTTCACCAAAACAACAAATGGTGGTGAATTATGGGAAGCAAATGAAATCATTGGAGCACCTGACGAAGGTGACACCGCTATGATTTTTGCATTGGATGAAAATAAAGCATGGGTTCCAATACATTCAGGTGATCCTCAAGGTATATGGGCTACAAGTGATGGCGGTGAAACTTGGGTACATCAAGACACCGCAGATTTTAACGAGGGTGGTTCATTCCCAAATATTGTTCATTTCTGGGATGAAAATATTGGATGGATTCAAGGCGATCCTGTTGGTGGATATTATGAAATGTATACCACAACAGACGGTGGAAATAACTGGGAAAGAGTCCCCAAAGAAAATATACCTGATCCTTTACCTGGAGAGTATGGTGTCCCAGGATACTATGATGCTGTTGGAGATACTGTCTGGTGGGGTACTGCAAATGCATATCCTCTACGTGTTTTTAGATCAAGAGATAGAGGTTACACCTGGGAAGCATTCGAAGTTCCATTTGATGCCGGTGCATATGGCAATATCCAGTTTAGAGATGAAAATAATGGCCTTGCAATGGATTCGAGTTTTGAATATATAGTTTTAGCAGAAACCTCAGATGGCGGAGAAACCTGGGAGTTTATTGATTACAGTGGTACTTGTTTCGCTGGAGATTTTAACTATGTTCCTAATACACCTAATATGTATATTACTAATGGTATAAATCCACTTAATCCTACAGAACGAGGATTTAGCAGTAGCTTTGATGGCGGTCATTCATGGTCAATATGGACAGATGTACCAGAAGAAGTCCCAATAGGTGGTTCAACTTGGGTAAATCCAGGAAGAATAATTGGTTGGGTTGGTGATATCAATGAGGATGAATTTACTGGTGGAGTATGGAAATATACAGCCCCTCCAAATAATCCACCTACGCCGCCAATTATAATAGGTGAACTTGAAGGACATCCAGGAGTAGAATATGAATACAGCTTTACATCAATAGAACTAGATGGAGATCTAATTTCATATTACACTGTTGACTGGGGAAATGGTAACGCAGAAGAAGAAATCACTGGCCCTTTTAATTCAGGGGAATCTGCATATGCAAACCATACCTGGTCCCAAGTTGGAGAATTTACAATTAAAGCAACTGCCACAGACGAACTAGGTGCTACAAGCTTACCAGGAACATTAGATGTAATAATACCAAGAACTAGAGCAAATTTCCAAGAATTTTTTGATCTTTTCCCTAACCTTTATAGAATCTTCCAAGTAATTTTCGGGTAAAATAACTACAAAAAACTCTCTCTTTTCATTTTTTATTAAACCAAAAAAATCACAAAAAAATCTAAATCTATTACGAATTCTTAAAATATTAAACATTCATTTATATAAAATACCGCTCATTTTATGCTATATTCTAAAAAAATAGTTTAAATTAAATATCTGAATTTCATTTAGAGAATTTCCGGGAGGCAAATTTATTGAGAGTATTAGTAATTGGTGGGGGAGCAAGAGAGCATGTTATTTGTGATTCTGTAATTAAATCTAAAAATGTTGAACTTTTTACTGTTATGAAGAATTTGAACCCAGGCATTAAATTGTTATCAAAAGATTTTTTACTTGAAAAAGAAACAAATGTTGAAAATGTAGTTGATTATGCAATAAAAAAAGATATTAATTTAGCAATTGTAGGTCCTGAAGCTCCTCTTGAAGTTGGTATTGTAGATGAATTAAATAAAAATGGGATTAATGCTTGTTCTCCTTCTAAAGAAGCAGCAAGAATTGAAACTAATAAAGAATGGATGAGAAAAATTCTAAAAAAGTATAAAATTCCAGGACAAATAAAATGTGAAACATTTACTAATGTAAAAAAAACAAAAGATTACATTGAAAATTTAAATGGAGAAGTTGCTGTAAAACCTATTGGTCTGACAGGTGGAAAAGGGGTAAAAATATCTGGTGATCATTTTAAAAATATAAATGAAATCCTTAAATATGTTGAAGAGGTAATTGATAATAAAATCGGTGGAGAATCAAAAGTATTAATTGAAGAAAAAATTGAGGGTGAAGAATTCACCCTTCAAGCTTTTTCAGATGGAAATTCAATTCTCCCTTTACCTGCTGTCCAAGATCATAAACGACTTCTTCCAGACGATAAAGGACCTAATACGGGTGGTATGGGTTCTTATTCATGTGAAAATGGTCTTCTACCATTTCTTTCAAGAAGTGATTATGAAGAAGGAGCAGCTATTCTTCAAAAAATAATTGAGGCGCTTAGTAAGGAAGGTTGCCCATATGTTGGTCCCATTTATGGACAGTTCATGCTTACAATTGATGGGCCAAAAATTATTGAAATTAATGCCCGATTCGGTGACCCTGAAGCAATGAATGTTTTACCACTTTTAGAAACAGATTTTATAGATATTTGTAAAGCTATGGTTGATGAAACTTTATGTGATAAAAAATTAAAAATGCAAAAAAAATCAACTGTTTGTAAATATGTTGTCCCAGAAGGCTATGGAAAAAAAAGTATGGTTGGTGAAAAGATCTTTGTTGATGAAGAAAAAATTAAATTAACTGGTTCAAAACTTTTTTATGCGTCAGTTAATAAAGAAAATGATTTTATTACCACCTCATCATCACGATCTCTTGCAGTTGTTGGAATTGCTGATACTTTAACTAGTGCTGAAGATATTTGTGAACAAGCTTTAAAAAATGTTCAGGGAGACCATATTTTTATAAGACATGATATTGGAACGCAAAAATTGATTAATAGACGAATTCAACATATGAATGAACTTCATGGAATGTAAAATATGAAGGAAGAAATATTTGTGTATTTTATTGGAACTGCAGGTTCTGGAAAATCAACAATAACTTATAATTTTAAACAATGGATGAATCACAGAGGGCTTGATGCAATAACTGTTAATCTTGATCCAGGTGCAGATAATCTTTTATACGATCCAGATGTTGATATACGTGATTGGATCTCATTAAAAGAAATAATGGAATCCTACGGTCTAGGTCCAAATGGAGCACAAATTGCTGCAGCTGATATGCTTGCATTAAATACAAATGACGTTAAAAAAAGCATAGAGAAGTTTAATACAGATTATGTTTTAATGGATACACCTGGCCAATTAGAGCTTTTTGTTTTTAGAGAAGCTGGAAAATATATAATACAATTTTTAAATCCAAATCGATCTATTATTGGCTATATTTTAGATCCAGCACTTGCAAAAACAGCCTCTGGTTTTATATCTCAATTACTTCTATCAATTAATACGAGTTTTAGGCTTGGGCAACCTCATTTAAATATATTGAGTAAAATTGATATTTTAACTGATGCAGAGCTTAATCAAGTGAAAAAATGGGCAATTGAGTCAGAAGAATTAGTAAATGCAATACGTTCAGAAGAAGCATCTATTTATAGAGAAATGAGTGAAGGAATCTTAGGCCTTATTGATGATTTTAAAATACATAACGAATTATTTCCAACATGCAAAGACAATTATTTTGGAATAGAGGATATTTATTCTCAAATTCAGCTACAATTTGAGGGTGGAGAAGACTTGATGAGTGATTAATACTACAATAATCTAATTTTTAGTTTTTCTATTGATTCATCATATTATTTGTAATTTATGGTCTTAATCGTGTAATAAAATGACAATATAATTTTTATAATTTAAAAAGTTAAATATAATTTTATAATCTTTCCCAAGTTTCAGTATCCCCACTACTCAATTCTTCAGCGATAAGTTTTCTTCCATTGTCCTCAAAATGAATTTTAAAAACGAAACTCCAATCATTATTATTTCTATCAGTAAGATTTAATGTCATTATGTCACCATCTAACTTCCATGTTCCAGTAGCAGAAATATCTCTATTTTCCGTTTTATCTTCAGCTGTCCCATCAGAATTTAATGTAAGTATGGTATAACCAACATTTGCAACAACCCCAGTTTTCCATGATCCTACAACAGAATATTTCATTTCTTTTTCTTCTTGATTACATCCACTCAAAAAACATACACAAGTTATGATAAAAATAAGAAATAATATTGCTATTTTTTTCATTTTTTCTCCTTTTTTTTAAAATCCAAATATTCAAAATATAACGATTATTAATATAATTTGTTAATAAGGAAAATAAAAGCCATAGAATCAAAAATTACTGTTTTTTAAGCTTATTGTATTTTTATACTTAAAAATAGGTTAAAATTTTTAAAAAAATAAGATATTTTAACTAACATTTTACTGACAAAATGGTTAGAAAGACATTCTTTCTATCTGAATACCCCCGGAGTAACATATAATAAATAGGATTATATTATACAATAAAAACATAAATAAAAAAAAAATAGAATTGATGTTTTTTATTTTATGATAGTCTCTGTAATAGTATTTTTAGAATTGGGAATATTTCCAAAAGCTTAAAACATTGGGAAACTATAGATAGTCTGTTTCTTGGTATAGAAACTTTAAATGTTGACCAACTGCTCTCAGCACCCTTGGTATCTACTGCCTTTGCTTGTATTATAAATGTATCCACTTGAGACCATGAATGAAATAAAGATATATCTTCACCTGATTCATGGGGTCCACTAATATCACTATTTTGATCTCCCCATTCTATGTGATAACTTATATTATCTCCATTTGGATCCTGAGATTTAAATTTGAATTCTAGGTTATCATTTACTTTTCCGGATTTAGGACCATTTATTTCCGGTGGTGAAGGTGGTAAATTATCATCGTCAACATATGTTTTAAAACAAAAATCTAAATCAGGTGGCGTCGTACAACCTGGGCACACCCTTCCAGAATTACCTGAAGGATATGGATCACCAAGACCTCCCCACCACATATATTCAGACGCATAGTTTACCCATAATACAATGTAATATGTTTCAAAAGGTGTTAAATCTATATCGGGTATATCAAATACAACCCAATCTGTAGAATAGGCAGGTGTATTAAAATAAAACTGCCATCTAAACTCGATTACAGTTCCTAGTGGTTTTTCAATTGACAATCTAAGATTTGTTGGTTCATGTGGTGCTGAATTATAAAGAAGAACCTCAATTTTCTCATGTCTTGATACAGTTGGAACAAATTCTTGCCATGAGCACTCTCTAGGAGGAACTGCATCATCTATATATGTAAAATATTTTTCATCTGCATTAGTCTGACTTTGATCTACTGAACTAAAAGAATAAGAGTTTTTATCATTATCTTCAATAGAACAAGTTGATGAAAAACTACTACATTCTGACCATGTTCTAAATGCAAAGTCAAATCCTGGAGCAGTACCAGTTGGTACACCGCCAGATTCACCATTTGGATAAGGATCACCCAAAGAACCATGCCACACAAATTCAGAAACTCTACTTGTCCAAAGGACCATTTTATAGGTTTCACCAATATTTAACATAATATTTGGAACATCAAACGAAAGCCAGGTTTCAATATAATCAGGTATATGTGCAGGATCTATTATAAATCTATAATCTAACATACCAGCGTATGTTATAGGATCTCCTTCTTTATAAAGAATTAAACATAGATTAGCGTTTTCATGAGGAGCTGAATCATACATATAAATATCAATTTTTGTTAAAAGTGACTTTGTTGGAACAAATTCCTGCCATAAGCATTCTATAGCAGGTGTTGAAGCGGGGGGCTCATCTCTTTGTAAATAGTAACTTTCTGTATGTAATTCTTGACTCTGGTCTATACATGGGTAATTATTACTACCAATATCACAAATTTCTGATGTTCTAAAAATATTTAAGGTCCCTGCTACTGATGAAACAGTAGTGGTTATCAATAGCGTACATACCAAAATTCCAATTATTTTCTTCATTTTGTTTCCTCCCAACCATAAAAGCAAAAATAGAATATAATTGCTGAATATAATATTTACTACAAATCTTACTTACCCCTATTTGCAATATTTGTTAAATATATTAAATCTAAAATTGTTTAAAATAAATTGTATAAAAAAAGTTTATAGAGCAACATTTATAGTATAAAAATAATCTATTTGTTTAATATTTTGATATCCTTTTTTACACACTTATAATTTCCAAAGATTTTAAAAATATAGATTTTTCCTTCTAAAAATTCAATATTTTTTGAAAATATTAATGGAGCAATAAACCAAACATCAGAGCCATATTTTAATCTAGGTAAATGAAGTGGTATTGTAATAAGAATCCATGCATTTATTGGGTTATTTTTCTTGTTTGTTAAAGATAATCTAAGGAAATTTCCTTCAACAATTTCAGTTGGAGCTTTAGTTATAATTATATTTTCATCTAAGAAAGGATTTAATATATCAATTCTTCCAGCGCCTTGAGTTTTTATATCTAAATGCAAATTCTTTGCATTTTGTTTTAAAACACACTTGACATCTTCAGGGGTATATTCAGGATTGGCTTGTAAAAGAAGTGCTGCTGCTCCTGCAACATGAGGTGTTGCCATTGATGTTCCTTGATCATATCTATATCCTCCTTTCCAACTACAACTGAATATATTTACACCCGGAGCAACAAGATCTGGTTTTTGTATGATGCATTTATCATCATATACTGGACCTCTGGAGCTCGAGTATGAAATCTGATCATATTTATTTACAGACCCAACACAAATTCCTTTGATAGCACAGCCTGGAGATGTTATTGTTTGAGCGTTTGGTCCATTATTTCCTGCAGCAATAACAACAACTATTCCTTCTGTTACTAATTCATCAACAATCTCGCAAAATTTATCATGAGGATTCCCAGGATTATCTGTTCCAAGGCTTAAACAAATAATATCTGCATGATCAGACGTATTTCCATCATTATTTGGATCTAGTGCTTTTTGCATGCCAGCTAAATATGTTTCTAAACTACCAACACCAGATTCATCTAATATTTTCATTGAATAGAATTTTGCATCTGGTGAAACACCTACATACCGAAAATTAGAAAGGATTCCTGATCCACAAGCAATGCCAGTAACATGTGTCCCATGACCATTGTCATCCATGGGATCACTGTCATTGTTGACAAAATCATAACTACCCTCAGTTATATAGTTATCTTTTAAATCAGGATGTGAATAATTTACTCCTGTATCAAGAAATGCAATTGTAACACCACGACCTGTTAAATTTCTGTTATAATTATCCTTAAGTTTCCAGGTTTCATCTGCATTAATTAATGGAATCGAATCATCAAGCTTGATGCTAATTTTTGTATTTTGAACAACATCTTTAACATAGGGTAAATCTTTGATTTTTTCAATTATTTCATCAGGAATTTCTTTGATTGAAATTCCATTAAATATATCAGTAAATTCACTTGAAAAGATATCTAAATTTTTATGACCTAACAAATTTAATATTTCGGTTTTAGCGTTTTTTTGAATAGAAATAAGCTTTTGTTTATAATTTTGTATTTGAACTCTTAAAAATATATCTTTTGCCTTTTCAGTAAATTTTATAACAAACTCATTAATTTTATTTCTTAATAAATTCTTAAATTTTAATAATGAATCCTCAACAAATTCAATTATATAGCCATTATAATTTTTATTTGAGTTATTTATTTCATATAATTTTTTATTTGTAATTTCACTAGCGAGGGGATGAATGTTAAAATAACTAAGTAATATAATTAGAATTAAAGCAACAACACGTATAATTTTAATATTCATTAATTAATTTATGTATTTTTATAATATATTAATTTTATTTATCAAACCTAACCAATTTATTATCTTTTGAAAGTAATACTACTCTTGAGTCTTTTTTTTCCATAATTAGATTATAGCCTAATGTATCTGCAAGTGCATTTCCAAATTCATTAACACTTTTATGAGATGGCATATTTGATAAAGTCATTCTCCTTCTAGAATATCCAACAAAAACATAGCCTTTAGGCTCGATATACATTGGTTGAGCTTTTTCATCCAGTTTAGAGTAATCTTTGATATATTTTAAATCCATATTCCAATTTTGAACTAAAGTATGACGTATTACAGTTCTTGTTGAAAGAGATGGAATTAATTCCAATGTCTGATTTATTTTATTCCAACCATCTGAAATCAATGGTGAGCATATTTTTTTATAAAGGTCTTCATTTGGAGCAACTAACGAAACATATAATTGTTTTGGTAAAGGATCAAGATTTTCTAAACAATCAGGATTTGTACCATTGGTTACCAAAAATGTAGTAATATTTTGTTTATGACATTCATCAAATAACTCTCCAAGATTTGGATATAGTGTTGGCTCACCTGAAAGTGAACAGGCCAGCATATTTGGATTATTTGCCTCTTTCCATTTTTTAAGATCACAGCGTAAATCACCTTTAAAACCTGTAATCAATTTTCTTTGTTTTTCAATAGATTTTTTTAATATAAATTTTGGATCATCAGTTTTTTTGAATTCCTTTTCAGTAAAACCTTGATGTCTCCAACAAAAAAGACACATATGGTTACATTGATTAATTGAAGGAGTCATTTGTAAACATCGATGTGATTTAATTCCATAAAACGTTTGTTTATAACATTCTCTATTAAAAAGCAAACTTTGTCTCATCCAATGACATAGTTTTACACCTGAATGATTTCCAACTATTGCATAATGCTGTTTTTCAAGAATTTTTTTAAACTCATTGTTCATAAATAAATAAAAAATACCATTACATTATCATTTATATTTATTATGTTGTTTTTTTCTAATATATTTTTATTATTTCTGAACTCTTTTATAAAAAATTAATATAATAATATCAGCTAAAATTAAATATATACTTATTATTTGTTAATTATTAAATTAATAGAATATTTAATTATATATGATACTAAAATACAAATTACATATTAATAAAAAACCAAAACATATATAAAGTAGTTTTATTAATTTAATAATATATTAAAATTTAGTAACAATGGTGAAATGAATTTGTTTAAAATATTTAATCGATTTCAACTTATTAATTTTATATTTTCAATTTTTTTTAAAAATAATAAATTAAAATTAAATATAATAAGGTATTTATACATGCAATTATTTTCAAATATTTACTTCCTTATATTACCAAAAGGATTAAAAAGTCTATATTTGGGGGAAAATGAATGATTAAAAAATCAAGAAATGTAATAGCGTTGATGTTAGTAACAATTATGATTATCGGTGTTTTTATTCCAGCAAATGAAGCAGCAAGTATTAACATACCAAATGGCTTTGAAAAAGGACCTTCTTACACTACAGTAATTCCAACAAAAAAGGTTACATTTGTTAATTATGATGATGAACATCTTATTGATGATTATGCATATCTAGCTGCAGTTCCCACTTCTGTTTTTAACTATGAAGGTAAATTGGTATCACATCCATTACTTTTTTTCCAGGAGAAAATGAGAATTGAAGAAGATAAATATCGTTCATTAGATGCATTCCCCGGAATTAAATATTTTATGGATGATTGGGAAAGCTATTGTAATCAAATGGATCAAATGACCTTGATTAATGTTGATAAATCCATGGTTAATCAATGGAAGGCAAAAGATATAATTGAAATCGAAAGTGATAACCCCTATAAAATAGCTAGTTCACTTGCTTTACAAGATTGGTCTTATTCAAACAATGCAGTTGTTGCAGTTATTGGTGAAGAATTTGAGGAACCAGATACGGTAATAAATAATGAAATAGAAGGGACCTTACCTACAGAGAGCATAAAAAAAATATCCTTTGATGTTAAACAATCAAATAAATTAAATCCTGTATTTCATGAATTTGAAGTTGATGATCAATATAAATATCTATATGTTGAGGCTTGGTGGGATGGTTTAATAATTGGTGGAAAAATGGTTCCAACTGGTGATCCTGATATTCAACTATATTGTAATTTTAGAAACGATTGGATGCAGGCTGACTCATCTTCTTCCTGGAATATATATCGACCTATTGGTCGTGAATTTACCTATTCATATGTTTATAACCCTGGTGATTGGAAGCTTGGGATAACTGATTTCCCAACAAAAGGTGAAGGAGCACAACGAAGAAGTGGTCCTTTAGGTTTAATAACGATTCAAGGAAGATTACTTGATCTTTTAAGGGGTCGGGGAGTTACTTACCATGTTGATGTTGAAATGTATCCAGGAATTAATTTGTCAATTCCAGATAAACCACCTTTTGGGTGCAGAAGTGCAGATTTTAAATTAACTTGGGATAATCCAAATATTAACCTTGGTTTTACTATTTTAGGACCTAGTGGTGAAGAAATTTGTACAATGATAGAAAATGAGGAAATTGAAGATGAAGATGAAAAAGAAATCCATTTAGGATATCTTGGAGAATGCCTTCCAGATGATCATTATTCGGTATCTGTGTTTTCTTTAAATAAAGTTACAACACCTATTGATTTTAAAATTGAATATACTTGGTATGAAAATATTTCAAAGGAAAAAACAAATGCCTTAACTTCTGCTACTGAAGGTGCTGTTTTAGCAAGTACATTAAATGCACCACTTCTTTATATGACTAAATCAAACATACCTGAGGTTACTAAGAACGTTTTATATAAGCTTGGAATTAAAAACATACATCTAGTTAATTTAGGCTCACATTTATCTACCCAAGTTAAAGATGAGTTAAACGATATTGCAAACATTAAAAAGAATTATGAAAAACCTTCTGAAGTTTATGATGCAATAAAAGAATTAACACTATCTAATGATGTAATATTTTCAACAATTGACCCATGGACCTCTTGGCTAGTTGCAGAGCTTAAACCTTCTGATGAAAAACCTGGAGCTTTATTCATTGGTCCTTCTGCATTCATTGCAGCACATCATGGAAGTCCAGTTATCATAATCGATAATCATCCTGAACTTACATCTGCTGCAACTTGGCATAATGAATTCTGGAGACGCTTTTCAGCTAAAAGATATGATTATAAACCTTCTGTTGCAGAGATGGTTTTAACAGGTACTCGCATTTATGATTTTTTAAAAGAATATGATTTTGATAGAGAAGGCGAAGAGACAATAATTACTGTTGCAGGTCAATATGAACTAGGTATTCCTTGGGATCGTATCTTTCCAGGAGTTGCTAATTCTGGGAGGATATGTGGAACTCCAGTTGACGCTAGTGTTTGGATTTCGCGTAGCGTTTTTTACCCTGCACTTATATTTGAAAATCCTGCACTTCAAGGAGAGGTTACATTAGAGACTGGAAGTAAAAGTTCCCGTGAAGGTTTAAGAGGACTAATTAGAAATCCTCTTCTTAACACCCTTGTTATTAAACAAAAATCAAGAAAGCAGAAATTTGAATATCCTGTCTTATGTTCAATGATTGGTTATGAACACCGTTTTAATGAAAGGGCTAGTAATTACTATGGCGCAAAATATCAATGTGCAAATGGGATGACTCCTGGAGTTGACAATACACTTGAACCTATTGATCAAGGTTCAATAAAAAAATATACTGGTTTAGATGGGGCAGTTTTTCCTGATTTATCAGCAACAGATGTTATACCTTTTTATTTGGAAAAAGGAGGATTTGATCCTGTTTTTTCAACTAATCTTGAAAAGGTTGCCTATGATCTTAATCAGGGTGTGATTCTATGGATCCATTCATCTCATGGTAATCAAGTGAATGGAGGACAAACCTTATTTTGGGATCCTCAAAATGGATTTCATCAAACACCTTTTATTGCTAGGTTTACTGGAGCTTATAAAGAATCTAATCCATGGAGAGGTTATGATTGGTTTTTAGGTTCCACCGAAGAACCAGATACTATGAGTATGGATATAAAGGGATTTATTCCTTTTACAAATTGGGATTCTTTAATATTACCAGCAACGGGAATGGATTGGGTGCTTGCTCGAAAACCTGTGAGAGAATTTCTGGTTAATCTTCCAATTATTGGGCGATTTTTTGATAGATTTTTAAATGTAGACAATCTATATGATGGAGTTATTGGGTCACTTTCTTATTCGAAGGATGCAACAGATTGGAAGACCTCTCTTGAAATAGAACCTTTAATTGATAATCTACATAGCGCAGGTTTTATTACATGTATTTGTCAAACATCAAACACATATTTACATCTAATGATGATAAGACATGGTACAGTGTTCCAAGTTCAAGATCCTTGGCCAACTTCATGGTATTCTACTGTTTGGCAGCAGTCTATTCCAAGAGATATTGCACTTGGAAATACAATTGGTGAGGCATACACAAAAGGGATGGAATATGTCGGTATTCTGTACCTCGGTGGTGGTATAGAAGGTGGACCACAATGGTGGTGGGATGATGCCGAAAACGTAATTTATTTTGGAGACCCAGACCTAAGACCTTTTGTTCCAAATACAGATTATAGTTCAGCAAACAACTGGGATAAAAAGGATACAATACCATTAAACTATAATGAAAAAACAACGTTTAATGGACATACACCATTTGGAGCCCTAAATTATCCTAATGCAAAAGAGCATAAAACCTTTTTACAAAAATACCTATTAATTATAGTTATCCTTGCAATAATCATAATATTACTAATAACATTGGGAGCTGTTGGACGCAAAAAGAAAAAATAATCTTTTCTTAATTTTATTTTTTCAAATCTTTTTTCATTTTATTTTATAAATAAAAAAAATAATAAATAATATATACTTATTACAATAAATATATGATAAATATAATAAGGTATATATACATGAAAATATTTTCAATTAGCCAAACCATAAAAATATTATTAAAATTATATAATTATATTGAAACGGGGGAAAATAAATGATTAAAAAATCAAAAAATATTGTTACATTAATTTCAATAATAATAATGATTATCGGTGTTTTTATTCCAGTAAATGAAGCAGCAAGAAATATTATACCTAATGGATTTGAAAAAGGTCCATCATTTACTTCAGTAATTCCAACTAAAGAAGTTACTTTTATTGAATTTGATAAAGAAACGCTTATCGATGATTATGCATATCTAGCTGCAGTTCCCACTTCTGTTTTTAACTATGAAGGTAAATTGATATCACATCCATTACTTTTTTTCCAGGAGAAAATGAGAATTGAAAAAGATGAAAATCTTCCTTTGGATGCCTATAATGGAATTAAGTATTTTATGGAGGATTGGGAAAGCTATTGTCATCAAATGGATCAAATGACCTTGATTAATGTTGATAAATCCATGGTTAATCAATGGAAAGCAAAAGATATTGTTGAAATCGAAAGTGATAGTCCCTATAAAATAGCTAGTTCACTTGCTTTACAAGATTGGTCATATTCTGATAATGCAGTAATTGCTGTTATTGATGATGAGTTTGAAGAGCTAAACAATGTAATATCAAATAAATTTGAATGGACTCTTCCTGCAGCAGATGTCTATAAAAAAAGGATTCTAACAACAAAACAAACAAACTCATTAAATCCTGTTAGTAAAACTTTTGAAATTGAGGAGAAGTATAAATTTATCACAGCAGATGCTTGGTGGGATGGAATAATTTTAGCTGGAAAAATGATTCCAACTGGTGATCCAGATCTTCAGCTTCACTTTAAAAATAATGATAAATGGATGTCAGCTGTTGCATCATCTGACTGGAACATATACACAGAAATTGGTCATGAATTAACTCAAACTTATATATATCAACCTGGAGATTGGAGAGTATTATTAACAGATTTTCCTACTGAAAGCAATTCTCCTAGATGGAGATTAGGCCCATTTACTATTCAAGGACAATTAATTGGATTATTGCGTCCAAAAGTTACATATAAAGTTGACATTACCATGTATCCTGGTGTAGATATTAAAATTCCAGATATTCCAACATTTGGATGCAAGGATGCAGAATTTAAGTTAAAATGGAACAATCCAAATGTTAACCTTGGTTTAACCATTTTAGGTCCTAGTGGTGAAGCAATAATATCAATTATAAATGAAAGTAGAGAAAAAGAACAAGAATTAACTATTGAAAGACTTGGTGAATGTTTACCAGGAGAAAGTTATAAAGTATCTGTTTTTTCAACAACCGATATTGTTGGACCTCTCAGATTTGAGGTTGAATACTCATGGAAAGAAAAAGTTCCAAAAGCAAAAGGTGATGCACTTGACTCAGCTGCAAATGGTGCAATTCTTGCTAGTTCCTTAAATGCTCCTTTACTTTATGTTAAACCATCATCTTGTCCAGATATCACAAGGGACGTTCTTTACAAACTGGGTATTGAAAATATCTATATTATTGATCTTGGTAATCATCTGTCTAAAGATATTTATAATGAAATGAAAGATATGGTTGATAAAGTTACAACTTATAATGAATACATGGATCTTTTTGATAAAATCCGTGAAATTAGTGGAAGTAATGATGTAATATTTACAACAATTGATCCATGGACTACATGGCTTCTTGCTGTTAAAAAAGTTGATATTAAACCCTCAGATGAAACAAAAGAAGCATTATTTATTGGGCCAGCCACCTTTATTGCTGCCCACCATGGAAGCCCGGTTCTCATAATTGATAATCATCCACATCTTTCATCAGCTGCAGTTTGGCATAATGAATTCTGGAACCGTTTTTCAGCAGAACGAGATACTCAAAAACCATCCATTGCAGAGATGGTTTTAACAGGAACCCGTATCTATGATTTTTTAAAAGAATTTGGTTTTGATAAAGAGGGAAAAGAATCAATTATAACTGTTGCTGATCAGTATGATATAGGTATTCCTTGGGATCGTATCTTTCCAGGTGTTGCTAATTCTGGAAGATTCTGTGGATCTCCAGTTGACACTAGTGTTTGGATTTCACGTAGCATTTTTTATCCATCCCTTATATTTGAAAATCCTGCACTTCAAGGAGAGGTTACATTAGAAACTGGAAGTATAAGTTCCCGCGAAGGTTTAAGAGGACTAATTAGAAATCCTCTTCTTAACACTCTTGTTATTAAACAAAATTCAAGAAAGCAGAAATTTGAATATCCCGTGCTTTGCTCATTTGTAACAATAAAACATCGATTTAATGAACGAGCTAGTAAGTATTATGAATCAAAATATCAGTGTGCAGATGGCTTAACACCAGGTGAAACTCCAACCTTACAGCCAATTGATGAAGGTGTTAACAAGAAATATTATGGTCTTGATGGAATGTATTTTCCAGATATGACAACAAGTGAAGTCATTCCTTTTTATTTAAAAAAAGGAGGATTTGATCCTGTTTATTCAACCAATCTTGAAAAGGTTACATATAATCTAAATCAGGGTGTGATTCTATGGATGCATACATCCCATGGTAATCAATTTAGAGGTGGACAAACCTTATTTTGGGATCCTCAAAATGGATTTCATCAAACACCTCTTATTGGTAGGTTTACTGGAGCATATAAAGAATCTAATCCATGGAGAGGTTATGATTGGTTTTTAGGTTCCACCGAAGAACCAGATACTATGAGTATGGATCTCAAAGGATTTATACCTTTTACAAATTGGGATTCTTTAATATTACCAGCAACAGGAATAGATTGGGTACTTGCCAGAAAGCCTGTGAGAGAATTTCTGGTTAATCTTCCAATTATCGGACGATTTTTTGATAGATTTTTAAATGTAGATAATCTTTATGACGGTGTTACTGGGTCATTCGGTTACTCAAAGGATGCAACAGATTGGAAGACCTCTTTAGATATAGAACCATTAATCAATAATTTACATAGTGCAGGTTTTATTACAAGTATATGTCAAACATCAAATACTTACTTCCATCTAATGATGATAAGACATGGAGCAGTTTTTCAAATTCAAGATCCATGGCCAACTTCATGGTATGGAGCAGTGTGGCAGCAATCAGTTCCAAGAGATATAATTCTTGGAAATACCGTAGGAGAGGCTTACACAAAGGGAATTAGCCATGTTGGTACACTTTATCTTGGAGGAGGAGAAAATAATGAACCACAATGGTGGTGGGATGATGCCGAAAACGTAGTTTATTTTGGAGATCCAGATCTTAGAGTTTTTGTTCCTGAAAACGAGTATAGTTCTGAAAACTATTGGGAAAAACCAAAATCCTTAGAATTTGATGATGAAACAACCTATCATGGTCATTCACCATTTGGTGCAACTAAATATCCACGTGAGAAAAAAGAAGAAACCTTTGTGATTAAATACCTTTGGATTCTAATAATTATCGCGATAATCATTATTTTACTAATAGTGCTTGCTGCAATGGGACGCAGAAAAAGAGTTAAAAAGTAATAAAAAAAGTTTAAAACCAAGAATCTTTTATTCTAAATTCTATTTTTTATTTTATATTTCTTACTTATTTTCTCAATTGTTTTTTTTAATTCTTTTGAATAATTTTCATCTGGTAAATAACTATTCTTATACAAATTTTTATATTTTTTAACAAGCTCTGGTTTGAAATCTTCTAATTCTTTTAAAAAACAAATTTTTTGATCGCCTTTTAATTCCAAGTGTTTATATAAAATATAATCTGCCTTGCGTTTTTTTGAATGTTTAACTATTTTTTCTAGTTCACTTTCAACAATATAAGGTAAAACAGGAATTATTGCAAGACCTGTTCTAATACCAAAATTTTTTAGCTTTTCAATTGTTTTTAATCTGATATTAGGTGGGGAAACATTTTTTTCAAAAAATCTTGAAACATCATTTTTCAAACTACTTATACTTATTGTTACTAGTGAGTTTTTTATTTTAGAAATAATATCTATATCTCTTAAAACTAAATCAGATTTTGTAAGAATATGACAAGAAAAATTATATTTTTGAATTATTTCAAGTGTTTTTCTTGTTAATAGTTCCTTTTCTTCGATTTTTTGATATGGATCATGAACTGAACCTACAATAATTGTTCCTTTTTTTGTATTCCTTAGCTCTTTTTCAAAAATTTCTGGTCCATTTTTTTTTATATATATTGTTTTGCTAAAAGTAGAATCACAATAAATACATCCAAATTCACAGTTTTGATATAAATCAATTGTAAATTCTCCACCAAATAGTTTATCCTTGGTTCTTATCTTATTTATTAAAAAATCCACTTTTAAAGGTTTGTAATTCATTATTTTTTCAATTATGTTATTTGATTTTATATATTTTTTATTTTAGTGTCACCAATATTTGTAAAATGGTTAATTAGTAAAATTATCTGAAGGAATTCTACATTTCCTTTGGTGCAACAATACCCAATAGATTTAAACTATTTTTTAGAGTAATTCTTGTTGCATCAACAAGGGCAAGTCTAGCAACTCTAAGTTTTTTTTCCTTTTCATGTAGAACAGGGCAATCTCTGTAAAATTGATTAAATTGGGATGCAAGTTCAAATAAAAATGACGTTATAATGTGAGGTTTATTTCCTTTACATGCATCCTCGATAACATTGGGAAGCTCAGCTAATTTTTTTAATAAATTTTCCTCAGAATTATGTTTTAAAAAAGATGTATCAAAATCTTTAATATCATCTTTCTTTTTCGAAAGGATGCTGCAGGCCCTTGCATGAGAATATTGTATAAAAGGTGCTGCATTACCTTCAAAGTTAAGTGCATCTTCCCATTTAAAAATTATTTCTTTTTCTGGTTGAACTTTTATTATATTGTAACGTAATGACCCAATTCCAACAATTTCAGCAATTTTTTTCATCTTTTTTTCTGTTAGCTCATTTCCACGTCTTTTTTTAACCTCTTCATAGGCTCTATTTATGCATTCATTGATAAGGTCATCAACAAAAACGACTCGTCCCCGTCTTGTTGACATTTTACCTTCTGGAAGTGAAACAAATGAATAAAAAATAGGTTTAGGAATTGTTTTTGCTGCAACTATATTCAATGCGATTTCAACTTGTTTAGATTCAAGTTTGTGGTCTTCACCAAGTACATTTATTAAAACATCTGCATTTTTTAGTTTCCATAGGTGATATGCAATATCTCTTGTTGCATAAAGAGTTGTTCCATCCTTTCTTAAAAATATGAATTTCGTGTTTCTACCTTTAATACCAAACTCTTTAAGATCTAAAAAATATGCACCTTTTTCTTTTCCGCAAAATTTTGATTTTTTAAGTTTTTCAACAACAGTATTAACACTTTTATCCCTTACAAAGTTTGATTCTGGAACGTATTTATCAATTTTAATATTAATTTTGTTTAAACTCTGTTTTATACCTTCGAGAACAGGTTTATATGCCTCATGAATTAATTTTATTGTTCTTGGATTACCCTCTTCAAGTTTTTTAACTAACTTACCTATTTGATCAGATACCTGATTATCTTCCTCCAAAAGTTTACTAGCTACTTGATAAAATCCAACGGTTTTATGATCAGGTTTATCATATTCTGATTTTGGGATATACTTTGGATCTAAATTATTTACACCCCATGCAAGAATTGCCACCTGTTTGCCTGTATCATCAAGATAAAACTGAGATTCTACGTTGTATCCTGCTGCTTTATAGATTCTGACAATTGTATCTCCAATTATTGGATTTCTTGCTCTTCCTACATGTAATGGTCCATTAGGATTTGCAGAGGTATGTTCAATAAGAACCTTTTCTTTTTTATTTGGAAGATATCCATATTTTCCTTTTTGTTCAAAAATAGACTTAAGAATTTCTTTATTTAACATATTTTTATTTAAAAAAAAGTTAACATAACCTGCTTTTGATTCAATTTTTTCAATCCATTCACTTTTACTAATTTTTTCAGATATTTCTTTTGAAATATCATTTGGTGATTTTTTAGCAATAGGGGCAAGTGAAAAACAAGGAAAAGCAAAATCACCTAGTTCTGCAGATGGTTTTTCTAGATAAATCTCACAACTATATGCTAATTTTTTAAGAGCCTTAGCTAATAATTTTTTTATTTCATCTTTAGCTTCATATATCGGATAAGCCATACAACCTCGAAATTATAATAATATTTTAAGTGTTTTGCATAAAAAAGAGAAAAAAAAGTGGATTTTACACTAGTAGACTTATTAGTGCCAAAATCATTAGAATTACTGGTGCAGCAATTGATATCTTATTTTCAAATGGTTTAATCTGAAATTCAGGCAATGCCACTTTATGTTCCTTTATATATACAATTGGAACTATGACAAGAATCATTGCTATTGTTGTTGAAAGAAGATGCCAAAACATAAATGGAAGCGCATTTGTATAACATAGAACAAAGCCTTCCCAGGTATGGGAATACCATCCGCCAAGAAAGGTTCCAAAGTTAGTCCATATATCATAAATTAAAATTCCAGCTATACCTACTCCTAAAATTCTAGGTATATGTCTAACTGTCAGACTTTTTTTCCTTTTTAAAAAGTATCCAAAAAGACCTAAAATTGCAAAGCCTGACCATGTAAATAGTAAAATCCAGTTATTTCCAATTACAAGATCTGTAATTATCATTACTGATATAGGAATTATAAATGTATAATATCCACCAAGCAGTATCCCACTTAAAAGGGAAATTATTGCAACAACAAAAAATAAATCTAACATGAACATTGGTTGAGTAATACCATTTAACGTTATGTAAATTGACGGGGATCCTTGAAGATTATTATGTAATAAAATTCTTATAACTGATCCAATTGTTATTAAAAATACAGCCAGCATTATCCTTTTATTATTTTCAAAAATTTTTTTCATAATTTAAACCTCCGACTCTAAATATTATTCTTCTTTAAATATTTTCTTTTTTATCTAAAATTTTTCAAACTTCCATTCAATTAAATCATTGTTTTCTACATAGATTTTATCTGCGCCCTCCATACCTAGCTGCCCATTTATATAAAATGCCCAGTAGCTATTGCTATCTGTTTCATATTTTTTTTCTTGATAGGTTATAGAATCAACAGAATAACTACCAAATTGTTCCCAATAGGTTGTTTCTATTTTTATATCTCCATTCTGCTCAACTTTTAATAAAAAATCAAAAACAGTTGAATTATCCAGTGTGAAAACATCTGTATATATTGTTCCATCCCCAAAGTTGATTGTTATTGTGGTGGTAATTTCCCCTGTGATTATTTTATGTTTTTCAAAGGTGATAATCCCTGCGTTTATTCCACCTAGAAATAAAACTATTATAACAATTATTGGTATTAATATTTTTAAAGCAAATATTAGATTGATACTCTTTATCTTATTCATAAGCAGGTAAATTACATCAAAAGATTAAAATCTTACATTAGTGATAACGATCATTATCCAAATGAGCAAAAATACATTTTTTCGGGCATTAAGCAGCTCCATGAGAATTAACATATTAAATATTTTGACACATAAAGAAATGCATATTTCAGGATTAGCAAGAGAATTAGGAATTTCTGTACCTGTTACATCTAGACATATCAAAATTCTTGATAAGGCAGGATTAATTAATAAAAGAATAATTGGAAACATACATTTACTATCTATTAATTATAGAAATTTTGAAAATTCATTTGAGCCTTTTGTTGATAAATCTTCAATTGAAATTTATAAAAAAAGTAGTATTTTTGATGCTTTAAAACAAATTCCAGGCATTAATATAAAAAAAATTGGGAGTAATTATTACATAAAATCATTAGATATGGATGAAGGATACTATATTTATGAAGTTGATGGAAAACTCCCATCTAAACCTATTGATGAATATAAAATTGAAAAGAATATAACACTTGATATAAAAAAGTTAATATCTATCAAAAAGAAAAGAATAAAGGTAAATATTAAGAAAAAAAAATGAATTCTAAATGGATAATATAAGAAACATTTTTGAAAAAGTTTATATTATAAAAATATATAACAGGGAGTCAGGTGATAACCAAATGGCCATTGGTTTTGTTCTAATTAGTGCAGCACCTGCACGAGAACATGATGTATATAATAAACTCTCCAAAGTTCCGGAAATTGTTGAATTACATCCACTCTTTGGAGAATATGACCTTATTGCTAAAATACAAGCTGAAGATTTCGAAAGACTGGGAAAAATAGTTGTTGACAAGATTAGATCAATCGAGGGTGTAATAGACACTAAAACCTTAACTGGAACTAAGTTTTAGAGAGGAGGATGTTATATGGTAGACATGGTAAGCCAATTTTTAAGTATGTTGACGCTGGTTTTTGCAATTGCAAGCATTATAGCAGGAATTTTTACCGCATATTTTGGATCTGGAAAAAGTAGAGCGGTAGGTGGAATACTTATAGTTATTGGAATACTGGTTTTTATAATATTCCTGTTTGGTGCGAATTTATTGGGCGGTTTCCTTGGAACTCCTGAAGGCATATTGAATTTCCAAGGAACGGTTATCCAAGGTGTTGTGGCAATAGTTGGAGCTATTGTTGGAGCAGCAATTGCACTAGGAATATTTTTACTTGCCATTATGAAGGCTTAAAATTAATAGTAATTAATTCTTTTTTTCTTTTTTTATTAAATATAATTATTAAGATATTAATGTTATTTTAAATTGTTTTTAATTTCTTTTTTTTATCATATTCCTTTCTTCTAATCATTGCACAATCATAACATCTAATCGCATTATGATATATTGGCATTATTCTACCACAATCTATACATTTTTTTTTATAAATCATTTAATTGCCTCTGCCTTGTTTTAGATTTCTTTTTTTCATCTGAATTGAATTTGTAGATATTTTTCCATGCTTTTTTTACATGTTGACCAAAGCTTTCCATAAGCAATCAAACCCTATTTTATCAGTTTAATATGTTTTCAATATATTTTTAAAATTACCCTGTGTTTATTGAAAGTATTAAATTATATTAAAAAATAAGAATATTATTTGTCGCATGATTAAAATATCATGTCCAAAAACATCTTATGAATCCTAAGATCATCGGTTAGCTCAGGATGAAAGGATAATGCTAAAAATTTATCTTGCCAAGCCATTATAATTTTTTTATTAATTCTTGCTAAAACTTCACAATTATTCCATACCCTTTCAATTGCAGGAGCTCTTATGAAAACAGCATTATAAGGCTCTGAAAATCCCTTTATTTCTAAAAAATGCTCAAATGATTCTTTTTGTCTACCAAATGCATTTCGTCTTACCTTCATATCCATTACAGATAAAAGTTTAATTTCTCTTTCATTATTAGAAATTTCACTTGCAAGTATCACACAACCAGCACATGTACCCATAATTGGAAGATTTTTTTCTTTAATTATACTTAAAATTGCCTCAAAAAGTCCAGAACTATATAGTGCTCTAGAAATTGTAGTGCTTTCACCACCGGGAAGTATTAATGCATCTAATTTTTCAAGGTCTTTTTTATTTTTTATTACAAAAACATTACCATATTTATTTGTAAATTTCAATGCATCTTTCATTGTTTTTACATGTTCAGAAATAGCACCCTGAATGCCAATAACACCAATTGATAACTTATTTACCATCCTCTCTCCTGGAGAAGTCGTTCTTTTGGGATATCTTCTATTTCAACTCCTTTCATTGCCTCACCAAGGTTTTTACTTACTTCAGCAATGACCTGAGGATTTTTATAATTTGCAACAGCTTTAACTATTGCTTTTGCTCTTTTTTGTGGATTATCTGATTTAAAAATTCCAGATCCGACAAAAACACCATCACTTCCAAGCTGTATCATAATTGCTGCATCAGCAGGTGTTGCAATTCCACCTGCTGCAAAATTTACAACTGGTAAACGTTGAATTTTTTTAATTTCTTTTAATATATTAAAAATTCCTGCTTTAATAGTTCTATAGGGGTAATTCTCAAAAACAAAAACATTATCAGTTACCTTTTTTCCAGTTAAAGTAACAGTAGAATCAACATAACTTTGTGAATATTCAACTGCTAGTTTTTGTAGATCATTGTCATTCAATTCCATTAATTTATTAATCATTCTAGTTACCATTCTTTGATGTCTTATTGCTTCAATAATATTTCCAGTTCCTGCTTCACCTTTGGTTCTAATCATTGCAGCTCCTTCCCAAATCCTTCTAACCGCTTCTCCAAGATTTCTACATCCGCAAACAAAAGGTATTGTAAATTTATGTTTATCGATATGGTAAAATGGATCTGCAGGTGTCAAAACTTCTGATTCATCCATCATATCTACTCCGATAGATTCAAGTGCTTGAGCCTCTACAAAATGACCGATTCTAACTTTTGCCATAACAGGAATACTTACTGAATCAATAATTTCAAGAATTTTTACAGGATCTGCCATTCTTGCAACACCACCTTGAGCACGAATGTCAGCAGGAACTCTTTCGAGTGCCATAACAGCAACAGCTCCTGCATCTTCTGCAATGCAAGCCTGCTGGGCATTTGTAACATCCATAATAACCCCGCCTTTTTGCATTTTGGCAAAACCTTTTTTTAATCGTTCAGTTCCAACTTTAAATTTTGAAACATCAAGTTCCTTCATACTAACAGACCCCTATATATCTAATTCAAATCCGATATATAAAACTCTTTATTAAGTAATATGGTAGATAAAATATGTGTTTATTTTTATTTACTCAAAGCTTCAATAACTTCTTTACCAAATGAAGTAATTCCATATAATCTAAAATTTTTCTTAGAACTTTTTTCTTCAACAATGTTTAAATTTAACAAAGATTCATCAACTTTATATCTAGTTCCCATACCTCTAATTGCACCAATTACATTTGTTGGAGTTGTTTTAACATGATATGCAATTTCAGATGTGTAACTACAACTAGGACTAATATCAAAAAGGTATTCTGCAATTTTTTTTCTGACATTACTTCTTCTTAATGACCTTATAACAAGAGGTCTTATTAAACCAAGAGATATTGGTTCATTGTTTTCGTTTAACATCCCATCCACTACTCAAACATGAGAATATTTTTCATTATTAATAAACTATTCTTCGATGTATATTTATCTGCACATTCATATGTTTATACATTAGCATTAACAAGAGAGAAAGTATACATTCTTCAACCTATTTACCTACATATTCATATATAAATTCAAATGCAAAAAAATGATTTATAAGAATGTTTTAATTTTAATACTGAGGATAGTTAGGATGCGGTATCTTCCAATGAAACATTTAAGCAGAGTTTTTTGTAACAATAATACTTCTTCGATTGGAATTGGTACAATGATTGTTTTTATTGCTATGATTCTTGTTGCAGGAATCGCAGCATCAGTTTTAATACAAGCAAGTGCACAACTAGAAAGTCAAGGCCTTAAAACTGGCCAGGATACAAAAACTGAGGTAAGTAGTGATATCGATGTGTTACGGATAATAGGGAACTATAACACAAGATTAATTGATGGGACAAGCTACTCAAGATTTCATAATATGTCAATAATAGTAACACCAAGAGGTGGTTCATATATTAGTCTAAGTGAGGTAATAATCGAAATATCAAATGGATCAAAAATGGTGGTTCTCAGTTGGGATAGCAATAAATATGCAGCTCAGTCATCAGGAAATGGAATATTTTCAACCCCTGAAGTTTTTAATTTAAGTGCTTCAAGCTTTGGAATTATTGTTATTGAAGATGCAGATGATTCATGCGGTTCAACAAATCCTGTAATAAATCATGGTGATAAGGCAGTTTTAACAGTAAATCTATCTGCATGTTTCAATGGTTTAAAAGGGCGAGATAATATTGAAGGAATGGTCATTGGTGAATATGGTGGATCTCCTGGAATATTCTTATTTAGAGTCCCTAAAACAAGTTCAGCTGCTGTCGTTAAATTTTTATAAAAATAATTTTCAAATCAGTTATAATTACATTATTCTTTCTATCATTTCCAAAATAAAACCATCAGAATCTATTGCATACCTTGCTATACCAATTTTTTTTGCATAATTTTTCATTTTCTTAACTGCAAGAAAACGCTCAAAAGTTGATCCCTTTTGTAACACTTCAAGCTCTAGAACACAATCTGCAAGTCCTTCCATCTTTCTTTCAAATATATCTCCGTGTATACCTTTAGTCATTACCATAAAAAGGACTCCTTTATTTTCTAAATTACTAATTTTTGCTGCTTGAATAGTTCTTATTACATCTTCCTGGGAATATTGTGTTAAAAAGAAATCAAGAGAATTAATAATTATTTTATCAGCTTGGTGATTTTTAATCTTATTTGAAACAATAGCTAAAAAATCTTCATCACTTTTTGCAACTTCTGGTATCCCTTGAGAACCAATCTCAATTAATTCCTTCAATTTTATCTTTGATCTTTGTTCATAAACACTTACTCTTCTTTGTTCTCCACTAAGAATTAGATGTGAATATTTAGTAGCAATATCTACAATTTCTATGTGTTCTTTACTCCAATTAAATCTCTCCATTGTATTAAGTATTTCTTCTTCTGTTTCTTCAGTAGTAAAATATAGCACATTTCCAGTTGTAGCAAGTTGTTTACATAATATTTCAATACTACTACCAGGTGATCCCAGAATAAGAATGGTAAAACCTTTTGGAGCTCCTCCCTCTAAAAGTCTATCAAGTTTTTCAATACCAGTTGAAACAAATTCATCATTGCCCATTTTTCACACTAGTTCAAATAAAAGAATCTCTAACTTTCAATATTTTATCATTTAGGTATATAAGTCTGTTTAGATATTTTTCCAGTCCCTCTTCCTCGATAGCAAGTGAAATTGTATTAATATTTTTTGCTCTAGTTCGGTTAATAATATGATAAAAAAATTCAGTTATTATTTCTGGATCATTATAGATTATTAAATTTGTCAAGGAATCTATAACCAAATATTTTTTTACTTTTTCATCAACCTCCCTAAAAATATTCATTATCTCAAGGCCTAATTTTTCAAGCATTGTTGGACTTTCAATAAAAATACAATTATTTTGAGGTTTTGAAATGCCTGAAGCTCTTGAAATACAATCAATAAATTTAATGTTATTTTTATTGTTTATATATTCATACTGATTAGTAAAACTTTCACAAGTTTTTGTAACAGATACATAAACCCAAGCTTCGTCTGGATGATCAGATATGCATTCAAATAATGCCTTAACTAAATCATTATAATTTGAAGCAGGTAATATAATTCCAATACATTGATTGATCCTTATTGCATTTGTTATTCTTTCCTTTAAGCCATCGATTAGGACATTTGCCATAAAATTTTCACTCTCTAGATTTAAGTAAAGGAGCTAGCTCAATACCATTTTTTGTTGAAATACTCATGGCAGATTTTGTTCTACTATGTGCTGATCCACGCATTTTTACAATTTGAAAAGTACGAATTAAATCGCCTTTTCTTTCAATATCTCCCAAAAATATAATACCATCAGATATGAATTCTTCTATTCCATATTGTGAATACTGAAATCTTCTTGGAGGAACTTCTGATGACAAAAGTGTTGTACAATTCATAGCAGAAAGAGAAGAACCCAGTTTAAAAATAAAATCACGAATCATTTCCGGTGTTTGAAGTCTGTAGCATAATGCAGTAATTGAATCAATAATCAATCTTTTTACATTTAATTCATTTGCAATATCTCTTAAAATATCGAGAAGTGCACCTGCATCTTCAACTGTGTATTTTTCAGTATCAAGACCAAGTCTTTCGCTGATAATTCTTAGATCAATTAAATTTACCATTCCTGATTCTATCAATTTTTTATCATAAAACTCAAATCCTTCCATATTCTTTGTTAGTTTAAATAAAGGTTCCGTAATTGTAAAAAATACACCCCTTTCTCCTTGTTTTGCTCCATTAATTAGAAATTGCATACAAAGAGTAGTTTTTCCAGAACCACTACTTCCCACAACAAGAACAGTACTTCCTATAGGAATACCATTGCCTAGCATAACGTCCATTTCTTCAATACCTGTAGAACATCTTTCATTTTTAGAAACTTCATATACTTCTTCCATGCATCTCTCCTCTATTTTGTTGTCTATATTAGTATACAATTATTGGTTATAAAACTTGGCTATATTTTTAGCGAAGTTTTAATGTTAGAGCCCTGCAAAACATTAATAATTTTATGTTATTTATATTTATGCACACTAAAAGTAACAAATATTTTTTGAACGATTTTTTGATAAAATTTTTTATATGATAACTTATTTATTTAACAAAATTAAAAAATAAGTTTGAATTTTATTTTTTAAGCTACAATTAATTTTATCAGTTCCATTTTTTTACTTATTTTAAATTGCCGTATTAACTCTTTAATCCTTTGTGAATCTCCTTCCAAAACAAAAATCTCTAAACACTTATTATTTTTTAGATGACTATGAATTTGAGTTGTAGTAATTTCTTCAAATTTATGTTTTATATTTGATACAGTATTTTCATTATCATGACTATGAACTAAGAGCAGAATCGAATTTATATTTCCAGATAATTTTTCTGTATCTTTATTTTCAGAAATAAGTACTCTTACCCCTGCTCTAATTACCTCTGATCTGCTTGAATAACCATGATTTTGTTGTATTTTATCGATTTCTTGAAGAATTGTATTATTTAGAGATATACTTATAATTGTCATAAAAAGCATTAATTAATAACATCTTTATATACTTGACCATAAAAATTAATAATAAATTTTATAAATGTTAATAATATTGTAGATAAATAAGAGGGAGATTTATAACAAATAAAAAAATCATATATTCAAGCATAATTTTCATTGGATTTATTACAATTTTTTTATCTGGCTGTATTAACAATTCATCTACAGAAAAAATAGATATTATCGGAGTATTAGTTACTATCGTTCCACAAATTGAAGTAGTTAAATTTATAGGTGGGGAATATGTTGATGTTACCGTTATGGTTCCTGCAGGTGAAAGCCCTCATTCTTTTGTACCAACTCCAGATCAAATGATTAAGATTGCAAAAGCATCTGTATATTTTAAAGTAGGATCAGGTGTTGAGTTTGAACTTGTCTATATGGATACTATTTTCGAACAAAATCCTGATATAATAGTTTTTGATTGCTCTGAAGAAATCGAGATTATTTCATTTGATGAACATTATGGACAAAAATATCATGATGAAAATGAAGGTGATAATGAACATGAACTTGACCATGAAGGAACAGATCCTCATATATGGACTTCTCCATCAAATTTCAAAAAAATAGGAAAAGTTGTATACAATGGGTTAATTGAAATAGATCCAGGTCATCAAGAAGATTATTACAAAAATTATCAAACATTTGTTTCAAAATTAGATAATTTACATACAAATTTAAGTAATATGTTAGAACCCTATTCTGGTAAATCCTTTATGGTGTATCATCCAGCTTGGGGTTATTTTGGTGATACATATAATTTAAAACAAATTGCTGTAGAAGATGAAGGTAAACAACCAGGACCTGCAGGGATTGCAGCAATAATTAACCAAGCCCAAAAAGAAAATATTAAGGTTATTTTTGTTGCTCCTCATTATGATACAATAAGTGCTGAATCTATTGCATCTGAAATAAATGGTAATGTTGTTTTTGCAAATCCATTAATGACGGATTATGAATTTACAATTCTTAACCTTGCAGAAAATATGGTTTCAGGATTTGAAAATAATTAATTATTCATTAATAAAAAAATTAAAAATATTCAAAATATTTAGAAATTTATAACGAGGAGTATTTTATTATAATGAAAAAAGATGTTGCCATTGAATTAAAAAATATTTCTGCAGGTTATGAAAATGAAATAGTTATTGAAAACATTAATTGTGAAATATTTGATGGTGATTTTTTTGGAATAATTGGTCCTAATGGTGGAGGTAAATCTACTCTTCTAAAAATAGTTTTAGGACTTATACCTCCAATTAATGGAAATGTTCTTGTTTATGGACAATTGCCAAAAATTAGTAGGAAAAATATTGGTTATGTCCCTCAATATTGTGAATATGATAAACAATATCCAATTTCTGTTTGGGATGTTGTTTTAATGGGTCGAAGAAGTATTCGTGGATTAAGTCCATGGTATTCAATAGATGATAAAAAAGCAACAGTTGATGCGTTAAAAAAGGTTAATATGGAGAAATACAAAAAACGACATATTAGTGGACTTTCAGGAGGACAAAGACAGAGAATTTTTATTGCTCGAGCTCTTGTTTCCAATCCAAAAATTTTATTACTTGATGAACCAACAGCTAGTATTGATAAAGATACACAGCTTAGTTTTTATAATCTTTTAAAAGAGTTAAATAAAAGTGTTACCATTGTTTTAGTCACTCATGATATTGGTGTGATATCTTCTTATGTCAATCGTGTTGCTTGTCTTAATCATTTTATGTTTACCCATGATGAAAAAATGATTACTAAAGAAATGCTTGAAGCTACATATAGTTGCCCTGTTGATCTAATTGCTCATGGATTGCCTCATAGAGTTTTAAATGATCATAGACAAAAGAAAAAAACTTGATAAAGGTGTTAATTTATTGATTGAAGATATATTTGAGTTAATGCAATTTTCTTTTGTTCAAAGAATGTTTATAGCTGGTTTTTTGGCAAGTATTGCTTGTGGAATAATAGGAACTTATGTTGTTGTAAAACGTATTGTTTTTATTAGTGGTGGAATTGCTCATTCCACATTTGGTGGCATTGGTTTTGCTTATTATCTTCAATATACAGGTATTTTTTTTATTGAACCATTAATGGGAGCTATGATTTTTGCACTAATATCTGCAGTAATTATTGGTCTGCCATTTATTCGAAAGCGATTACGGGAGGATTCCACAATAGGTATTTTATGGGTTGTTGGTATGGCTTTAGGAGTTCTTTTTTTAAATCAGGTTGACAGAAGTGTTATTATTGTTCAGGATCCAGTTAGTATACTTTTTGGAAATGTTCTTTTAATTAAAATGCAGGACTTATATCTGATGATAGCACTTGTTATATTGATAATTCTTATTACAATTCTTTTGTATAAAGATTTGCAGATTCTTACTTTTGATGAAGAGTTTGCTCGAATTACAGGAATAAAAGTTGATCTTTTGTATCTTATTTTGATGATTTTGATAGCTCTTACAACAGTTGTTTTGATTAAAATCGTGGGAGTAATACTTGTTATTGCAATGCTTATTATTCCCGCTGCAATTTCAAATCTTTTTACACATAATCTTAAAAATATGATGATTTTTGCAATAATTCTAGGATGTATTGTTACTTTTTTTGGGTCAATTCTATCTCTTAATTATGATTTACCGCCAGGTGCAACGATAGTAATTTCATTAGCGTTTTTATTTATGGTGGCGCTTTTACTAAAAAATTTAAAACAGGTATTAGTAGAACCCATAAGATAATTCTATTCAGATATAATACAAAAAAAATTGAAAAAAGATAATCAATTTTCACAGAATCAGGTTAAATTTTTTATTTGACAATAATATTTAAAAAAAATAAGAAGAGGATGAAAAGTTTTTAATCCTCTGTATAGACTATTACTGTTTTTGCATTTCCTTGTAAATTGACTACGAGTTGATCCTTAGTGGAACCTTCGTTTGTATAGATCCCATAGTACCAAAATAGGCTCATTCCCCATACTCCAATAAGACCGGTATCTTGCCAGAGAATTTCACCGTTTTTTTCTGTGTATATTGTTACAGTTACATCTGGTTCCCACCATTCTATTAACCAGAACAGAACAAAGGCACGTTCATCAAAAAACGGACGTATATAGAAGTATTTAAACATCACATATTTAAACAAAGAACCACCGCTTGGTTCAATGTCTCCGGATGCTTCAATGTAGCAGTCTTTGAAGACCTCTTTTTTATTACCTAATATTTGGGTTGCTGATGGGGATGGTAGTAGTGGAGTTATAAACAGCGTTATAATTATTATCCCAATTATTCTCTTTCTCATATTTCTTTCTCCGTTATAGCATTAGTATTAGAGTTAGAGATAATTTAATATCTACTGTTAATTTTTTGTATAAAAATAAAATACATTATCAAAACAATGATGATTTGTTCAAAAAAAGATTTTTTTATATTATTTTCATATGTTTGATTTTTAAAAAATACAAAATATTTACAAACGAAGAAGTCTATAAAAGTTATATTAAAAAAAGAACACATAAAAGATAAAAATTTATGGTTTTTCTCCTATTGATATCATAGGTATGCAGGGGAAGGGATTTGAACCCTTGGACTCCTTCGAGACAGGATGTCTCATCGAACCCTTTTATTGAAATTAGATCTTAAGTCCTGCGCCGTTGGCCAGGCTTGGCTACCCCTGCATATATGTAAATCAATGCGGACACCGGGAATCGAACCCGGGCAGAGGGCTTGGAAGGCCCTAATCATAACCTCTAGATCATATCCGCAAAATCAGTGTGAAATATACTATCTATTTTAGTAGTTTACTGATAATGTTATATTTTAGTTTATTATAAATATGTTCAACAAATTCAATATTTTGTGAATATAAAAGAAATTAATGCAAAATCAATTCTGCGTAAGCATAAAAAAATCGATTCATGGTTTCTCTCCCGTTATGGAATGAATTTATATCGAGGATGCATCCATAATTGTGTATACTGTGATGGAAGATCAGAACGGTATAATGTTGATGGGGAGTTTGGTGAAGATGTAGTTGTTAAGATTAATGCTATTGATATTTTAAAAAGAGAACTTGATCCTAGACGAAAAAAAACTTCTTTGAAAAAAGGTTATATTATGGTTGGTGGAGGAGTTGGTGACTCCTATCAATCTGTAGAAAAAAAATATGAGCTTACAAGAAAGACCCTTGAACTTCTTTATCAAAAAGATTTTCCTGTTCACATTCTTACAAAATCAACATTAGTTAAAAGAGATGTTGATATTATAAAACAGATTAATAAAAAAAATCGATCAATTGTTAGCTTTAGTTTTTCTTCAACAAACGAAAAAATTAGTTCAATTTTTGAACCAAATGTTCCACCACCAAAAGAAAGATTAGATACTTTAAGATTTTTCAAAAATGAAGGCATTATTATTGGTATGTTTTTAATGCCTGTAATACCTTTTATTACTGATATTCCAAAAATTTTAGATAAAACAATTAAAGATGCATCTGATGCAAATATTGATTTTATTATATTTGGTGGTATGACATTAAAATCTGGTAGACAAATGGATTATTTTTATAATCATTTGAAAAAATATTATCCAGATCTAATTAACGAATATAATTATATTTATAGAGGTGAGCGTTGGGGGAGTGCAAATAAAGAATATTATGAAGCAATTCATAAAACATTTAATACTATTGCAAAAAAATACCGAATATTAAAAAGAATACCTCAGAAACTCTTTGATGATATATTAGATGAAAATGATAAGGTAATTGTTATTCTTGAACACATCGATTATCTCTTAAAATTGCAGGGTAAAAAGTCTCCTTATGGTTTTGCTGCTTACTCTATTTCAAAGATACAAGAATCCTTGTCAAATTTAAAAAATGAACTCCGGAAGATAAGAGGAGTTGGAAAGGCTACTGAAGATATTATTTTAGAAATTCTTGAAACAGGAAAATCCACATATTATGAAAAATTAATGGAAATGTAATTTAAAATCAGACACTTAAATCACACTTTCCCTTTTTCAAATTCTGTTAAATTTAAGGGTTCAAAGATGTAAGAAATGTAAGAAAAGTTTTTATAATCTTACTTTATTTACATATTTCGTGTAGTGGAGATATATTATGAAAAAAAGTATTTGCACTCATAATAGGATTTTTTATGGCATGGTTACAATTAGTGAAAAAGGTCAAATAGCCTTACCAGTTGATATAAGAAGAGATTTAAATATTAATACAGGTGATAGACTACTTGTAGTTAAAAGAAGAGATAATGGTGGAATTCTTCTTCTAAAACAATCTATTATGGATAATATAATTACCCAAATTCAAGATGATGATGATTTTTTAAATAAAATTAAAGGAGGTAAAAAAAATGCCAAAATGTAGAGATTGTAAATTCTATAAGGAAGTAGATGAAACAAAAGGTGATTGTTTCGGACACGAAGTAAATGGAGATAGAGATGCATCAGAATGCCCAGCAAACGCATTTCAACCAAAATAAGAAAGTGAAAAAATGAAAGAAGAAATAAAACCATTCAATAACTGCCCTGCACTTGATGGTTACCATTGTCAGAGCAGTTCTATAGCAAAAATATTTCACTTTTACAACTGCCCTCTTTCTGAAGATATGATTCTTGGTCTTGGTGCAGGTATGGGATTTATTTATTGGCAAATGAAAGGCAGTCCGGAGTTAGGTATTAGTGATTATGTTTTTATAGGAGGAAGAGGAAATACAAAAAATTTTTTCAATGATATAGGTAACCGAACTGGTGTAAAAATAGAAACAAAATCAACTGCTAGTGAAAAAAAAGCAGAACAAACACTTCTTGAAAAATTAAAAAACAAAAAACCAGTGATGGTATATGGAGATATGGGATTTCTTCCATGGTTTGAATTACCAAAAGATTATCATTTCGGCGGACATACATTTGTTGTTTGTGGTTACAATGGAAAAGATACTGTTCTTGCTTCAGATATGAATCAATTACAAACAGGTCTAAAAAAGGGTTTCTATTATCCAATATCACTTGAACAACTTGGAAAAGCAAGAGGCTCAAAATTCAAACCTTTTCCACCAAAAAATACCTATCTAGAGTTTGACTTCGATAATTTCCATATACCAACAAAAAATGATATTTATTCATCAATACAGCAAACAATAGATGCCATGCTTAATCCACCAATAAGTAACATTGGTGTTAAAGGAATCGAAAAAACTGCAAAAATGCTACAGAAATGGCCGAAAATGTTTTCAGATCATATTCTTAGAATGAATCTTTTTTCGTTATATATATTCATTGAAATAGGCGGAACTGGAGGTGGATGTTTCCGATATATCTATTCAAGATTTCTAAAAGAATCAGCAAATATAACATCTAATAAAAATCTTTTAAAGGCAGCAGATATGATTAACGAATCAGGTAAGCTTTTTACAAAAATCGGGCTTTTGTTTGAATCAGCTGAAAAAGCAAAAGATATAGAAGAAAGAATTAATAAATCTATATCAATTTTTAATGAAATTGCAGATAAAGAACAAGTTATATATGAATATCTAAAAGACCAGATAAATTAAAAATATTAACCTTCATAAAAACGTTTAAACATCCTATAGATATGTCTTTTTTCTAAAAGGTACTTTGTTTGTAAAATATATAATTGCTTTGTTTTGAGATGAAAGAAGTGCATTAATAGGACTATTTTTGTATTCTTCAAGCCACATCATTTATTCATCAATAAAATTATAGTTAGTGGTATTCCTAGTAGTGAACAGCTTAATTGTTTACTTGAAGAAATTAAACGTTGTTGTGATTTTTTTGATATTTGGTGTAATTTGGAGGTTGTTTAATTTGTGTGTTACTGTAGTAATAGATAAGTTTTTGTTATATGGGTATTTTTTTTTTATTTTCCTTTTGTTTTTTTTTATTTGTTATTATTTTTTTTTAATGTTAAAGCTGGATTTAATTAAAGGAGTGGGGTATATATGAAGAAGCATAATAAAAAAATTAGTACTAATCGTATTTCTGTTGGTGTTCGTGTTGATAAGGATTTACATGATGTTTTAATTCTTGCATTAGATAAACCTTTTAGTGTAA